>NZ_CP047030.1:2041875-2400000 GCF_009796825.1 Algibacter sp. L3A6
GTAAAAGTATCTCAAGAGCTTATAACAGAATTAGAGGTACAACAGGTTAAGTATAAGCTGAATTAGTTTCATTTTTTTTAATGATTTTAATTTTTTTGTAAATAATTCTTAGTGTTTTCTTGTTTTTGTTGAAATATGTGTATAGTTTAGCTCTCTAGTTAATATCTTTCAAACTTTATTATCAGTCATTTTAATGACTATTTTTTATTTTTTTAGAGGTATGTCATAATAGAAAGTTTTATGAGGCCATTGCTCTTAATGTATTTAGTTTGCTTGTTTTCTTCAAATTTGCTGACTTCTCAACCCAATTCTATTGATAAAAATCCCGATTATTATAGTGTACTAGATTCTTTTTCTAAAGAAGAGAATAAAAGTGTTTATAACGGATTAGAATATTTTGATATTTATAGATGTTGGGACACAGATAATAATAAATTCTATAAAAATTACGATTTTTTTAATGGTACAGTTATCTATTCTGGTGAGCCATTTTTTAATTTAAAATTGAAGTATAATCTCTTAGACGATTTAATAATTTTAGAGTATGTAAATAAAAAAGTTAATTATTTACAATTAAACTCAAGTATGGTAGAATCGTTTTTTTTAGGTGATTCTAAATTTGTTCGACTACCAATACATGAAGAGTTAGCTTCTTTTTATGGTAATGGGTTTTTTAAAGAAATTAATAATGCTACCACTAAATACAAGTTGTATGTTAAATTGAAAAAAGAGAAACATAAAATAATTAAAGACAATAAGCTTTATTATAAATTTAGTGAGAAAGCAACTTATGTTTTGTGTTTTGAGGATCAATTTTTTAAAATCAATTCTAAAAAAGATTTAGTAAAAGCAATACCTCTAAGAAAAAAAGAAATTCAGACATTTTACAGTAAAAATAATCGACTCTATAAAAGAGGTAAAGAATTGTTTTACGAAAAGCTTTTTAATCAATTAGATAAATTAGAAAAGTAAAATTGTAATATGGTAAAAACAGTATTTACTTGGTTGTTTATTTTGATGGCGCAAACTATTATTTGTCAAACAAATAAAGATATAACGATAGAATTTATTGATGTTAATAGGTTAGAAGCGCTTAAAGATCTTGAGAAAAACGTTGGTTATAAGTTTTATTTTGAAGCAGGTTGGTTTGATGATTCTATCGTTACAAAATCGTTTACAAATGCTACTTTAGAGTTTATTTTATCTGAATTATTAGAAGAGACACCTATTAATTTTCTGTTATTTGAAGAGCGAGTTATTTTAACTAAAAATAATGCCATCATAGATCAATTACCTCCCGGTTTAAAAGAGGCTGTTAAAACAGATGAATCTAGTTCTGTTGTGTCTAGTGTTATTAAAACACCCGTTTTTCAAAAACAGTATAAATCAAGTTTATCTAATAGTAATAAAGTTATATCTATAGGTAAAGAGACTAAAAACCGTAATATAGATAAGGTTTCTATTTCGGGGCATATTAGAGATGCTAATAACTTCAAGGGCATAGATAATTTGGTTTTGTTTGTGAAAGATAAAAACATTAACACAACTACAAATACATCTGGATTTTATACTTTGGAGCTTCCTTTGGGGGAAAACATATTAGAAACGTCTTCGCTTTCTTATGGTAAAACAAGCAGAACGCTTTTGGTTTATGGAGAAGGAACCTTAGATTTTATGCTATCAGAATCTGCCGAATATCTTGATGAGGTTGTTATAGAATCTGGTAGAGATAATAATATTAGAAAAGCTGAAGTAGGTGTTACTAGAATAGAAGTAGAGGGAATAAAAAATATTCCGCTAGTATTAGGCGAACGAGATGTGCTTAAGGTAGCTACTACAATGCCAGGAATAAAAACGGCAGGAGAAGGCGCATTAGGTTACAATGTTAGAGGTGGTAAAGTTGATCAGAATTTGATACTTTTTGATGGTGCTACTATGTATAATCCTTCTCACTTTTTTGGTGTGTTTTCTGCTATCAATCCTTTTGCTACAGGTAGTGTAAATATTTATAAAGGGAGTATTCCTGCGGAGTATGGTGGTCGACTTTCATCAGTAATAGATATTTCAACTAAGGAAGCGAATAATGAGAAATTTTCTGGTGAAGGTAATATTGGTCCTATAACGGGAAATTTAATGTTAGAAATACCAGTTGTTGAAGGTAAGGCTTCGGTTTTGGCAGGGGTTAGAGCAACGTATTCAGATTGGGTACTTAAAGCAGTTTCCGAGGAGTCTATTAAAAATAGTAAAGCTAATTTTTATGATGCTATTTTAAAGTATAATCATAAAATTAATGATAAAAACGATATACAAGGAACAGGTTATTTTAGTAACGACCAGTTTAGTATTACTTCAGATTCTATTTATGAATACAGTAATAAGCTTGCTTCATTAAAATGGAGTCATGAATTTGATAAAAAAAATAGAGCAACATTGCAATTGGCAACAAGTGAGTATAAGTTTAATATAGTTTACGATGGTGATTTTAATCGAAATTTTGATTATGGTTACAGCATTAATGAGACAGAATTAAAACTAAATGCAAAATATTTACACAGTAAAAAACATAAATTCGGATATGGTTTTAGTAGTAAGTTTTACTCTATAAAACCAGGTAGTATTGAGCCTTTAGGAGACGAGTCTGTAATTGAAAGGCAAAGTGTAGATCAAGAAAAAGGTTTAGAATCTGCTGTTTTTATTTCGGATTTAATTGAAGTAAATAAAAAATTATTATTAGACGTTGGGTTTAGGTATTCTTTATACGCCGCTTTAGGAGCAAGTACTCAAAATATTTATGATGTATCGCAACCTAAAAGTGAAGAATCGATTATTGAAGCTAAAACATATAGCAAAAATGAGGTAATTAAAACTTATGGAGGTCCCGAATATCGGATCTCTGCTCGATATGAATTAAAGCCAGATTTATCAATAAAAGCCGGTTATAATAAAACCATTCAGTATTCACATTTATTGTCTACAAATTCAACAGCTTCACCTGTAGATTCATGGAAGTTGTCAGATTTGAATATAGAGCCTCAGCGTGCCGAGCAGTATTCTTTGGGAGTATTTAAAAACTTTGAAGACGGTTTGTATGAGTTAAGTCTTGAAGGGTATTATAAGAAAATGAATAATTTGTTAGATTTCAAAACTGGAGCTGAGGTGTTTTTAAATGAAGATATCGAAACGGAATTACTACAAGGTAAAGGCAAGGCATACGGCGCAGAAGTATTATTAAAAAAGGAAAAGGGAAAATTTAATGGATGGATAGGGTATTCTTACTCAAGATCTTTTGTTAAATTGGATAGTGATATTTTAAGTAATCAAGTAAATGGTGGGGAGTATTTTTCTGCAAATCAAGATAGACCTCACGACCTTAGTGTAATTTCAAATTATAGACTTACCAAACGTTATAGCTTTTCTTTAAATTTCAATTATCAAACGGGGCGCCCTATTACTTACCCTGTAGGGAAATATAATTATAACGGTAGCGAGCATGTTTTGTATAGTGATAGAAATGCACATAGAATACCTGACTATTATAGGCTAGATTTAGGAGTCAATATTGAAGGGAATCATAAAAATGAAAAATTGGCTCATAGTTTTTGGAATATTTCGGTTTATAATGTTTTAGGTAGAAATAATCCTTATTCTGTGTTTTTTGTGAATAATTCGGGAGAAATAAAAGCTTATAAATCTTCTGTTTTTTCTGTTCCTGTGCCAACGATAACTTATAATTTTAAATTTTAAAATGAAGTTAAATCAATCTTATACTATTGTTTGTTTACTGTTCGGTTTATGTGCTATTTTTAATTGTACAGAACAGATTGCTCTATCAACTGAAAATTTTGAAGATCTTTTGGTTGTAGAAGCAACAATAACTGATGAGTTTAAAACTCAAGAAATAAAAATTACTCATACATATCTTTTAGAAAGTGATGCGCCGATAATTGATGCGGGAGCTGTTGTTCAGGTACAAACAGCTAATGCTATATATAATTTTCATCATGTTGGTAATGGTGTTTTTTATTCAGACCAAGAGTTTCAGGCTTTAGATGGTGAGACATATCAATTATTAATAACAACTTCAGATGGTGAAAAGTATAGTTCTAACCCAGAGGAATTAGCTTCTAAAGCAGGTATAGAAAATTTATATGCAGAAAGAATGAGTATAGGGGAAGAAGAAGGTATTCAGGTTTTTGTTGATACTAATAACGATTTAAATGGTGCTAATTTTTTTAGGTATGAATATGAGGAGACTTATAAAATAGTTCCAGAGTATTACAGAGTTAATGATGCTGTTATTTCTAATATAGTTTGGAATGGACGTAACGAAACAGATTCGGGTGAAGATCGTACTTATGATATAGATTTTGTAGATAGACCGGAAAATCAAGGTAGCTGTTATGGGGCTAATACATCAAACGAAATTATAATTACCAATATAAATAGTTTAAGCGAGAGTAGAATTACTAGATTTCCAATTAAGTTTATATCAAGTACAAGTTCATCCTTGCGTGATCGATATAGTATTTTGGTAAAGCAATATGTGCAATCAGCTACCGCAAATACTTTTTATAAAATTTTAAAAGAATTGGGAGGAAGTAGCGAAAGTGTTTTTGTAACGAATCAGCCGGGTTTTGTTCAAGGGAATATTTTTTCCCAGCAAAACATAGAAAACAAGGTTGTTGGCTTTTTTGATGTGTCGACTGTAACCTCAAAACGAATTTATTTTAATTATTTTGATTTCGATTTGGTTTTGCCTCCATATTATTTTAATTGTGAAATAATAGAACTTGATTATCAAAAAAAAGGACGTTTAATTCCTCCTCAAGAGGATGAAAGGTCTCGTTTGTTGGAGTTGTTAACAGAAAATAATCCGCCTTTTAAATATGTTTCACGCTCCGAGGATGTTTATCAAATTGTTAAGTCTGAGTGCGGAGATTGTTCAACTTTTGCGTCTAACATAAAACCAGAATTTTGGGAAGATTAATTAAACAAATACAGGTTTTTCTTAGTGTTGTTATGTGTTTCTTTTTTATTAAAGCCTCAAGTCAAATAACTAAGGATCAGTTAAAGGAGATTAAAAAAGTGCTACCAGTTGAAAATGTTGTAGTTCATGCTAACAAAAAAGTTTATTTAGCTGGCGAAACTCTGTATTATAAATTTTATAGTTTAACTGAGAGTAATAAGCTAAGTGATGTCAGTAATGTGGGGTATGCGCAGTTAATTGGTGTGAATAATAATTTGTTGTTTGAGCATAAGTTAAGTTTAGAAAATGGAATGTCAAGTGGAGATTTTTTTATGCCTTCTAATATTCGTTCTGGAAATTATAAATTGATAGGGTATACTAAATGGATGAATAATAATGTTATTTCTCCGTTTTTTATAACAGATATCTATGTAATAAATCCATTTACTTTAAATAGTAGTTTCTTTGAGGAAGATCTAAATAATATTAAAAGAACGGTAAGGATATCGAAAAATAATAATGTAATAAACAGCCTTGAGAATAAAATTAATAAAATCAGCTTAGAGACAGAAAAAGAATCTTATTCGACACGAAGTCAGGTTTGTGTTAATATTAAAGCTAAGTGGGTAGAGCTTTACAGTGGGAATTATTCTCTCTCTATTCGGCAAATTGATTCTTTAAAACTTGATCAGGATGAGAGGGTTAATGAAAATAAAAAGGAGGTAGATGGTTTTTATTTGCCAGAAATTAGGAGTGAAATTATTTCTGGTAAAGTTTTTTATAAAAAAGATGGAGTAGTTGCAGCAGATAAAATAGTAACATTAACAATACCAGGGGAGAATTATGTTTTCAAAAATGTTAAAACGAATAAGGTTGGGTTCTTCAATTTTAATCTTTACGAACATTATAAAGACGGAGAAGTCTTAATTCAATTGCAAGAAGCTGATAGAAGAGAGTATAATATTGTTTTAGATTCAAAATCTTTTTCGACCAGAATCGATTTGAAATTTAATAAGGTTGGTTTAGATATTAACATGAAATCATGGTTGCTAAAGCAAAGTGTATATAGACAAATAGAAAATGCTTATGCTAAGTCTAAAAAAGATAGTGTTCTGGCGAAATCTTCTGACGATTTGTTTTATGGTTTACCATCTCTAACTTATGTTTTAGATGATTATAAAAGGTTTTCAACGGTTAGAGAAACATTTGTTGAGGTTATTCAAAACGCAGCGATTAGAGAATCTAAAGAAGGGTATAGATTTAGAGTTAATGCTTTTATGGAATTCAAAAACAGCTCTTTTAAAGATTATGATCCATTAGTTTTAGTAGATGGGTATTTAATTCAGGATAATGCAGATATAATAGATTTTGATTGTGATAAAATAGAATCTGTAAGTTTAGTGCGCGGTATTTATTTTTCTGGGCCGGTAATTTATAACGGTGTTTTAGATTTTAAAACAAAAAAAATAGATTTTAAGCCGCTACAGAGCAGTGAAGGAGCAGTGGTGTTTAATCTTCATGCTCCGTTATTATCAAAGCAATATTATCATCCTAATTATACTGTTGAAAACGAAAGTTTAAAAAGAATCCCCGATTATAGAACGCAATTATTGTGGGTTCCAAATTTAGAATTGAAAAAAGAAAATAATACAATAGAATTTTACACATCGGATGTTATTGGAGATTTTGAAATAGTTTTAGAAGGGTATTCTGCAAATGGTGATTACATTAAATTTAAGCGTGTAATTCAGGTTACTAATTAAAATGTTTTAATTCAAAGCCTAAAATTTAAAACCTATTCTAAATAGTGTTAGGGATTGAACGACATGTTTAAGCTCCTCGACGGTAGAAGGGAGCGAGTAGTGAAAGCTCGACCCTTGCGGTAGCGCCAAAATATACTATTAAATAGCTGTACTCAATGCCATTATAGGGAAAACAAATGATAGCTTTGTAAGGATTCGAGAAATTTTTGACTAAATTTGTGTTATTAAAATGAATTAAGAACTTAAAAATATAAATATTATGGCATTAGAAATTACGGATGCAACGTTTGAAGAAACGGTTTTAAAAAGTGATAAACCGGTATTAGTTGATTTTTGGGCGGCTTGGTGTGGACCATGTAGAATGGTTGGACCAGTTATTGAAGAAATTAGCAGTGAGTACGAAGGAAAAGCCGTTGTTGGTAAAGTAGACGTAGATGCAAATCAAGAATTTGCTGCAAAATACGGAGTACGTAACATTCCTACTGTTTTGGTTTTTCAAAACGGAGAGGTTGTTGGTCGTCAAGTAGGTGTAGCTCCTAAAGCGACTTACGCAGAAGCGATTGATGCGCTTTTATAACATATACTAAAAGAAAAATTGAAAAGGTTTGCCGTAATGGTGAACCTTTTTTTATTTTAGATGAAAATTAAAAGATATTAAAAAGATGAGTGGACATAAAAAAATTCAAGACGCAATAGATAGTAATTTTATAGAGCAACGTAAAGTGTTTTTATGGGGCCAGGTTGATGATGATTCTGCTAAGCATGTTGTAGATAGATTGATGTATTTAGATGCTTTAGGTGCTGAAGATATTACGCTTTATATTAATAGTCCTGGTGGCTATGTAACTTCAGGTTTTGCTATTTACGATTGTATTAAGTCTTTAAAAAGTGAAGTTTCTACAGTTTGTACTGGTTTTGCTGCATCTATGGGGTCGTTAATTTTGTCGGCAGGACAAAAGGGAAAACGTTTTATCCAACCTCACGCTCGTGTTATGATACACCAACCAAGTGGTGGTGCTCGTGGACAAGCTAGTGATATTGAAATTACGGCTAAAGAAATTGTAATTACTAAAGAGCTAAGTGCTCAAATTTTAGCAGACAATTGTGGGCAAACATTTGAAAAAGTAATGAAAGATTTTAATCGTGATCATTGGATGGGTGCAGATGAGTCTGTGGCTTACGGCATTGTAGATCAAGTTGCTAAATAAAAAAATAATTTTTTAAAACTACAAAACAGACTGGCTTGTTGAGTTAAACTTCACAATTAGGTCTGTTTTTTTTGTTTAACAAGTAAAGTATAATTAACTGTGGTGATATGAATTTGCAAAACGAACTAAATAAAGCTGAGGGTTTTAAAAATCTGGGATTACTTGCGAAGCAGGTAGTCGAGGGGTTTATTGCTGGTATGCATAAAAGTCCGTTTCATGGATTTTCGGCAGAGTTTGCAGAGCATAAAATTTATAATCCAGGAGAAAGCACAAGGCATATAGACTGGAAGTTATTTGCTAAAACGGAAAAGCTGTACACCAAACGTTATGATGATGAAACTAATTTACGCTGCCACATTATTTTGGATAACAGTAGTTCTATGCATTATCCGGAGTTAAATAATTTTTCTATTACTGAATTAAATAAAGTTGGATTCTCTGCCTTAGCATCTGCTACTCTAATGCATATGCTAAAAAAACAACGTGATGCTGTAGGCTTAAGTATATATAGTGATGCTTACGGTTTTTATGCTTCGGAAAAAGGAAGTGAGCGCCACCATCAAATGCTTTTACATGAGTTAAGTAATGCGGTACTCTCGAAGCCGCTAATGAAGCAAACGGAAACTTATAAGTACTTACACGAAATAGCAGAAAACATCCATAGACGCTCCTTAATATTCTTGTTTACCGATATGTTTCAAACTTCGGAAGATGAGGTAAAGCTTTTTGAAGCATTACGTCATTTAAAATACAATAAACATGAGGTAGTTTTGTTTCATGTTTTCGATAAGGAAAAAGAATTGAATTTTGATTTTGATAATAGACCAAAACGTTTTATTGATGTTGAAACTGGCGAGCATATTAACCTGTATGCCGATTCCATAAAAGAAAACTATAGTAAAACGGTAAATAACTATTTTTCTAATTTGAAGTTGAAATGCGCACAATACAAAATAAAATACGTTGAAGCGGATATAAATAAAAATTTTAATAACATCCTGACAACGTACATGGTAGAGCGGCAGCGGTTTGTTTGATGGAAATTTTTTCAAAAAAATAATGAAAAAAGTTTGTGTGATTTAAAAAAGCGTGTATCTTTGCACTCGCAATAACGCAACGGTCTGGTAGTTCAGCTGGTTAGAATGTCGCCCTGTCACGGCGAAGGTCGCGGGTTCGAGTCCCGTCCAGACCGCTAAAATTGCAAACAAAGAAGCTCTGAGAAATTAGGGCTTTTTTTGGCAATAAGAAGTTGTGTTGTTCCCGAATTTATTCGGGGAAGTAGTTTGCCAAATTCAATTTGGTAATCCAATGAGAAGCTTTCCTTTTTTCTGTGAAGAAGATTGGGATGCTTTTTTGTTTTAATTGTAAAATTAAAATTGGTTAGATTATAATAATAGTGTATATTCGCACTCGCAATAATGCAACGGTCTGGTAGTTCAGCTGGTTAGAATGTCGCCCTGTCACGGCGAAGGTCGCGGGTTCGAGTCCCGTCCAGACCGCTAAAATTGCAAACAAAGAAGCTCTGAGAAATTAGGGCTTTTTTTGTGCAATAAGAAGTTGTGTTGTTCCCGAATTTATTCGGGGAAGTAGTTTACCAAATTCAATTTGGTAATCCAATGAAAAGCTTTCCTTTTTTCTTTTAAGAAAATCGGAATGCTTTTTTATTTAGGACATAACCTTCAAATAATATTTAAAAATTAAAAGCCGTTTTACATCTGTAAAACGGCTTTTTTAAACTAAAAAGATCTGCTATTAATCTATTTAAGTATTATTTCCAACCTCCACCTAATGCTTTATAGATATTTACATGGGCCAGTAGTTGTTCTTTTTTTGTTTCTATTATTTCTATTTGAGAATCTAGAGCCTCTCGTTGTGTTAATAGTACTTCGGTGTATTCTGCTCTAGCAGATTTAAAAAGTTTCATCGCGATATCGATAGATTCATTTAAAGCCTTTACTTGTTGGTCTCTCAAAGCATAACTTTTATTTAGATTATCTATGTTCGAAAGGGCATTAGATACTTCAACATAAGCATTCAGAATCGTTTTTTCATATTCGTAAACAGCTTGCAGTTGTTTTGCATTGGCGTTGGCATATTCAGCTTTAATCGCATTTCTATTAATTAACGGTCCAACTACATCTCCAACTAAAGAGTAAACCAAAGACTCTGGTGTGTTCGTTAAAAACTTTGGTTTAAAAGCTTGTAAGCCTACACCAGCAGAAATACCAACAGAAGGATAGAAATTGGCTTTTGCAACTTTTGTGTTTAGCTTTAATGCAGAAAGTTCTAATTCGGCTTTTCGGATATCTGTTCTGTTTTGTAACAACTGCGATGGAATACCCGCATTTATAATTCCGATATTTTTATTAATGAAATTTTTAGAACTACGCTCAACATGTTGTGGATAGCGCCCAACTAAAAAGTTGATTGCATTTTCAACTTCTACAATGTTTTGCTGAATATCGAATTTGTTACTTTGATTTTTAAAAACTTCAGCTTCAAATCGGCGAACAGCTAACTCAGTTGCTCTAGCTGCCTCTTTTTGAATTTTCACCATATTTAAAGCGTTTTGTTGAAGCTCTAAATTTTGGTTAATAATATCTAGTTGATTGTCTAAAGCCATAAGTTCGTAATATGAATTGGCAATTTCTGCAACAAGATTTGTTATCATAAAGTTTTTTCCTTCCACAGATGATAAATACTCTAAAACAGCGGCCTTTTTGCTGTTTCTAAGTTTCTTCCAAATATCGAGTTCCCATGAAGCGGAAAGTCCAATAGAATAATCTTGTAAAGGTTCAGGAAAAGCATCTTCTTCATGCACTTTTAAGTTTTTTTCAACAGCGCCATTTCGAGTAAATTCACCAACTTTTTCTACTTCCGCTCCAGCGTAAGCATTTACAAATGGTAAGTACTCACCTTTACGAGCTTTAATTTCGTTTTTAGCCATATTTATTTGCTGTAACATCATGTTAAGCTCTTGGTTATTGGCTAATGCTGTATCTATTAAAGCTGTTAAATTGGGGTCTGTAAAATAGTTTTTCCAGTTTATGCTTGCTGTATTTATGGTGTCTAACGATTGGTTTTGATAACCTTCGGGGGTAGACATGTTAGCCTCTCTTATGCTTTTTGTTGGTACACAAGAAAACGCAAAAGCCATAATAAAAACACCAACCAACATAGTTGGCAGGTGTTTTAGTCTATTTTTTATGTTATACTTCATCATTATTTTTTTTAGTGAGTTTTTTCAATAATTTAGTAATTTTGCTAATTTTAGTAGCATTTACTTCACTTTGGTTTTTATTTTCGCTTAAGTGCATTAATTCATCTGTTACAGAAGTTGAGGCTTCATCTTTAATAAGACTTCTGCCATCTGCTAATTTTGCGAAGACATAATATAAACCAGGTATAATGATTACTCCAAATACAGTACCTATAAACATACCTCCCATTGCAGATCCACCAATGGTTCTGTTTCCGATAGCACCTGCTCCAGAAGCCATAACCAACGGCACTAAACCAGCGATAAAAGCAAAAGAGGTCATTAAGATAGGACGAAACCTAGCTCTCGACCCTTCGATAGCGGCTTCTAATATGGTAGAGTCTTGTTTGCGTTTTTGTACTGCGAATTCCACGATTAATACGGCGTTTTTACCGAGTAACCCAACTAGCATAATAACTCCAATTTGAGCATACACATCATTTGCTAAACCCATACCTTTTAGTAGAATAAACGAACCAAAAACTCCAACAGGAAGCGATAAGATTACCGCAAACGGAAGTAGGAAACTTTCGTATTGAGCGGCAAGTACGAAGTATACAAAGATTAAAACAATAGCGAAAATATAAATAGACTCGCTACCACGACTTGCTTCATCGTAAGTTAAACCTTCCCAACCAATATCGTAACCTCTTGGTAATTGTTCTTTAGCTACTTCTTTAATCGCTTTAATTGCGTCTCCACTGGTGTAACCTGGCGCAGGTAAACCACGAATAGCCGCAGAATTATAGAGATTGTAACGCGTAATTTCATTTGGACCTAAAGCTTTTTCCATAGTCATAAATGCAGAATATGGAACCATTTCGCCAGATTCGTTCTTCACGTAAAGTTTTTGAAGATCGGAAGGTAATCCGCGATATTCCGGAGCGGCTTGTGTATAAACTTTAAAGAAACGACCAAAACGGATAAAACCTTGCTCGTAAGTACTACCGATTAAAATGTTGAGGTTTTCCATGGCTTTACCAATAGTAACGCCTTTTTGCATCGCTTTTTTGTTGTCAATTTTTAATTTGTACTGCGGATAGTTTGCAGAGAAAAAGGTAAATAAACCCGTTAATTCTGGTCGCTTGGATAATGCAGTCATAAACTCATTGTTGATTTTCTCGAAATGATGATAGTCTGTAGAGTTTGTTTTGTCTAACAAACGCATAGCAAAACCACCTGAAGATCCAAAGCCTGGCACGGCTGGTGGCTCGAAGTATTCAATTACGGCTCCTAAGTCGCGAGTTTCTTCTTCTAACTCTTCCATGATTTCGTGTACGGTGTGTTCACGATCGGACCATGGTTTTAAGTTAATTAAACATGTTCCTGCATTAGAGCCACGACCTTCCGTCATAATTTCGTAACCTGCTAAAGAGGAAACAGATTCTACACCTTCGGTTTCTTCACAAATTTTCTGAAGTTTTTTTGCAACTTCATTCGTACGTTCTAAAGTAGCTCCGGGAGGTGTTTGAATGATGGCGTAAATCATCCCTTGATCTTCATTTGGGATAAATCCAGCCGGTAATACTTCATTTGTAAAATATATACCAGCACAAAAAGCGATGAGCATACCAAATGTTACAATACGTCGTGCCGCAATTTTGTTTAATAAGTTAACATAACCACCTGTAAGGCGTTCAAAACCTTTGTTGAACCAAGCAATAAACTTATCTATTGCCGATTTCTTTTTTGCTTTGCCGTGATTGTTTTTTAAAAGCATGGCACAAAGCACAGGTGTAAGTGTTAGAGCTACAATAGCTGAAATAACAATTGATCCAGCCATGGTAATAGAGAATTGACGATAGAAAACCCCAACAGGACCTGACATAAATGATGTTGGTATAAATACCGAAACCATAACTAATGTAATTGCGATAATAGCACCTCCAATTTCACTTAGTACAGCAGAAGATGCTTGGTAAGGTGAAAGATGTTCTTCTTCCATTTTAACGTGTACGGCCTCGACGACTACAATAGCATTATCGACCACAATACCAATGGCGAGTACTAAAGCGAAAAGTGTAATTAAGTTAATAGATAGACCAAAAAGTTGCATAACAAAAAAGGCACCAATTAACGATACCGGAACGGCAATAATTGGGATTAATGTAGAACGCCAATCTCCTAAAAACAAGAAAACCACAATTGCTACAAGAATAAAGGCATCGCGTAATGTATGAAGTACTTGCTCGATGGAGGCGCCTAAGAAATTAGAGACATCATAACTAATTTGAAAATCCATACCAGGTGGTAAGTCTTTTTTTAACTCGTCTAATTTTTCTTTAACAGAAGCAATAACGTCGCTACCATTACTCCCGAAAGTTTGTTTTAATACAATGGAAGCCGATGGTTGCCCATCTAGATTTGAATAAATATCGAAAAATTCACTACCAAGGTTAACATCGGCAATGTCTGATAGTTTAATAATTTCGCCTTCTTCATTCGCTCGAATTATAATCTCTTTGTATTGATCTGGCTCGTTATAGCGATTTTCATAGGTTAGTACATATTCTAAAGATTGTGCTGTTTTGCCTGAACTTCTACCAATTCTGCCGGGTCTAGCCAAAATACTTTGGTCTTCCATGGCTTCTAGAACTTCTTCGGCCGAAATATTATAGGCACGCATACGGTCGGGTTTTAACCAAACACGCATCGCGTATTTTCTACTTCCTAAAATTTTAGCACTTGCTATACCATCAATACGTTGAATTTCTGGTATTACTTTAGTGTAAGCGTAGTTGAATAAGAATTTTTCATCGTTGTCTTTCTTCTTACTAAAAAGATTTACATACATCAACATACTTGGTTGTACAGGCGTAATAACCACGCCTTCGCGCTGTACCAATTCGGGTAACAGTGGCATGACCTGGTCTACTCTTGTTTTTACGCGGACTACAGCCTCGTTGGGGTCGGTTCCGGGTTCGAAAATAACACGTAAAGTACCTTCTCCTGCACTGGTAGCATCAGATGCTATGTAGCGCATGTCTTGCACTCCGTTAATAGCGGTTTCTAGAGGAATTAATGTTGAATTTACCAATACATCCGCACTAGATCCCGGATAGGCGATAAAAATATTAACAGTGGTTGGTGCAATTTGCGGAAATTGCGAAATGGGTAATTGCTTAATAGCAAGCAAGCCCGTAAATACGATAATGACCGAAATGACAATGGCCAAAACGGGTCTTTGTATAAATTTTTTAAACATGATTTTTTTGAGATTTAGTAGAAGTGATTACTCTGCATACATTTCTAAATTTGCTAATACCTCGTTAGGTTGTACAAGCGTTGTGGCAATTTTTTCTTGGTCTTTAACCATTCTAATGCCTTCTAGTAAAATTTTATCGTTTATTGATAGACCTGTTTTTACCACAAATAAGTGCGGTAATTCAGCTTCTACCGTAATTTCTCGCTGTTTAACCACGTTGTTTTTATCGATTACAAAAACATATTTTTTGTCTAAAATCTCAAAAGTTGCTTTCTGCGGAATAATGATAGCGTCTTTAAAAGGAACTTTCATTAAAACACTTCCGGTTTCGCCATGACGTAAAATACCATCTGGGTTCGGGAAGGTTGCTCTAAAAGCAATATTGCCGGTTTCGCTGTTAAATTCACCTTCTATAGTTTCTACTATTCCAGTCTGGTTAAAAGGTTTGTTGTTGGCGAGTAATAAACTAACTTCTTTCTTTGCATCTTTATCTTTACTAATAATATAGTCTAAGTATTCGGCTTCGGGTACGTTAAAATAAACCCACATTTTACTGTTGTCTGATAAGGTTGTTAATAGTTCGCCTTCGTCTAATAAGCTTCCTTGTCGTGCTTCAAGATGATCCATAATGCCATCGAAAGGCGCCCTAATGTCTGTAAAACCTAAATGGGTTCTAGCAAGAGAAACTTCAGCTTTAGCTTTTTCAACATTGGCTTTTGCTAAGGCTAATTCGTTGCTAGAAACCACGTTGCTATCCGCTAAAAGTTGGGTGTTATTCAATTCTATTTCTGCAGTATGTTCTTCTGCAGTCGCTTTTTGTAATTCCGCCTTGTATACATTTGGCGAAATTTGGAACATATGTTGGCCTTTTTTCACGTGTTGGCCTTCGTCTACAAAAATTTGTTTTAAATAGCCTTTTTCTAGCGCTCTTACTTCAATATGTTGATAAGCGTGAATTTGACTCACGTAGTCTTTTGTAATTGAGGTATCTTTTTTTATAGGATTTGTTACTAGAAATTTAACTTCTTCGGCTTTCTTTTCGTGTTTTTTTTCACAGCTTGTATTAAATAGGAATACAAGCGCACCAATGTAAATGAAGGTTTTCTTCATGGGTATATGTCTTTAAATAAGTGGTTAGATAAAATAATTTGTTAAGACAATAGCATCATTTGTAGATGCATTATCTCAGTGTTTTAATTGAAATACTAATGTGTAAGTAATTGACAATCCATTAAGTTTTGGATTGTTTTAAAACAAAATCAAATTATAAAAACCTGAAATTTAGCGTGAAGCGGTATTGAAGATTTGCTATAGTTGTAAATATAGCGTTGGGTGTTTTCTTTTAGTTCGCAGGTTAAGCCATCAAGTAGTTGCGCATAAAAAATAGATGCTATTGGGCAACTAAAATTAAATGGTTTAAAATCTACGTTTAGTTTCTCTTCATCATCTTCTTCAAAATTTTCTTCATCTACATATTCCGAATACGTTTTGCGTTCGTTGTTTGAGCTTGAAGTATTAAATTGAAGTTGATTAAAACTGTGTGTAGTGGAAGAGTTGGTGGCTTGCGCCGAAGTATTACTAGTTTTAAGAATAGCTTTGTTCTGTATATCTGAGTTTGCGTATAGATTTGCAAATCCAGTTAACAGAATGATGTTTAATAAAAACAAATATTTCTTAAAGGCGTTTTTCATCTAGGTCGTAAAACTATATCAATTGAATAATATTACCAAATGAAAATTTTATTAAAAGCTTCTTGATCTTAATAGTTTATATAAAAATTAACATTTGGTAAGGAATATTAAGTCTTTTTAACATTCGCAGCGTTTTATTTAAGAATATCCTAAAAATAGGGCATAAAAAAAAGCCACCTTAAAAAGGTGGCTTTTGAAATTTTAAAGTAATAATAAATATTAGTGCTTTAATTTATCAGCTTCAGCTTTTACAGCGTCAGCAGCTTTGTCTAATTTTTTACCAGCAGCATCAACAGTTTTGTCAACAGCTTCTCCAGTTGCTTTAGCAGCATCATTTACCGCTTCACCAGTTGCGTTTGCAGCGTTTCCAGCAGCATCAACAGCATTATCAGTCGCTTTTGCAGCACCTTCTACAGCATCACCTGTAGCTTCAACAGCACTATCAACAGCTTCTCCAGTTGCATCAGCAGCGTTATCAACAGCATCACCTGTAGCTTCAGCAGCATTCTCAATAGCATTTCCAGTTGCATCAGCAGCGTTTTCCATTGCGTCTTGAATAGAATCTCCTTTTTTCTCATCTCTACAAGATGTGAAAGATGCACTTAAGGCTACTAATAAAGCTGTACTTAATAATAATTTTTTCATTTGTTTGTGTTTTAGTGTTTTATTTTAATTCTGCAAATCTAATATCTTTTAAATCAGATTTGTTAAAATCTGTTAATATTTGCAATTTTCATACTAGATTCATGTTATATACGCAGATAATCGAGGATTTGGATGACGGCACCCTTGTTTTTTTTGATAAAAGAAGAATTATTTTGTCCAGATTGTTCGCGAAAAGTAGAATCTTCAATCAATTTATCTAGAATTGTGTTAAATTCCTGTTGTTTTTCTATTGAAAATAAGCCTTTTGCGTTTATCATGGCTTGAGCTTCTGGAAATTTTTTATGATTATTTCCAATTATAATTGGAATTCCAAACACAGCAGGTTCTAAAGTATTGTGTAAACCTGTAGTTCCCAATGCACCTCCCACATAAGCAATGTCGGCATAACTGTAAATTTTTGTAAGGATCCCAATGGTGTTTACAATAAATACCTGGGCGGCTTTAAGGTTTTTGTTTTCTTTTTCTGAAAATAGAACCGAATTAACCTTTAAGTTTTGCTGTAACTGATTTATTTGTGCATCTTTTATATTGTGAGGCGCAATAATAAATTTTACATGATCTAGTGGTCGAGAATTTATGTAATTGGTTAAAAGTTTTTCTCCTTCTGGCCAAGTGCTTCCTGCTACAACGCAAAGTTTATGGTCTTTAAAAATTTCAATAAAATCAAGGTTGTTATCTAATTCTAGCTGGCTAGTAACTCTATCAAAACGTGTGTCTCCAGATACTGAAACCGAATTGTATTGTATAGACTCTAGTAAGATTTTTGAGCTTTCGTTTTGTGTAAAAATGTGCTCGAATGCAAATAAGGCATTTCGTAAATTACTACCATAGAATTTAAAATACGATTGATTTTTTCGGAATGCAGCCGAAATAAGAATAGCACGCAGTTTTCTTTTTCTTACTTCATTTAAAAAGTTTGGCCAAATATCATATTTCACAAAAATGGTAAGTTCTGGGTATACAAGATCTAAAAAGGTCTTGGCGTTCTTTTTTGTGTCTATTGGTAAATAGACTACCACGTCGGCAATTGGTGAGTTTTTCCTGATTTCGTAACCCGATGGCGAAAAAAAGGAAAGTACAATTTTATGGTTAGGGTAGTGCGTTCTTAATTTTGTAAAAACAGGTAAACCTTGCTCATACTCTCCTAAAGAAGCGCAGTGAAACCAAAGGGTTTTGTCTGTTTTTTGGAGTTTTGTTTTTAAATTTTTAAACGTGTTTTTTCTCCCAATAACACCGCTTTTAATTTTTGAGTTAAATGGCGAAATGGCTTCAAGCGCAACGTCTATTAGTTTTATGAGTATGTTATAAATAAAAGCCAATTTTTTTCTTTGGCGCTAAAATACATTCTTTAAAAGGAATTCATTGCTTAACGTTTATGAATTTTGTAATTTCGTAGCTGTTTAATTATTAATAAACAAACTAAAGGAGTTCATTAAAATGAGTCTTTCATTCAGAAAAAAAGACTTTAATTTATTTTAGATGAAGAAAATTCAAATGGTTGACCTTAAAGGTCAGTACAACGATATTAAAGATGTCGTTAATCCTTCTATACAAGAAGTTATTGAAACCACCGCATTTGTAAACGGACCACAAGTTCACAAATTTCAGAGTAATTTAGAGCAATATTTAGGAGTAAAGCACGTAATTCCATGTGCTAATGGTACCGATGCTTTACAAATAGCCATGATGGGGTTAGGTTTAAAACCAGGTGATGAGGTTATTACTGTAGATTTTACCTTTGCAGCTACGGTTGAAGTAATTGCTTTACTGCAATTAACACCTGTTTTGGTTGATGTAAACGAAGATGACTTTAATATTAATATTGAAGCTTTAAAAAATGCTATTACACCAAAAACTAAAGCTATTGTGCCTGTGCATTTATTTGGACAATGTGCCAATATGGAAGCGGTAATGGAAATAGCAGAAGCTCATAATTTATTTGTAATCGAAGATAATGCGCAAGCTATTGGAGCCAATTATACCTATAGTAATGGTAAAAAAGTAAAAGCAGGAACTATCGGTAATGTTGGTGCAACGTCTTTCTTTCCTTCTAAAAACTTAGGATGTTATGGAGATGGTGGCGCTATTTTTACAAACGATGATGCTTTGGCGCATACCATTCGTGGTATTGTAAACCATGGTATGTACGAGCGTTATCACCACGATGTTGTTGGTGTAAATTCACGTTTAGATAGTATTCAGGCCGCAGTTTTAAATGCTAAGTTGCCGCACTTGGATAACTACAATAAATCGAGACAAGCATCTGCTAGAAAATATAATAAAGCTTTTAAAGGTATCGCGAGTATTGTGACGCCTAAAGTTTCTAATAATTGTTCTGAAATTTGCGACACATGCGATTGTCATGTTTTTCATCAATATACTTTGCGAGTAAAAGGTATCGATCGTGATGCTTTGGTGAAACATTTACAAGCGAATGATATTCCTTGTGGTGTGTATTATCCAATTCCGTTGCATAAACAAAAAGCGTATTTGGATTCTCGCTACAACGAAGCCGATTTTGGTGTAACCAACCAATTGGTTAAAGACGTCATTTCTTTACCTATGCATACCGAGTTAGAAGATGATCAAATTGAATTTATAACATCAACTATAATAAAATTTATAAATGGATAAGATATTAGTAACAGGAGGTCTCGGTTTTATCGGGTCACATACGGTTGTAGAATTACAAAACGAAGGTTACGAAGTTGTAATTATTGACGATTTATCAAACTCTTCAGAAAAAGTATTAGATGGTATTGTTGCCATTACTGGAAAGAAACCCGTGTTTGAAAAATTAGATTTAAAAGAAAAAGATAAAGTTGAAGCCTTTTTTGGAAAGCATAGCGATGTAAAAGGTGTAATACATTTTGCAGCAAGTAAAGCGGTTGGAGAAAGTGTAAGTGAACCACTGAAGTATTATGAAAATAATATTGGAACGTTAGTTTACATTTTAAAAGAATTAAGAAAAATGCCATCTGCAGGGTTTATTTTTAGTTCATCTTGTACGGTTTACGGACAAGCGGATGAATTGCCTATAACTGAAAACGCACCGGTAAAACAAGCAGAGTCTCCTTACGGAAATACAAAGCAAATTGGGGAAGAAATTATAAAAGACACGTGTAAAGTATCGCCTAACTTAAAAGCGATTGCTTTACGTTACTTTAATCCGGTTGGGGCTCACGAATCTGTAGAGATTGGAGAGTTGCCAATAGGAGTGCCACAAAATTTAGTACCATTTATTACGCAAACTGGTATTGGCTTACGTGATGAGCTTTCTGTTTTTGGTGAAGATTATCCAACACCAGATGGAACGTGTATTCGCGATTATATTCACGTGGTAGATTTAGCAAAAGCGCACGTAATTGCTTTAAAGCGTTTATTAGAAGGTAAAAACAAATCGAGTTACGAAACATTTAACTTAGGTACAGGGACAGGAAGTTCTGTGTTAGAAGTTGTAAAATCTTTCGAGAAAGTTTCTGGAGAGAAACTAAATTATAAAATTGTAGGTAGAAGAGAAGGTGATGTTATTTCAGCTTATGCAGATACTAATAAAGCAAATAATGAGTTAGGTTGGAAAACAGAATTATCTTTAGATGATGCTATGCGTTCTGCATGGAAATGGGAATGCAAAGTAAGAGGCAAATAGATTCTTAAAGAATTAATATAATTAAAAAGCCGTTTGAAACAAGTGTTTCAAACGGCTTTTTAATTTGGGTTCAGTTTTACTTTAATTTTTTAAACTTTGGTAAACGGTACGTCTCATTTTTTCGCTGTTAATAAAATGGTCGCCATAGCCTAAATCGTCATATGTTTTAGTTAACAATGTGTTTGTAGAAACTTCATCTTCGGTTTTCCCGTTTTTAATTTCTTTTAAAACAGCGGCTTTAACGGTTTCTAGCATGTTTAAAAACGTTAAGTATTCAGCTTTGTTAGATAGGTTTCCGTGTCCGGGAATAATTTTAGTGTTATTATCAACAACCATTAAACCAGATTTTACCGCATTTATATAGCCATTTATGCTTCCTCCAGAATTAATATCTATATATGGATAACGCGCGTTAAAATAAGTATCACCAGTATGCAAAACATTACTTTCTGTAAAATACAACATAGCATCACCATCGGTATGGGCATTTTCAACATGAAAAATAGCAACCTGTTCGTTGTTTATTTGTATGTTTAATTTGTCGTTAAATGTAATTACGGGTATTGCTGATTTTGCGCTTTTTTCTAAAAGACGTTTTCTAACATTTTCGTGAGCAATAATGGTAGCTCCTAGGTCTCCGAGGTTTTCGTTTCCACCGGTATGATCGCCATGATGATGGGTGTTTGCAACAATTTTAACGGGTTGATCGCTTAGTTTTTTTATTGCAGATAAAATTTTTGGTGTTAAGGGCGCAAATTGTGTGTCGATTATAAAAACACCATCGTTCCCAACTGAAACACCAATGTTTCCACCGCTGCCTTCGAGCATGTAGATGTGATCGGATAATTTTGTAGTTTGTATGTTAACCTTATCGAATTTCGATTGGGCATTGATAGAAACATTAAACAAAAGGAAAAAAATAATGAGGGATAATTTTAAAAATTTCATGATAAACGGTTTTACTTAATTTATAAAGGTATTAAAAATGCAATCAACATTGCTCAAATTATTAATATAGAGTATCTTTGCACTCGCAATACAAAATGCACTATTACAGACAAGTTTGAGCAGATCGAAAACAACTATAGAAAATCCTGGTTTAATTTCAGATTTTAAGGAAATTACAAAAATGCGATTAGCATTAAGTGTTGTGTTTTCTTCACTTGCTGGTTATTTGCTTGGTGTCGATACAGTCGATTTTAAAACCTTAACCTTACTTGCCTTTGGTGGTTATTTTATGGTAGGCGCTTCTAATGCCTTTAACCAAATTATAGAAAAAGATTTAGATGCTTTAATGGATAGGACTAAGAATAGACCAATTCCTGCAGGGCGCATGTCTGTAAATACAGCATTTGCCATAGCAACTATTTTTACTGTTTTAGGTCTTGCTATTTTGTACAGCATAAACAAGCAAACCGCTATGTTTGGTGCTATTTCCATATTTCTATACACTTGTGTTTATACGCCTTTAAAAACAAAAACGCCTATTTCTGTTTTTGTTGGAGCTATTCCGGGTGCTATTCCGTTTATGCTAGGTTGGGTAGCAGCTACTAACGATTTTGGTATTGAGCCGGGAACGTTATTTGCTTTGCAGTTTTTCTGGCAGTTCCCTCATTTTTGGGCTATTGGCTGGTTTTTGTTTGAAGATTATAAACGTGGTGGCTTTTTTATGTTACCTACAGGAAAACAAGATAGAGGTACCGCTGTACAAGTTATTATGTACACCATTTGGACCATTTTAATTTCAATAATTCCGGTATTTGGATTTACTGGGCGTTTGCAACTTTCTATTGTTGCAGCAATTATTGTGTTTATTCTTGGGTTGGGCATGTTGTATTATGCAATTCAATTATTTAAAAAAATGACAGAGCAATCTGCGAAACAACTTATGCTATCTAGTGTAGCTTATATTACGTTGGTGCAAATTGTTTATGTAATCGATAAATTTATAAGTTAATCATGGATTTAACTCAAGGAACAAGAGAAGAGAAGACAGGCAGAGCAAAAAAAATGATGCTTTGGTTTGGTATTATTTCGTTAATCATGTCTTTTATGGGCTGGACGAGTGCTTTTATTGTAAGTAGCTCACGTCCCGATTGGTTAAGTGATTTTAGATTACCAAATGCTTTTATTATTAGCACAGTGGTTATTGTGGTTAGTAGTATTACTTTTTTATTAGCAAAAAAATCACTTAAAAATGGCCAGCATAAGGCAACAAGCTTATGGTTGTTGGTAACCTTAGTTTTGGGTGTTGTGTTTATTTATAACCAGTTTGCTGGTTTTAGACAAATTATAGATTTGGGGTATAATTTTACCGGGCCAACGAGTAATGTTACCATGTCGTACATTTATTTAATTGCTTTAGTACACATTTTACACGTTGTGGCTGGGTTAATTTGTCTGTTGGTTGTAATTTATAATCATTTTAAACAAAAGTATAGCGCAACAAATATGTTAGGCTTTGAGTTGGCAGCAACCTTCTGGCATTTTATAGATATTCTTTGGGTTTATTTATTTTTGTTTTTATACTTTGTAAGATAGATTTTTGTTTACGGATTAATCGTGATTGCTTGTTTTTAAAGGTGTTTAGCGGTGAGTTTGCATATGTAAATATACCTTTAATATTAATTTGAAATTTGACAAGTAGGCCTGTGTTAGGGATTGAACGGCTTGTTTGAAATCCTTTTTATTTTTATTAAAAATAAAAAGATTGAGTAGTGAAAGCCCGACCCTTGGGGAACGCCCAAAGGTTTTCGAGGCAGGAATATGGGATAATATTAATTTTTATTGTTTCATATTTTATTAGATAAATAAATTGATTATTTTTGTCCAACTTTTAAATAACAACCAATTATATATGAGTACAGCAGTAGCAGAAGGCAAAACTTGGAATGGCGGGAATGAACCGTTAAAGGCAAGTTACGGTAAAATGATGATGTGGTTTTTCATCGTTTCGGATGCTTTAACATTTTCGGGGTTTTTAGCAGCTTACGGATTTTCTAGATTTAAATTTATTGATGCTTGGCCAATTGCCGATGAAGTGTTTACTCACTTTCCATTTTTACATGGTGTAAATGCACCGATGTATTATGTGGCGTTTATGACGTTTGTACTTATTATGTCGTCGGTAACGATGGTATTAGCAGTAGATGCGGGACACCATTTAAACAAAGGTAAAGTTACTATTTACATGTTTTTAACCATTATTGGTGGTATAATATTCGTTGGTTCTCAAGCTTGGGAATGGAACACGTTTATTAAAGGTGAATATGGTGCTGTGCAAACGCAAGGTGGAAACATTTTACAGTTTGGTGAGTATGTAACTGTAGATGGTGAACAAGTGTTTAAACGTGTTGCAGTAAAGGATTTTGCTGTTGTAAATACACATAAAGAAAGAAGTGCTCACGAAAGCAAAAACGGACTTTGGTTTCAAAGTGAAGGTGCTTTACCTGCTTACGATGTCGATGAGGTTGTAAAAGGTTTAGAAGCGCATGAAAATGTTTTGATTAGAACTCAAATATTAAATGAGGAAGGTGAAAAAACAGTATTAACTAGAGCTGAATCTTTAAAATCTTTAAAAGATAACGGTAGATTATATGTTGAGGGTGCTAACTTACAAGTTAACGAATATGGTTCTCCGCTGTTTGCCGATTTCTTTTTCTTTATTACAGGTTTCCACGGTTTTCACGTATTATCGGGTATTATTATTAACATCATTGTTTTCTTTAATGTGTTAGTAGGGACTTACGAAAAACGTAGAAGCTACGAAATGGTAGAGAAAGTTGGTTTATACTGGCACTTTGTAGATTTAGTTTGGGTATTTGTATTTACATTCTTCTACCTAGTTTAACAAAAAATATATTTTTCAGTTCCTTTAATTAGGAGATATAAAAGCATTTAAAATGGCACACGAACATAAATTAGAAATATTTAAAGGTTTAGTTAAGTTTAAATCTAATACTCAAAAAATTTGGGGCGTATTAGCGCTACTTAGTTTTATAACTATTGTTGAGGTTATATTAGGTATTATTAAACCTGAAAGTTTAATGGGACCTGTTTTAGGTATGAAACTTTTAAACTGGATTTTCATTATCTTAACAATTGTTAAAGCTTATTACATTACTTGGGATTTTATGCACATGCGTGATGAAACTGCTGGTTTGCGTCGTGCTGTAGTATGGACTGCTATTTTCTTGATATTATACCTAGTATTTATTTTATTACAAGAAGGTGGTTACGTTTTTAGAGTATACGATAACGGCTATATTAAAAGAGACTTTTAATAAGAAATAGAGAATTTAAACAGTGCTTTTTAAGCCTTTTAAATTATAGATATAAAGTAATCCCGCTGAAAGGCGGGATCTTTTTTTTTAAAGTGATCTTATTAAGATAAATTAACAAAGTAAAGACGGTTTTTAGACCGTCTTTTTTTATTTTTGCAACGTGCTAAATAAAGCCAAAAACGGAGTGAATTATGGATAGAAAAAAAGTGGGCCGCTATGCTGTATTGGGAATATTATTTTTTCTTCCTGTTGCGTTTTTATTGATTTTATATCCTTCTACGCACAACTACCAACCATTAGATATTGTACAAGAGCAGGTTTTAGATTTAGAAGCCTTTACATCGGATACCGATGAGCCTGTGGTTTTAAAAGACCATATTACTGTTTTAGGTTTTTTAGGTACAGACCCAATGAAAAATGCTATTGAGGCATCTAATCTTAAAGAATTAATTTACGATAAGTTTAAAGGCTTTAAAAAGTTTCAGTTAGTAATATTGATGCCTAAAGGAACCGAAGAAGCTGTAAAGGAACTTATAGCTGAAATAAACTCTTATGATGATATAAGATTCTGGCATTTTGTTTACGGTAACCCTGCAGATATAAAACGTGTTTATTTTAGTTTGAAAAGTAAAACGGATTTAAAACCAGATTTATCTACTGCTGATGTTTTTATTATTGATAAAGACTTAAACCAACGTGGTCGTTTAGACGATAGAACGGATAAAGAACTAGAAAAAAACAGCCCCATTTACGGACTAAACGGATATGATTGTATTGAAGTTGCTGAAGTTAAAAATAAAATGAGCGACGATTTACGCATTGTGTTTACGGAGTATAGACAAAAACGTAAAGGAGAATTTAATTCGGATATTAGACGTGCAGGCGATTTAAAAGGAAGCACAAAATAATTTTTTAAAATGAAGAAAAAGAATAACTATTCATACATCGGTATTGCTTTTGTGATTTTAGTTTTTGGAATTATTTTTATTCCTGAAATTGTAGATCGAATTTCTAATAATGATGTGTCTAGACAATCGGGAAGAAGTGATCAAAAATCAGCGACTTCTAAGGTGTCCGATTTAGCCTTTATTGAAATAAATGGTGAGGCTAAAAAAGTACCTGCTTTTGCATTTACTAATCAAAACGGAGAAACTATTACCAACAAAGATTACGAAGGTAAAGTGTATGTCATCGAGTTCTTTTTTACAACTTGTCCAACAATATGCCCGAGAATGAGCCAGAATTTGGTTCAAATTCAAAATACTTTTGAAGGCTTTGAAGATTTTGGTGTAGCATCATTCACTATAAATCCGAGTCATGATACGCAAGAGGTTTTAAAGGCTTACGCCGAAAAATATGGTGTTACTAACCCAAACTGGCATTTAATGACAGGAGAAAAAGAAACCATTTATGAATTGGCCAATCAAGGTTTTAACTTGTATGCAGCCGAAGCAGAAAATGTAGCTGGTGGTTTTGAACATTCTGGAAACTTCGCGTTAATTGATAAAAATGGTTTTATTAGATCTAGAACAGACGATTACGGAAACCCAATTATATATTACAGAGGTATTGTATCGGAATCTGAAAAAGTTGATGACGACGGCGTAAAAGAAGAAATTAGTGCATTAAAAGCAGATATTAAAAAATTACTGAATGAATAAGGATAATAACACTTTAGACGATAAAAAATACAACAAACTTATTGTTATACTTTCTGTAGCTATTCCTGTGGTTGTGGCTATTTTATTTGGGGTTAAAATCGATGCAGAATTACCTGTGTTTTTACCACCTATTTATGCTTCTGTTAATGCATTAACGGCTTTTGTTTTGGTATTGGCGTTTATTGCAATTCAGAATAAAAAAGTTAAACTGCATGAGAAATTAATGAAGTTTGCTATCGGACTTTCGGTTTTGTTCTTAGTGATGTATGTGGCTTACCACATGACGAGCGATTCTACTAAATACGGTGGTGAAGGCTTTATTCGCGTGCTTTACTATTTTATATTAATTACGCATATTTTAATGTCTATTGTGGTTATTCCGTTTGTTTTAATAACTTATGTACGTGCTATTACAAACAATATAGAAAAGCACCGTAAAATCGCGAAAATCACTTTTCCGCTTTGGTTATATGTGGCAGTATCAGGTGTAGTTGTTTTTATAATGATATCGCCTTATTATTAAATCGTTTGGCTTAGTAAGCTTATGTTGTAATCGGTTGGTTCGGCTAGCCCATTAATAAATAATATGAAAACTAAAATAATATTTTTTCTATTTACACTGTTTTTCTTTTTAGAAACTAATGCACAGTGCGCTATGTGTAGAGCGGTTTTAGAAAGTGAAGAAAGTGGAGCAGCAGCCAAAGGTATAAATGATGGTATTGTTTATTTAATGGCCGTGCCTTATGTATTAGTCGCAGGAATTGCTTTTGCTATTTATAAAAAGTATAGTAAAAAAGAAGTGTAATTGTTTGATTTTGAGATTTCTATTTCGTTTTTGATGCTGTTAAAAAATTAATAATAATTTTTTTTATCGAATATTGTAACATTTCTTTGTTTGAGTAGTCTTACTATAAAGTCGTTCTTTTTAACCAAAAGAGAAACGATTTTATCAATCAATCAAAACATATGTTAGAAATCCGTCAATTGCACAAATCCTATCCCATAGGAGATTCAAGTTTACATGTTTTAAAAGGTATCGATTTATCGGTAGAAAAAGGAGAAATGGTCGCTATTATGGGCTCTTCTGGATCTGGGAAATCTACATTGCTGAATATTATTGGTATGTTGGATGAGGCTGATGAAGGCGAATACATTTTAGACGAATTACCTATTAAAAATCTCACCGAAAAAAAAGCAGCTGTTTACAGAAATAAATTCTTAGGCTTTATTTTTCAATCTTTCAACTTAATAAATTACAAATCGGCACTCGAAAATGTGGCGCTTCCTTTGTACTATCAAGGTATGAAGCGTAAAGAACGTTTAGAGCTGGCTATGTTTCACTTAGAAAAAGTTGGTTTGGCCGATTGGGCAAAACACTTGCCTAAAGAACTTTCTGGAGGGCAAAAACAACGTGTTGCTATTGCGAGAGCTTTAGCGGCAGATCCTAAATTGTTATTAGCCGATGAACCAACAGGTGCATTGGATACTAAAACATCTCACGAAATAATGGATTTCATCCAACATCTTAATGATGAAGGAAAAACTATTTTAATGGTTACTCACGAAGAAGATATCGCAGCCATGTGTAAACGTAATGTTAGACTTCGTGATGGTGTTATTATTGAAGATGTAAAAGTAGAACAAGTTAGAGCCAAGTTATATGTTTGATTTAGATCTCTGGCGAGAAATATTCCAAAGTATTAATATGAATAGAACTCGGAGTTTGCTCTCTGGGTTTACTGTGGCTTTCGCTATTTTGCTATTTGCCATTTTATTTGGTATTGCAAATGGTTTACAAAACACCTTTCAGGAGGCTTTTGGAACCGATGCCAACAATTCTATTATTGTATACCCAGGAAGAACAACCAAAGCACACAAAGGTTTGCAGGTTGGTAGAAGAATTCAGTTTAAAAATGAAGATCGCGAATTTTTAAAAGAAAAATACGGCGATAAAGTTCAGTTTATAACATCTAAAGTTAATAAAAGTGTTAATGCTTCTTTTAAAGGCGAAAAGAACACATATCAACTTCGTGGTATTTCTCCAGAATACATGTTTATTGAAAATAATGTAGTTAAAGAAGGTCGATACATTAATCAAAACGATTTAACGCATAAAACTAAAGTTGTTATTATAGGTAAAAAGGTTGAAGATGAATTGTTTTTTAAAGAAACGGCTATCGGAAAATATATTAACCTTAGCGGAATTCAATACAAGGTAGTTGGTGTTTTTACTGATGATGAAGGCGATAGTGAAGAAAGTATTATTTACATGCCAATAACCACCATACAGCGCGTTTATGGTAATAACGATTTGGTAGATTTATTACATTTAACGTATAATCCAGAAATGAATTCTACCGAGGCCCTTGCTTTTGGTGTTTCTATTGAAAAAAGTTTAAAAGAAAAGTTTGATGTTGCCAGAAGTGATCAACGCGCAATCCGAATTAGGAACATGGCGCAGGGCACACAACAAGTAGATATGATGACAACTAGTTTATCAATTATAATACTTGTTATCGGTTTCGGAACTCTAATTGCTGGTATCGTTGGTATTAGTAATATCATGATTTTTATTGTGAAAGAACGTACAAAAGAAATTGGTATTCGTAAAGCACTAGGTGCATCACCAAGATCTATTGTTTCCATTATTCTATTAGAATCTATAATTATCACAGCCATTGCTGGATATGTTGGTTTATTGGTTGGTGTAGGTGTTTTAGAACTCGCCACACCGGTTCTAAAAGATTACTTTATAAAAGACCCAGGAGTAAGTAACAGCTTAGTAGCAGGAGCAACCATAACATTAATAGTTGCGGGAGCCATTGCAGGGTATTTACCAGCAAAAAGAGCATCACAAATTAAGCCTATTGTAGCTTTAAGAAACGATTAACTATGTTTAAATTTTTACTAGAGAAAGATACCTGGCAAGAAGTTTTCGATAGCTTAAGCAAAAACAAACTACGGTCTATTTTAACCATGGTTGGTGTTTGGTGGGGTATTTTATTACTTATTGGTTTACTAGGTTCGGCACGTGGTTTAGAGAATTCTTTTAACGTGTTGTTTGGAGATTTTGCAACAAACAGTGTTTTTGTTTGGGGGCAAAGTACAGGAAAACCTTTTAAAGGTTTTCAAGAAGGTCGAGAGGTGAAGTTATCTTTGTCCGATGCTAAAAAAATCGAAGAAAATGTTGAAGGGATCGAGTTTGTACTTCCTAGAAATCAAAGAAGCGCAACGGTTACAAAAAACTTTTTATCTGGTAGTTTTCAAATGGCAGGCGATTATCCGCTTTTAGATAAACTTCAGAAGAAAAAATTAATACACGGTCGTTTTATCAATCAGAATGATATTGATGACAATAAAAAAATTGTAGTCATTTCAGAAGATGCCTATAAACAGCTTTATGAAAAAGATGCTGAAGCAATTGGAACGTATTTAATTATTAATGATATCAATTTTAAAGTTGTTGGAATGTTCGATTCTGGTAACGTTAATATGGGACCATCTACAGATATGCATATTCCGTTTACTACCTATCAACAAATTTACAATCAAGGCGATCGTATAGGTTGGATGATGATTACCGGAAAGCCAGAGTATGATATTAAGCAAATAGAAGAAGATTCTAAATTATTACTTAAAAACTTAAATAATATTCACCCAGAAGATAAACGTGCATTTGGAAGTTTTAATTTAGGAAAAGAGTTTTCTAAAATGACGGGCTTTTTAACTGGGATGCAATTTTTAACATGGTTTGTGGGTATTGCTACATTAATAGCCGGTGTTTTTGCTATTGGTAATATTTTATTAATAACCGTAAAAGAGCGTACAAAAGAAATTGGAGTGCGTCGCGCATTAGGAGCAACACCATTCGAAATTAAAAGACAAATAGTTGTTGAGGCTGTGTTTTTAACACTAGTAGCTGGCCTATTTGGTATTATTTCGGGAGGCTTAATTTTAATACTACTTGATAATCTTTTCGGGCAAGGAGCAGATGCTGCTTTGGTAAACGCATCTGTATCTATAGGTGTGGTATTTACAGCCTTATTGATATTAGTAGTTTTAGGGACTTTAATAGGCCTAATTCCAGCAACAAAAGCAACAAGTATTAAACCAATAGAAGCTTTAAGAGAAGAATAAACAATCAAAAAAATGAAAAAAACAGTAAAAATTATTGCAGTAATAGTAGTCATCTTACTATTAGCCTTTGTATTAAAGTATTTTAAGGATGCAAATTCTAAAGGTATTGAAGAGTTTAAGGTCGAGTCACCTTTTTACACATCAATTAATACAAAAGCCGTTGCCACAGGGAAATTAAACCCAGAGGAAGAGATTGAATTGAAACCTCAAATTCCTGGTATTGTAGATAAGATTTTAGTTGAAGAAGGAGACAAGGTTAAAAAAGGAGATTTAATCGCTACTATTAGAGTAGTACCAAACGAGCAAAGTTTGGTAAGTGCAAGTAGCCGTATATCATCTACCAAATTGTCTTTTGAGAACGCAAAAGTATTGTACAATAGAAACAAAGCTCTTTTTGAAAAAGGTGTTATTTCTAAGCAAGATTTTGAGAACAGTGAGTTAAGTTACAATCAAGCCAAAGAAACTTACGGACAAGCGCAAAACGATTATCAAATCATTAAGCGTGGTTCTATTTCTGGAGGAAGCTCTGCAAATACTAATATTGTTGCTCAAATCCCTGGTACTATTTTAGAAATTCCTGTAAGAGAAGGCGATCAAGTAATTCAAAGTAATAACTTTAATGCAGGAACAACTATCGCTACTATTGCCGATATGAGTTTAATGATTTTTGAAGGTAAAGTTGATGAAGCTGAAGTAGGAAAATTAAAAGAAGGTAAAATAATTAAAGTCGTTTTGGGGGCTATTGCTAACAAAGAATTTCCTGCAAAATTAACCTTTGTTGCACCAAAGGGTATCGAAGAAAACGGAGCAGTACAGTTTACTATTAAGGCCGATGTTGAAATAGATTCTACAACAAATATTAGAGCAGGGTATAGCGCTAATGCGGAAATAGATATTGAAGCTAAAGATAGTGTGTTAGCAATTAGGGAAGCTTTATTGCAGTATAATAGAATTACCGAAAAACCTTTTGTTGAAATATTTGAAGGTGATAATAAATACCGTAAAGAAAACGTAGAGTTAGGCCTATCTGATGGTATAAACGTAGAAATACTAGAAGGCGTTAAAGAAGGCGACAAGATTAAAGTGTGGAATAAAGCATCAAAAGATAACGAAGATGAGGACGAAGATGAAAACTAAAAACACCAAGTTACAAGGTTTTAAAAGCCTAATCGTTTTAGCTGTTTTATGTATTTCGGTGTCTTCCTTTTCGCAAGAAAAAATATGGACCTTACAGGAATGTGTTAATCATGCACTAGAACATAATATTACTATAAAGCAAGCCGAAAACTCACTATTAACCAGTGATCAAGATATAATTGCAGCAAAAGGACAATTTTTGCCATCGCTAAGCGCGAGTACATCTCAGGGTTTAAGTTTAGGAACGTCTTTAGTAGCAGAAGGTATATTTGCCAATAGAACCAGTCATTCTACCAATGTGGGATTAAGTGTTTCTCAAACGGTTTTTAATGGTTTTAGAAATTTAAATAACAAAAAATCGGCGTTGTTAAATCGTGAAACTAATGGGTTAGAGCTTAACAGAATTAAAGATGATATTTCGCTTAATGTTGTAAATGCCTATTTAAATGTGCTTTTTAATAAAGAAAATTTAGAAACCGCTCAGGCACAAATACTGTTTAGTGAAAAACAACTAAATCAAGTAAAAAGCTTAGTTGATGCAGGAGTGCAACCTAAAGCTAATATTTACGATGCCGAAGCTACTTTAAGTCGCGACGAGCAACAAGTAACTTTAGCCGAAAATAATTTTAACTTAGCATTATTATCATTATCACAACTTTTACAAGTGCCTTACAATGGTTTTAATGTTGAAATAATTGATATTGATTCACCTTCTGAAGCGGTAATGTACGATAGCGTAGATCCTGTATTAAATTATGCCTTAGAAAATAGAAATGAAATTAAAATTGCGGAAAAGAATATTGAAAGTGCAGAGTTAAATACCGAAATTTCTAAAGGAGGTTACTTGCCGTCGGCATCTTTAAGTTACGGTTTTGGTACCAATGCCTTTTATTCGAATTTGAGTGCTAATGAAGAAGCTTTTTTAGACCAGTTAAACAATAATAAAGGACACAGTTTTAATTTAGGTATTAGTATTCCTATCTTTTCAAGATTTCAAAATAAAACGAATGTTGCAAAATCTAAAATTCAAGAAGATAATTCTAAATTGCGTTTACAACAAGCTAAAATAGATTTAGAGTCTAATATTCAACGCGCTTATACCGATGCACAAGCGGGGTTAAAAGCGTATTTAGCAGCGAAAAAATCTTTGGAATCTCAAACTTTGGCCTTTAATAACTCTAAAGAGCGTTTTGATATTGGAGTACTAACGAATTTCGATTTAGAGCAAGCTCGTGTACAGCTTATAAATGCAGAGTCGTCGCTAATTAATGCTAAATACGATTTCGTTTTCAAAACCAAAGTATTAGATTTTTACATGGGTAAATCGTTAGTAAACTAGTTTCGGTTTAGCTCAATTTTAAATAATAAATTAAGGCTGTCATTTTAAATAAATGATGGCCTTTTTACTTTTTATAGAGCAGTAATATTTTTCTAATAATAAAAACAATATTTTTGCAATTCTAATGAAAATGAAAACATGAGTACATTCATATTAAATATAGAAACAGCAACTACAAATTGCTCGGTATCCATTGCAAAAGATGGTGAAACTATTGTTTTAAAGGAAGATAACGATAAAAGTTATTCACACGCCGAAAGACTTCACGTTTATATAGACTCCGCTTTAAAAGAAGCAGGGATTACCGGAGCCGATTTAAGCGCGATAGCGATTAGCAAAGGCCCTGGGTCTTACACTGGTTTACGTATTGGAGTATCTACCGCTAAAGGGCTTTGTTTCGCTTTAGATAAGCCATTAATTGCTGTGCCAACCTTAGAGGCTTTGGCAAACCAAGCGCCTGTTAATCATGGTGTGGTTGTGGCTATGCTAGATGCGCGACGTATGGAAGTGTATTCTGCTATTTACGATTCCAATTATAATGAGATTAGAGCCACTGAAGCTCAGATTTTAGATGAAAACGCTTTCGCGGAAAATTTACAGAACGGAAAAGTGTATTTTATAGGAAACGGTGTTGAAAAAACAAAAACACTTATTACAAACCCTAATGCCATTTTTATTGAAGATAAATTACCATCGGCTAATGAAATGAGTGCTTTGGCTTATAAAAAATATCAAAGCATTGATTTTGAAGATGTCGCTTATTTCGAACCTTATTATTTAAAAGATTTTGTGGCTTTGAAACCGAAGGCGAAAACAAAGTAACACTAATAGAGTTTATTTGTTAAATAAAAAAAAGACCTGATAGTTAAAACTATCAGGTCTTTTTCAATTAATAAGTTTTAAGCGTAATGGCTTATCCTTCTTTATGTATTTCAACTTGGTGTGGGTAAGGAATTTCAATTCCAGCTGCATCAAGAGCTTCTTTTACATTTTCAGTAATACCAAAATAAACATCCCAGTAATCTGCAGTTGTACACCATGGTCTAACAGCAAAGTTAATTGAGCTATCAGCCAATTCTGATACGTTTACTGTAGGAGCAGGGTTTTGTAATACTTTAGGGTGCGATGTTAAAACATCCATAAGCACTTGTTTTGTTCTCTTAATATCAGAGTCGTAACCAACACCGAAAGTTAAGTCTACACGACGTGTACCTTCCGTAGAATAGTTAATTATATTTCCGTTAGATAAAGAACCGTTTGGAATAATAATTTCTCTATTAGATAGGCCCGTTAATTTTGTAGTGAAAATTTCAATTTCTTTTACTACTCCAATTTCACCTTGAGCTTCAATTAAATCACCAATTTTAATAGGCTTAAAAATCATTAGTAAAACACCTCCAGCAAAATTCCCTAGAGAACCTTGTAAAGCTAAACCAACAGCTAAACCTGCGGCGGCTATAATAGCAGCGAAAGATGTAGTTTCTACACCAACGGTACCTAGAACAACAATGATTAAGATAATTTTTAATCCCCAACCAGATAAGTTTAATAAGAATTTTTGAAGACTTATATCGTAATTTCCTTTAGACATAACCTTTTCGGCCGCCTTCAATATTTTTTTAATAACCCAAGAGCCAATAATCCATATGGCAATGGCACCAATAATTTTAATACCATACTCTGCTGCTAGAGCAATCCATTTTTCTGTGTCAATGTTTTCTAAATCCATAAATTCTTTTGATTTGTTTTTTGCAAAATTAAAAACTAATATGCTGCTTTGTTTACTTTTTTATGATAAAAAATTATTAAATAAATGAAACTAAACTTAGTGTTGGTTCAATAATTAAAAGTAATAAATTACGCCTAAATAAGCTTAAACTACTTTGTGAAATTAAGACACATAAACACCTGTAATAGTCACATAAATTAGAAATAAAATTATAAAAACTAAATGTACTCTACTGCAAAAATAATTTTAAGAATGAATACCAGAGTTTTCTTGCGTGTTTTGTCCTTTTATTTAGTGAGTAATTTTTTTGCTTCGCTTACTTCCGAAACGGGGAGTTTACAAGCTTGATTAACACATACGTAAATAAGCGTATTACTCGGGTTAAATCTATTTTTAAGTAAAGGCATGTGGTTTTCTGTAAGACTACCTGCTATAAGTTTGTTAGGAATATAACTTTGGTTGAGTTCCTTTATTTTTTCTTTTGTTTTTGGACCAACAATGGCAACTTCGTAAAACGGATTGGAATAATTGAGCATTAAATCGAGCCAGTTGGAGTAGCCAGAAGCATACTCTTGTATTTCGGGTTTTACGTTATTTAGCATGCTTTGTGCTGTAGTTTGATAATGTGCATCGTCAAAATAATGAGATAACTTAAACAGGTTTTTAGCCATGATTGAGTTACTTGCCGGAATTACATTGTCTCGATATTCAATACTTCTGGTTACTAAAGAAGCATCACTGTTCGAGGTGAAATAAAACATGCTACTTTGAGCATCATAAAAATAATCGAAAACATATTTAGTTAATTTTTTTGAGGCATTAAGCCATTTTTCATCTAGAGTGTTCTCATAAAGCGCTAAAAAAGCTTCGATAGTTGTGGCGTAATCTTCTAGATAACCATTAATGTTGCTTTGTCCATTTTTATAATTATGAAATAAGCCGCCATCATCCTTTAATTGTGTTTTTAAAATGAAGTTACCGTTTTTTTCTGCGGAAGCGAGGTATTCTGGATTTCCAAAAACACGATAAGCATCGGTGTAACCCTTTAGCATTATGGCATTCCATGAAGTAAGTGTTTTGTCGTCTAATCGTGGTTCGTCTCTCTTGTTTCTAGCTTCTAATAGGGTTTGTTTCCAAGTGCTTTTCTTTTCATTTAAAACCTCTACCATTATTTTATGTTTTTTAATAATAGTGGCATCATCATCTTTTCTAATTAACACATAGTTGTTGTGTTCCCAATGGCCAAAGTTATTTATATTGTAATAATCGGAGAACAATTCAAAATCTGTTGTTATTAAGGTTTTGAGTTCATCATGTGTCCAAACATAAAAGGCGCCTTCTTCTAGTTCGCCTTCAGCATTGTGACTATCGGCATCTAATGAAGAATAAAAAGCACCATTTTCAGCAGTCATGTTCTGTTTTATATATGCTAAGGTTTCTTCAACTACATTTTTATATAATGCATTATTAGAATTTAAATAAGCATCGGCGTATAAACTAACTAATTGTCCATTATCGTACAGCATTTTTTCAAAGTGAGGCACGTGCCATTTATGGTCTACGGAATATCGAGAAAAACCACCACCAATTTGATCAAATACACCACCATAAGCCATTTTTTGTAGCGTTAGGTTTATGTAGTCTTGTAGTTTTTTATCGTTAGTTTGGTAAGCATAGCGCAACAGAAAATGATAGTTGTTTGGCATCATAAATTTAGGCGCGCGGTCTAGGCCTCCAAATTTATAATCAAATTGTTTAGACCATTTAGAAACGGCCTCAGCAATAAATTCCGCTTCAAAAACAGGCGCATTGGTATTCACTTCTATAACATCCATAGATTTTATGCCGTGTTCTAACTTATCGGCATATTCTATTAGTTTTTCTGGTTTTTCAATGTATAATTTTGAAATTTGATCTAAAGCATCCAACCATTGTTCTTTTTTAAAATAGGTACCACCCCAAACAGGTCGGCCATCGGGTAGGGCAATAACATTCATGGGCCAGCCGCCATTTCCTGTCATGAGTTGTATGGCACTCATATAAACTTGATCCACATCTGGGCGCTCTTCGCGATCTACTTTTATATTTACAAAGTTTTTATTCATTACTTGCGCCACCAAACTATCTTCAAAGCTTTCTTGTTCCATAACATGGCACCAGTGGCAAGCAGCATAACCTACGCTTAACAAAATTAATTTGTTTTCGGCTTTGGCTTGTGCTAAAGTTTTATCGTTCCAAGGATTCCAGTTTACGGGGTTGTGGGCGTGTTGCAATAAATAAGGACTCGTTTCATGGATTAAAGCATTGGTGTGTTCATGTTCCATTGGAGAGGCGTTTTGACCTTTACAGCCTATAATTAATACAAAGAATGCGAGTAATAAAAGGTGTTTCATTTATCAAAGTTAGGTAAATATTGTTAAACCATGTTAGGCTTGTTTTTCTGAAAAATTAGACATAAAAAAAGCGTTCTATAAATTTATAGAACGCTTTTTTTTATTTTAAAATGAAATTAGTTCACTTCAAAAGTAATTTTTAAGTTTACTCTAAAGTCTGCCACTTCTCCATCTTTTACACTTGCACTTTGATCTTGCACGTATACCGAACGAATATTTTTAACGCTTTTTGATGCGTGTTTTACCGCTTTTCTAGTTGCATCTTCCCAGCTTTTTTCTGAGTTTGCTAATACTTCAATTACTTTTAATACTGCCATGATATAAAATTTATTTAGTTAAAATAATAGTTACCTCTAAAGATAACTAAAATTAAGACCCTAAATAAATTAAAACGTCACTTTCTAGCCATTAATAGCTTCTACCATAGCGACTTTGCCTGGCAACATTTCTTTTAGCATGTTCTCAATACCACTCTTTAAAGTGTATGTAGACGATGGACAACCACTACAAGCGCCTTGTAGAAGTACGCTTACATTTTTTGTTTCTTCATCATAAGATATAAACTGAATATTACCACCATCACTAGCTACAGCAGGTTTTACGTATTCTTCAAGAATATTTATAATTTCTTTAGACGTATCATCAAGCGTATCAAAATGTGTATCAACGTGTTCTGTAGATTTTTTTAGAGTTTCTACTGCTTCTGGTAAAACAACTTCTTTTCCATCTTCAATATAACTTCTAATAAATTCACGAAGTTCTAAAGTAATACCATCCCATTCGGCGATATCGTATTTCGTAATAGAAACGTAATTTTCATCAAGAAAAACGCTTTTTACAAAAGGAAAATGAAACAACTCGGTAGCCAATGGCGAAAGTTTTGCCTCATCAATAGAAGTGAATTCAAAAAGGGCTGTTACTATTTTTTTGTTAGCAACAAACTTTATAACAGCAGGGTTTGGTGTACTTTCTGCGTAAACAGTAACCGGAACTTTTTTAGGAGCTGCCGATTCTTCCATTACAATACCATTATCATTTAAATAGGCTTCAATTTGTTCAGCCATTTCATCTTGCACATCGGTCCATTCTACTATACTGTAACGTTCTACAGCAATAAAATTACCCGAAATGTAAACCTTTTTTACAAAGGGTAAATAAAATAATTGTTGAGCTAAAGGCGATCCTTTTGCCTCATCAATATTATTAAATTCGAAACTTTGGTGCTGTGTAATAAATTGATTTAACTCAAATTTTACTATGCTATCGTTAGATGTTTCTTTAATAGAAACCTTGAAATTACTCATTTTAGCTATTTTTTTACAAAAATACTAAAAGAAAACTTTAGATATCCATATATTTGAGTTTTGTTGCCCAATTGTAGAACTGAACCAAGTATGTAATTACTAGTAAGTTTAAGGCTATAATTTTTTAATAATCAAGGCGTTTATAATAGCAAACATACCTCGTGTACAAGTTATGAGATTAAAATTTAGTTTTATGGTAATTGCAACAATGTTGTTTTCCAACATGGCAACTTCTCAAGAAGGATTACCCATTTATACAGATTATCTAACCGATAATTATTATTTAATTCACCCATCTATGGCAGGAGCCGCAAATTGTGCAAAGCTACGCCTTACAGCTCGCCAACAATGGTTTGGGCAAGAAGATGCTCCAAAATTAATGACCATGAGTGTTAATAGCCGTATTGGCGATACACCATCGGCAGTTGGAGGAATTCTATACACCGATAAAAACGGATATCACTCGCAAACTGGAGCTTATGCAACTTATGCGCATCACCTTATGTTTTCGCGTTCTCCTGTAGATTTAAATATGCTTTCTTTCGGTTTAAGTGCCGGAATTATTCAATATAAATTAGATGAGACTTCTTTTCTTTTCGATGGTCCAGATCCAATAATCGATGGTACAGTACAAAGTGAAACCAACTTCAATTTAGATTTCGGTTTTTCTTACCAGTTTTTAGATTATTATGCACACGGTACGGTTAAGAATTTAATTAAAAACTCAGGAGTAAATAGCGACCAGAATATTACAAGTAATTTAAGACGCTACCTATTTTCTTTAGGAGCTGTTTTTGGTAGCTATGGAAGCACTTGGAGTTACGAGCCATCAATAATGTTTCAATATCGCGATGCAACAAAAGAGGGTGGTATAGATATTAATGCCAAGGCATACAAACAAATGGATTTTGGTAAAATTTGGGGTGGGATTTCATACCGTCAAAGTAGTGATGGCGCGGAATATTTAACCTCTACCAATTCGGTTAAAAGTCAAAAACTACAGCAAATTACACCAATTTTAGGTGTTAATTTTAATGAGTTTATGTTTGCTTACACATACACCTATCAATCAAACTCTTTAGTGTTTACAAATGGTGGTTTTCACCAGTTTACCCTAGGTTACAACTTTAATTGCAGAAAAGAGGCTTACCATTGTAACTGTCCGGCAGTTAATTAAAATAAAGACATTACATTCTATACATAACATCAAATCCCACTAATGACTTAGTGGGATTTGATGTTTAATAACTTCTTAGCTTGGGCGTGTCGCCTCCTAAGGTCGGCGCCGGGCTTTTACTACTCGCTCCCTTCCTTTGGTCGGGGAGCTCAAACAGGCCGTTCAATCCCTCACGCACTATCCGCATCGGTAGTTTACTAAACCATTAATACGGGTTTACTTCCAAGTATAATTTTTCTTTTGAGCTTGTGCTTTAATAGCGTTAGTCATGGCGTTTTCTAAACCATTATTACCCTCTGTTTTTTGTTTCGAAATATAAACTTTACGTTTCGCATTAAGTTCTTGTATTTCATTCTGAATATCTTCACGTTCCTTACGTTTTGTGTCAATATAACCTTTAATTTCCTCAGTAGATTTTCCTTTCAATTCTGCTGGTAAAGCATCATCTTTTAAATCTGATATAACAACTTCGTCCATTTCTTCAGCATCTACTAAATCCCAAGATTTGTTTTTGTACAAATGCGAGCTTTTACTAACCGATCTACTCACGGCATTTGCTTTGCTGTAACCGGCAGCATTTTTATCTTGTTCAGCTTGCATTTCCATTTTGCGTTGCCCTTTAGAACCGTAAGTCACATAAGTACTATTTAGTTTTTTGTTCAAAATTAAAATAGTATCATCATAAGGCGATGCAATATGTACCGTTTTGGTGTTTTGTTCAATAGCCATATAGTCGCCTTTTGTTAACTGGGCACCAGCTTGCCATTTACTAGAAATACCTTGTCTGTAATTACCGCAAAAAATGGTGTTTACAGTAACATCTTTTTCGTTTGCATTTGTGGTTGCATCTTGGTAATTCACCTTTCCTTGCGTAAAAGCTTCGTTTCCAGCAATAAAAATGAGTTTTAAATCGTCTGGGTTTTTACCCCAGTTTAATTGGTTTAATGAAGTTTGGATAACTTGTCCACAATATTCTTCACCACCATTTGTGGTTAAGGAAAATAACTCTTTAGAGATATCATCTAAATCATCACTAAAGGCTAATACTTGTTTTATGTAGCCTTCATCTCCGTTTAAATTATCATTACCATATTCATATAGAGCAATTTGTAAATTTGGCTTATTTGTTCCGCATTTAGCATAAGATAGCTCGTTTACAATATCCCAAAGTTGAGCTTTTGCCTGATTTATTAAACCGTCCATGCTATTACTGGTGTCTAATAAAAGCGCCACCTTAATAAATTGTTTATTAGGCTCCTTGTCGTTCTTTTCCTTTTCAATTTCGTGCTCAACGGTATGTTCAGCATAAAGTTCTGGTTGCTTTTTATTATTGGCGTTACAAGAAGTGAAACCAATTAAGGCAGCACAAAAGACGAATGTTTTTAAGTGTGTTTTCATAGTTTTTGTTTTTTAAATGAGAAAGATTTCAATACTGTAAAACTAAATTCAAACCAGTTCATAATAAAACAGGAATGCGTAGCACGGGCATTTCAATGCGTGACATTAACCTTTTAATTAGTAAGCGCGACTTTTAGGCTGGTAAAAGGGCATTATTTATAAAACCATCATTTTATTATACCAAGTAAAGTGCGTAAGTTTATCGTTGTGAAAATTATAATGAATACTTATTTAAAATATATAGCGCTTTTAAGCTTTGTTCTGTTCAGTACGTTTGTGTTGGCGCAGAATAACGGTGGATTAAATATTCAGGGTGAAAGATTTACTGTGCGTGGTTCAGTGATTGAAAGTGATACCCGAAACCCAATTCCAGATGTAAACATTGAAGTTAACGGTGGCGGATATGCAACCACCGATATTATGGGCGATTTTAGAATTGAGGTGCGTATTGGTGATGAGCTTACCATTCGATACAAAGATTTTGAAACCGTTTATTATACCATAAAAAGTAACGAGCGTATCGAAGTTCAGGTAGAGACTAATAAAAAAGAACGTACTTTATCTAAGTATAGTAAACGATTACGGAGTAATCCTGAATCTTTTAAATCGCTAATAGATTCGGCAGATGTCTATTTAAAAAAAGATGCTCGAAAAAGTATTCAGTTTATTTCTGAAGCTTTAGTTGAAACCAATTCTGCCAAAGAAAATGGTATTGCTTACGAGTCTTTAGGCGATATTTATTTTTATTGGAAACAGTACGATTTAGCGGTTTCTAATTATAGAATAAGCCTCCAAAGTGCCAACAGTAACGAGGTGTCTTTAAAGCTTGCAAATGCTTATAAACTCAATAAAAACTACCAAGAAAGTATACAAACCTATAAAGCACTCGATAAAAGAGAATTTACCAATTGGCAATTAGTATCGCTTTATGAAGGTTTGGGCGATGTGTATTTGTTAACTAAAGACTTCAATACATCTATAGATAATTATAAACAAGGTTTAACCGTGGCTCAAAACCATTTAATAAAACCCAAAGAAACCGATTTAAACTCCAAAATAGCGCAGGCTTATAGTGCAAAAGGAGATGCAGATAAGGCAAAAGGCTTTTTCTATAAATCATTAAATCTTGCCAATAGCGAAAATAAAAAAAGAGCCGTTTCAGAAAAATTAAAGGTAGCCGATTTTCAAAATGATATCAGCGATTATTCTGAAGAAATTCAGCTTAGAAAAGAGGCATTAAATACTATTAGTGAAATTGAAGCCGATTCTGTTTTCGATAATGAAAGCCCGTTAACGCCGCAAAAACAAAACTATAAAATAGGAAATGCTTATGCCTCACAAGGTGATGTAGGTAATGCGATAAGTTACCTTGAAAAAAGTATTGTTGAAGCTGAAAGTAAATCGGATTTAATTGTGAAAAAAGATGCCACTCGAAGATTATCTGAGGTTTATCAAACAGCCGAAGATTACGAGAAATCATTAAAAGCATTCCAAGATTATGTAGATTTAGTAGATCAGGTTTATGCTAAAAAAGAACAGCAAATTTCGCAAGCTGCACGTTTTAGTAAGGAGTTGTCGACTAAGCAAAATAGAATTACTAGCTTAGAGAGCGATCGTGAATTATCAGAGAGTAAATACCAACTTTCTACAGAGCAAACTAAGCGTCAAAAACTTATTATTTATTCATTAATTGGTGGTTTAGCTTTGTTATTACTCGCCGCTTTTTTAATGTTTAAGTATATAAAACAGCAGCGTTTGGCTAATAATTTATTGGCTTTAAAAAGTTTACGAAGCCAAATGAATCCACACTTTATTTTTAATGCGTTAAATTCTGTAAATAGTTTTATAGCTTCTAACGACGAACGTACGGCTAATAAATATCTAACCGATTTTTCATTGTTAATGCGTGCTGTTTTAGAAAATAGTGAGCAAGATTTTATTCCTTTAGAAAAAGAAATTAAGCTGTTAGAGCTGTATACTAAATTAGAACATTTTCGATTTAAAGATAAGTTTGATTATACCATTAAAGTGGATAAAAATATCAATGTAAACGATTTTGTAATTCCGCCTATGTTACTTCAACCTTATATAGAAAATGCAGTTTGGCACGGGTTACGTTATAAAAAAACAAAGGGAAATTTAGAAATAGCCATTAATCAATCTAACCCAAATGAAATTACGATAAGTATTATAGATGATGGTATTGGACGCACACAATCTAAGGCTTTAAAAACCGAGCATCAGCAAAAGCAAAACTCACAAGGAATGGGGAATATTAAAAAACGTGTTTCTATTCTAAATGAGATGTATAAAGATAAAGTTGATGTGTCTATTGGTGATTTTCAAAAGGAAGTCGATACCGGAACAAAAGTTATTGTAACGCTCAAAAAAGATTAAAATAAGTTTGAAGATGAAGGTAGGAACTAAATAGTTCTGCTGAAAATATTCAACTTAAAATTTATATATATGAAATTAACCGCCATAATTGTTGAAGACGAAGAAACCAGTAGAGAAATTCTAAAAAATTATCTCAAAAAGTACTGCCCAAATGTTGTTGTTTTAGGTGAAGCATCAAACGTGGAGGAGGCTTTGGTTTTAATTCGAAATAACGATTTGGATTTGGTCTTTTTAGATGTTGAAATGCCTTATGGAAATGCTTTCGATTTATTGGATAAGGTAGGCGATGTTAATTTTGAAACCGTATTTGTAACAGCCTATAATCATTATGCCATAGAGGCTTTAAATGCCCATGCGAGTTATTATTTAATGAAACCTATTTCTATTGATGAACTTATAAAGGCAGTAGATTACGTTACTGAAATAAGAACTAAGGAAAATGCGTTACAAGATGAAGTGTTAGTGCCTAAAACCAATAATATTAGTGGGAAAATAACGATTCCGCAAATCGATGGATTCGAAATTCTGAACACTGCAGATATTTTGTATTGCAAAGCCGATGATAATTATACAGAAATTTATTTGAACAATAATAAAAAGAAACTAGTTAGTAAAACACTTAAGTATTTTGAAGATGCTTTAACGGAATCTACTTTTGCTCGGGTGCATAAATCGTATTTGGTAAATGTAAACGAAGTTGTAAAATACTTAAAAGGAAAGGGCGGAAGTGTTTTACTTAGCAACGGAAAGGAAATTATGGTTTCAGCGTCTAAAAAAGCTCAGTTATTATCTTATTTTAAATAGTTTTACAATATTATTTCCGCGAAAGCGTAACCTTAAAAACTCAATTTATTATGCCTATTATAAAAACTATAAACGGAAAAACACCTCAATTACCAAGCGATTGTTACATAGCAGAAAATGCTGTAATAGTTGGCGATGTTACTGTTGGAACACAATGTAGTATTTGGTTTAGTTCCGTAATTCGTGGCGATGTGCATTACATAAAAATGGGTAACAAGGTAAACGTTCAAGATGGTGCGGTAATACATGCTACGTATCAAAAATCGCCAACAACTATAGGTAATAATGTATCTATTGGGCATAATGCCATTGTACATGGGTGCACTATTCACGATAATGTTTTGGTTGGAATGGGTAGTATCATTATGGACGATTGCGTAATTGAAAGTAATAGCATTATTGCAGCTGGAGCTGTGGTTACCAAAAATACGCGTGTAGAATCGGGTAGTATTTATGCCGGTGTACCTGCTAAAAAAGTTAAAGATATTAGCGAAGAATTGATCTCGGGAGAAATAAATCGTATAGCCGATAATTACATTAAATATTCGAGTTGGTTTAAAGAATAGTTTTTTTGAATGTGAAGTTATTGTGGTCTGAAAAACAAGGTGTACATGGTGCCAGTTGTTCCTGCACCACCGCCAAAATTTATAGCCATAGAACCATCTCCTTTTAAATCACCTCCATAAGAAATTGAACGAGAAAAACGGCCTTCGGCTTCTAATGTGAGGTTAAAACCGCCTTCGGTATTATTTATTCTATCGAACGATTTTACAGTTTTATCGGCGTTTAAATACAGTACATAACCCCAACCTTCGTATTGTTGGTTTGCACCCGTAACTAAATCTGCTATACCATCGCCATCTATATCGCCAGGTGCACACATGGCATGACCTAAGTTGGCTCCAAAAGTTCCGTTAGGATTAATATCCGTAACTAATTCATCTGTAAAGCCATTTAACCCTTCTGTTATTTTTGTTTTAGATACAACGTTGTAAGTTGTAGAATCTAAAGATAGAATCCAGATGGCACCTTTTCCTCCATCGGACATAAAAGCGCCTACGGCTAATTCTTTATTGCCATCATTATCGAGATCTCCAAGCATTGCAACTTCTCGACCACCAAACTGATCGTTATCTTCTAAACCATCGCCAAAACCACCTTGTGTTGAGCTAATGGTTACTTTGTTGGCATAAATTACTTGAGAATTGGCATTTAAAAATAAAATATCTATAGCGCCTCTATTACTGCCTCCGTCGTTAGAACCGGGAGCGCATGCTACTAAATCTATTCTTCCATCGTTATTTAAATCGCCTATAGAAGATAATCCATTGGCATTAATATTTTCGTTTTTCACAAAGTTTTTAACGGTACCATCGGCTTTTAGATGAATAATATATAAAGCATTATTTGGAGCAACGGGAGCAGCAACGGCAATGTCAGGAATGCCATCGTCATCATAATCTCCAATCCCTGCAACACCATAACCGAAAAAATTGCCTTCATTTAAAACTTCTGAAAAACCACCGGAAAGCATCGATATTTTTTGATTGGCTTTTACTGTTCCATCATTATTCATAAATAAAATGTAAACAGCTCCAGCATCGATTTCTCCATCATCATCAGATCGAGCGCCAACTACAAAGTCTATAACCCCATCACCATCAATATCACCAATTTTATCATGGTCGCGCCCAAAGCGATCTCCACTTTCTAAACTAGCGACTAAGCCTCCAGAACCTTCTGTGATAGTAACAGAGCCTTCAGGTTGATATTGTAATATGTTTTCAGGGATGACTTCTTCAGAATCATTTGAGTTTTCATTATTAGAACAAGATATAAACGTAAGTGCTACTAAAAGGACAGTTAGAATTTTCATGGTTTGTATTTAATTAATCATTAGACCTCTACTTTTATAAAAGGTTTAATCTACCGCGGTTTTACTAACTGCCAACCAATATTAGAGTGAAAGTTTGGAAATTATATCTTGAATTGTCCTTACTAATTAGAAATCGGCAATTTCAATATTGAATTTTTTATTTAACAGGGTATGCATCATTTCTGGATTACCGTTGGTTAAAAACCGATTTTCAGTAAGTTTCGTTGATGTATTTAATAAGTTGTTTTGTTGTAAAATAGCTTTAGTTTGGCGTGCTACGGCTTCACCGGAATCTATTATTTTCACGTGATTTGGTAGGATGTCGAGGAGTAATGGCATTAAATATGGGTAGTGCGTACAGCCTAAAACCAGATGGTCTATGTTGGCAGCTATCATGGGGCTGAGGTAGATTTTTAATAGTGATTTCATTTCTGAAGAATCTAATTTCCCGGATTCAATGAGGTCTACAATGCCTTCACCAACTTGTTCGATAATATGTATGCTTTTTGAAAATATCCCTGCTGTTTTTGAGAATAATGCGCTGCTTAATGTGCCCTGTGTTGCCAAGATACCGATGGCGTTTGTTTTGGTTTGTAGGGCTGCTGGTTTAATGGCGGGTTCTATGCCTATAAACGGAATTTTGTATTGGTAACGCAGATAATCTATAGCATTTGTGGTTGCTGTATTGCAAGCTACTACTATTATTTTACAGTTTTGATTGAGTAAATATTCGGTGTTTTTTATGCTTAAATCTATAATGGCATCTTTGCCTTTAGAGCCGTAAGGCGCGTGTTTGCTATCGGCTAAATAAAGCGTGTTCTCGTTTGGTAAAAGCGCGTTAATTTCTTTCCAGATGGAAGTTCCTCCAACGCCAGAATCGAAAATGCCTATAGAGTTTTTATTCATTTTAAAGCTTGTTTTTTTTGGCGTCGCGTATTTCTTTTTCTAGATGGTCTAAATATAAAATGCCACTTAAATGATCTATTTCGTGTTGAAATATTACGGCTGTAAAATCGCTTATGGTTTCATGTTTATGTTCGGCATGCATGGTATCATATTCAATATCTATTGAAAAGGAACGACTATTAAGCATATCACTGCGGTTCGGGATGGATAAACAGCCTTCTTTTACCGATTGTTTTTCCGTTGAATATTTGGTGATTTGTGGATTTAAATAGACCTCGAACGGGTGGTTCTCTTTATCGAAACGCTGTACCCATATAATGTTTTTTAGAATACCTACCTGCGGAGCGGCAATACCAACACCCATAGATATGCTATCTCTAACTGTAGCGTAGAGTCTGCTAACAAAGGTTTTTAAAACAACGTTGTTTGGCGATGGTTTTACGAATGCACTTTTCGAACGTAGTAAAAGTGAATCTTTTTTATTGGTTATTTTAAAAACACACATGGGTGCTAAACTATCGGCACTTGAAATTAACTGCGTTTGCTCTTTAGAAAAAGTTTGATTAATAAGAGATTTGCTGCCAGAACAGCTAGCTAAAATGATTAGTAATAAAAGGGGGTATATTTTAGTTTTCATTAGAGTAAACATAATAAAATAAGAACGGTTAAACTACCATTCGTTTATTTTGTTGGAGTCTAATTTAATAAAAATAAAGATTAAAATAGTAAATGCCCAAAGTCCGGAGCCACCATAACTAAAAAGTGGTAATGGAATACCGATGGTTGGAATTAAGCCCATAACCATACCTATATTGATTAAAAAGTGGATAAATACAATGGCCGCAACTCCATAGCCATAAACACGACTGAATTGCGATTTTTGAAGTTCAGCTAAGTGTAATATACGCAGTAGTAATACTACAAAAACGATTACTACAAAGGAGCTGCCAAGAAAACCCCACTCTTCGCCAACGGTGCTGAAAATATAATCGGTATGCTGTTCTGGTACAAATTTACCAGTGGTACGTGTACCTTCCATAAAACCTTTACCAGAAAGACCGCCTGAGCTTATGGCTTTTTCCGATTCGTTTAGGTTGTAAGCAAAGGTTTGCTTCATTTTCTGAAGTTTGACAGGGTCTTTTTCTAAGCGTAACCAAAGACTTATTCTATCTTGTTGGTGCGGTTGTAAAATGCTTTGATAGAAGAATTTCACCCCAAATGAAACAGATAAGGCTGCTATTAAAACAAGTGATAATTGGTATATTCTAAGTTTTCTTTTATTAATAAAATGGTAAGAAATCACCACAATAATAGCAATTATTGATGTTATTATAGCTCCGAATTTTAAAGATAAAATAGAGAGTAATATGACTGAAACAGCAAGTGTTAAATAGTATTTTGGTAAGCCTTCGCGATACAAAACAAAGAAGAAAGCGCCATAAACAATGGTACTTCCGGTGTCGTTTTGTAGTAATACAAGAAAGGCAGGTGTTATAATTATAGCAAACGTTTTAATTTGATCGCTAAAGTTTTTAATGTTGGTGTTTAAATCACTAATATATTTGGCGACGGCCAAGGCTGTGGCTGTTTTTGCAAATTCACTAGGTTGCAACGTCATGCCTCCAATGGCATACCAAGATGTAGCTCCGTTTACGTTTTTACCGAATATAAAGAGCCCGACTAGGGATAACATGGATATAATATAGATGAGGCTAGAGAAACGTTCGTAGAACTTAGCATCTATAGCTAAGAGTAGTATAATTAAACCAAAGGTTAAAAAAATGAAAACAAGTTGTTTACCGAAGGGTTGAGAAAGATCGAAATAATCTAAAGTTACTCCGGTGTGTGATGCCGATAAAATATTAAGCCAACCAAAACCTACTAAAAGAAAAAATAGAAAGATAGTAATCCAATCGAATTTAAAATGTCTGTTAGTGTCTCTAACCATTAATTTGCTGTTTTATGTATTTTATTCAGCTCTGTTTTTAGTCGATTGTATTCCTTGTCTTCAACAATTTGCAAGCTTGTTTGTCCGTTAATTCTAAAAGGTTCACCAGAATAAGGTTTAGCATATTCGTTCTCTAAACTATGCTTTAAAAGCCACTCTTCTAAATCTTTTCGGGTAATTTCTTTTTTAATATGTTTTTCAATCATTAAACTGGCAATTCGTCCAGCAAAACGACTTCCCCAGTATCCGTTTTCAACAAAAACAGCAATAGCTATTTTAGGGTTATCTTTTGGTGCAAAGGCTAAAAATATAGAATGGTCGGTAAGCTGTGTTCTTACGCTATCAATTTTTACAAAGTTTTCTACAGTTCCAGTTTTTCCACAAATGTCAATATCTTTTACTTGTAAAGATGCTGCCGTACCTTGTTTGTAAACTTGTAGCATACCCTCGATAACAGGTTCGAAATTTTGCTTGTCTATAGTAGTTATTTTAGGTTTTGTAAATTGTTCTGGTAAAGTTTCGTTTTCAATACTTTTTATAATGTGTGGCGTAAAATAATGACCACGATTAGCAATCGCAGCAGCCATGTTTGCTAATTGAATTGGTGTTGTAGCAACTTCTCCTTGACCAATGGAATTAGAAATGGTGTAAGTAGAGTAGAAGGTGTTTGGATAGATATGTTTGTAATAAGCACGGTCTGGAATACGTCCTTTTTGACCTACATATAAATCGTTGTTTAAAAATTCACCTAACCCAAAACTTTTAGCATGATTACTCCAGGTATCAATACCTGCTGAAGCATTACCGTTTTTATCTAAAATTTTTCGGTATGTAGTAGCAAAGTATGCATTGCACGAGCGTTGTATACCAGAAATCATATCATTTCTAGTACCGCTGTGGCAGTGACATTTCATAAATCTATTTCCGTATTTATAACCTGCGTAACAGGTAACAGTTTCATCTGGAGTTACAACGCCTTCTTGTAAAGCGATTAAGGCATTCATTAATTTAAATGGTGATCCTGGCTCATAAACGCCTTGTAAACTTCTATTGAAAAGAGGTTTGGCAATAGAATCGTTATAGAGTTTGGTGAAATTTTTAGAACGATTTCTTCCTACTAAAATATTAGGATCGTAGGTTGGTGCTGCAACCATGGCTAAGATTTCTCCAGACGATGGTTCTATGGCAATAACACCACCACGTTTATTCTGCATAAGCAATTCGCCGTAGGCCTGTAAATCGGCATCAATTGTGATTTTAATGTCTTTACCTTGTTCTGGAGTAATATCGAATTCGCCATCTTTATACGGGCCGATATCTCGATTGAATCTATCTTTTTGAATAAATTTTAAACCTTTAACACCACGCAACGTTTCTTCATAAGAAGCCTCAATACCTTGTTTTCCGATAAGGTCACCCATTTTGTAGTAATCGTCACGATTTAGAATGGCATTGTTTACCTCTCCAATATCACCTAAAACGTTGGCGCCAATAGTGGTTTCGTAATGTCTAAGTGAACGTTTTTGAATGTAGAAACCTTTAAACTTGCGCATTTTTTCTTGTAACACAGCATAATCAGATTTTGATAAATGTGAAACAAAAACAGATGATAATCTTGGAGAATAACGACGTGCTTTGTTGTATGTTGAGATGAATTTTTCTTTATCAATTTTTAAAAGATTACAAAATTCTAAAGTATCTAGTGGTTCTACTTCGCGCGGAATCACCATGACATCGTATGATGGCTGATTGGAAACTAAAAGCTCCCCGTTTCTGTCGTATACAAAGCCTCTTTTTGGGTAATCCCATACTTTTCTAATGGCATTATCATCGTATAAACTGTCTGAATTCGAGCTGTACACTTGAAGATAAAAAAGCCTAGAAATAAATAAAACACCAACAAGAATGATGGAGATAAAAAGTAAAAATTGTCTCATTTCGTTTTCCTACTAAAAATAACTGTAATTAGAATAATCAATATAATACTGAATATACTTGAGAATAACGCCTTTTGAAGGATTAAAATTATTTTTGAAAAGTTAAATATTTCTAAACTAAACAAAACAAAGTGATGCACTATGGTTAATAATGAGATGTAGGTAAGTTTAGCACCAAAGTCTACGGTATTAAAACGGATGGTTTGGTGTTCGTAAATCATACCGAAAGATGATTTTAAAAGAATAGGACGAATGTAAGCGATAAATACGCATGCGGCTGCATGAACGCCTCCTGTATCTAGAAATAAATCAATCGACAATCCTAAGAAGAAACTAATAAAAATGATGACAATACGATTATTTCTAACCGGGAAAAATGCAATTAATAAAATATAGATATACGGATTTATATATCCTAAGAAATTAATGTGGTTGAATATTAATACTTGAAAAAGTACAAGTATAATAAACCGGCTAGCTTGGGCGAAAAAAACACTATTCATTGCTTATGCCGTTTAGAAGGTTTTTAATTTCAGGAAGATTGATGTTTTTTATAATGTAAACATGCTCAATATTCGTCATGTCGTTAAACAACAATACATTTATTTCGTAGTAATTCTCTGTGTTGTCTAGTTTGAAATCGTTAACGGTACCAATAGGAACGCCTTTAGGAAAAATAGAAGATAGGCCGGAGGTTACAATGGTATCTCCTGTTTTAAAGTTTGCAATTTTAGGGATATCTACTAATTGCGTAATTCTTGGGTTTTTTCCGTTCCATTTTAAAGATCCATAATGGTTGGTCTTTTTTAATTTGGCACTAATATTACTGGTTGTGTTTAATATTGAAATAACAGTTGCGAAATTTTTACTTGTTTTATTTACAATACCTAAAATACCTTTACTAGTAATAACTCCAAAATCTTCAAAAACACTATCGTTTTTACCTTTGTTTAAAAGTAAAACATTATCAGGTAAAGCATAACTGTTTTTGATAATGTTGGCCGAAGTAAATCTGTATTTATCATTAAAAGATAAGCTATCTATATAAACTGAATCTTTTGTAGCTTGGTTGTACAAAAGAGATTTTAGATGTCTGTTTTCTTCTGATAAAAGATTGTTTTGAGATCTTAAATTAAAGTAATCTGAAATATTATTTACAGAATTGTAAACACCACCAGTTAAAAAGTTAGCCGAGTTAATAAACTTACTTTTATGGTAGGAGTGTGACTGAATTGTAAAAACAATAGAAATGCTAAACAGCAACAAGAACAACAAAAAGTTTTTGTTTCTTATTAGAAAATTAATAATCTGTTGCATGGGTTATAGACCTATTTTATGCTTTTATTTTATCAATACACTTTTGTATTTAGGTAAGTTTTTAAGAGTGATACCTGTACCACGTACTACAGCACGCAACGGATCTTCGGCAATGTAAACCGGTAAATCTGTTTTTAAAGATAAACGCTTATCTAAACCACGTAACATAGAGCCACCACCAGCTAAATAAATACCAGTGTTGTAAATATCTGCAGCTAATTCTGGAGGTGTTTGAGATAAGGTTTCCATAACGGCATCTTCAATACGTAAAATAGATTTATCTAAAGCCTTAGCTATTTCTCTATATGAAATTGATACTTGCTTAGGTTTTCCTGTTAATAAATCACGTCCTTGAACGCTCATATCTTCTGGAGGTAATTCTAAATCTTCGGTAGCAGCACCAATTTGAATTTTTATTTTTTCAGCAGTACGTTCACCCACATATAAATTGTGTTGCGTACGCATGTAATAAACAATATCGTTTGTAAATACATCACCTGCAATTTTAACCGATTTGTCGCAAACAATACCACCAAGAGCAATAACAGCAATTTCTGTTGTACCACCACCTATATCCACAACCATGTTTCCTTTAGGTTGCATAATATCTACGCCAATACCAATTGCAGCAGCCATAGGTTCGTGAATTAAGTAAACTTCTTTACCATTAACACGTTCTGCACTTTCTTTTACTGCTCGCATTTCTACTTCTGTAATTCCAGAAGGAATACAAATTACCATACGTAAAGCAGGTGTGAAAAACTTCTTTTTTAATGCTGGTATGTTTTTAATAAACATACTAATCATTTGTTCCGAAGCATCAAAATCTGCAATAACACCATCTTTTAACGGACGGATGGTTTTAATATTTTCATGGGTTTTACCTTGCATTAAACTGGCTTCTTGCCCTACGGCAATAATTTTACCAGAAATTCTATCTCTTGCCACGATAGATGGTGCATCTACAACAACCTTATCATTATGAATAATAAGCGTGTTTGCGGTACCTAAATCTATGGCTATATCTTCGGTAAGGAAGTCAAAAAATCCCATGTGCTATTAATAATTAATTATGGTTTGAAATACGAATCCCGTAAAAGTACTAAAAGTTACTAAATATTCTGAGTTTTATAGGGCTCAAAATTTTGTTTACCAAATGTATTCTTAGATTATACGTAATTTATTAGTTTATGGACGGTTTAAACTTGCGTTTCCGGAAGAAACGAAGTTTAAACCGTCTATAGAATTTAGTGTTTAAAATGGCGTGTTCCTGTCATAACCATGGCTACATTGTTGCCGTTACAATAATCAATACTTAATTGATCTTTTATAGATCCACCTGGCTGAATTACCGAAGTAATACCTGCGTTTTTTGCTATTTCTACACAATCAGGGAAAGGGAAAAAGGCATCACTAGCCATAGCAGAACCGTTTAAATCGAATTTAAAAGTTTGTGCTTTATGTATGGCTTGCTCTAAGGCATCAACACGACTAGTTTGTCCTGTTCCACTTGCTAATAACGTTTTGTTTTTTGTTAAAACAATAGTATTAGATTTGGTATGCTTACAAATTTTAGATGCAAAAATTAAATCGTCTACTTGTTCGCTTGTTGGTGCTAAAGTTGTTACTGTTTTTAAATCTTCAGCCTGATCTGTAATGTTATTTCTATCTTGAACTAAAACGCCGTTTAAACAACTTCTAACGTTTGTTTGTGGCATTTCAATATCATGTATTTCTAATAAAATTCTGTTCTTTTTACCTTTAAGAGTTTCTAGCGCTTCCGCAGAAAAAGAAGGTGCGATAACAACCTCACAGAATAATTTGTGTATTTCTTCAGCTGTAGCTAAATCAATTTCTTTATTACTAATTAAAACACCACCAAAAGCAGAAACAGGGTCTCCAGCTAAAGCATCTACATAAGCTTGGTGAAGTGTGTCACGTTGTGCTAAACCACAAGCATTATTGTGTTTTAATACAGCAAATGTGGGTGCGTCATTTTTAAACTCGTTCATTAAATTAACAGCGGCATCAACATCTAAAAGGTTGTTGTAACTTAATTCTTTTCCGTGAAGTTTAGTGAATAACTCATCGAAGTTTCCGAAGAAAAATCCTTTTTGGTGTGGGTTTTCACCGTAACGTAACGTTTTACCGTTAGTCTCGCTTATTTTTAAAACTGTTTCTTCATTGTTTTGGTTGAAGTAGTTAAAAATAGCAGTATCGTAATGAGAAGATACGTTGAATGCTTTTCCTGCAAAACGTTTTCTGTTTTCTTCTGAAATGCTTCCGTTATTTTCTGAAATAAGATCTAAAAATTCAGCATAATCATCAACTGAAGATACACAGATAACATCTGAATAATTTTTAGCAGCAGCACGAATTAAAGAAATTCCTCCAATATCAATTTTTTCAATAATATCTTGAGTATTTGCTCCAGAAGCTACTGTTTTTTCAAAAGGATATAAATCAACAATTACAACATCAAGTTGTGGGATATTATATTCGGCTAATTCAGCAACATCACCATCATGGTTTTGTCTGTTTAAAATACCACCAAAAACTTTTGGGTGTAATGTTTTTACACGACCACCAAGAATAGAAGGGTATGATGTAACATCTTCTACAGGAACAACGTCTATACCTAAATCGTTAATAAATTTTTCAGTACCACCGGTAGAATAAATGGTTACGCCTTGTTCGTTTAACTTTCTTACAATTGGTTCTAATCCGTCTTTACTAAATACTGAAATTAGTGCCGATTTAATGGTTTTTTCGTTGCTCATTGGTGTTGTGTTGTGTTTAAGAGTGCTTTTTTATGTGAAATTTTGTTGTTTTTCAGTCTTTTACGCTGAAAATTTAAAATATTTGCAAAAGTACTTATTTAGTTTAAAAAATGGGTTGTGAAATAATAAAAAAGACGCTTCAGTTTTTAACTAAAAACAGAAGTTGTTAACAAGTGGAATGCAAAACACAAACACCACATGTTAACAACTTAAATAAACTTACTGTATTTTAATTCTTTAATAGAAAATTCTACTAAAGTATAGTTGCAACTTGCTCGCAAACAAACTCCAGAAAACGTTCGTCCAATTCTGTAAAAGGGTCTGGTGTATTCGAGTCGATATCTATTTGGCCAATGTTTTCGCCATTAACAAAAATGGGAACTACTATTTCGGCTTTAACAGTAATGCTGCAAGCAATATAATTATCTTGAGCAGCAACATCTGGCACAACAAAATTTTCGTTGCTAACGGCTACTTGTCCGCAAATACCTTTTCCAAAAGGAATTACAGTATGGTCTGTTGGTGCACCAACATAAGGACCTAAAAGTAGCTCTTCTTTTTCGCCGTTTCTAAAATAGAAACCGACCCAGTTATAATATGTTATGTTTTTATCGAGTAGTTCGCATATTTTTAATAGACGCTCGTTTTTATCTAGGTCTTGGTTAGAAATAATTGCTGATACTTGGGGTTTTAGAGTTTCTAAAATCATAATTTGAAAAGTTTTGGCAAAAGTATTTAAAAAGATGTAATTTCGGTACTTTGTTTATAGCATTTTAATTTGAAAACACTCTTTGTAAAATACAGGTCGGTAATAAAGTTTATACTTACATTTTTGTTGGTGTACTTATCACTTTCTATAATTTATAAATTTTATTTACAATTTTCTGATGGTTCCGAGTTTTATCCAGATTATTTCACGCATTTGGTTGGCGAGCAAAGTAAAGATTTGCTAAACACATTTGGCTATGCTACCGAAATGGTGCCACATCTAGAAGAGCCTTCTTTAAAGGTAATGATAGGTAATATCTATGTGGCCCGAGTTATTGAGGGGTGTAACGGATTAAGCGTGTTAATTTTATTTATTTCTTTTATTGTTGCATTTTCAGGAAGATTGAAAGCTACACTTTTGTATCTGCTTTCAGGGAGTGTAATTATCTATGTGGTTAATGTTTTGCGTATTGTAATATTATCGATTTGGCTTTATAAATACCCAGAGCAATCGGAGTTTTTACATGCCGTAGTATTTCCAGCTATTATTTATGGTGTTGTATTTTTACTTTGGATTTTTTGGGTGAATCGTTTTTCTAAATTAAACCAAAAAAATGTCTAAACCGGTTAAATATTTTCTGCTTTTTATATTGATAATCGTATTGGTGTTAATTCGATGGTTTGAGAATGAATTATTTTACGATCCATATTTAACCTTCTTTCATAACGATTATTTGTATATCGATAGTCCGCGTAGAGAAGTGTTAAAATTAGTAGCTTTTACAGTTTTACGCTATGTTTTAAACGGTTTAGTTTCCTTAGGGGTTCTTTATGTGGTTTTTAAAGATAGAAGCATTATAAAGTTTTCAACTTTGGTTTACGCTATGGCTTTTATTATTTTAATTTGTGGTTATTTGTACTTTGTTATCAACCCGAAACAAACCGATTACTACTTCTTTTTTAATTTAAGACGTTTTTTAATTCAGCCTGTAATTTTAATATTGTTACTGCCTGCTTTTTATTATTACAAACTTACCAAAGATTTAAAGTAGATTTTATTCTGAAGCAGTACAGGCTCGTTTATTTCTGTAGGAACACGTGGAGAAATTTAATTTTAAACACAAAAAAAAGGTGCTTATTTAGTTCGAAAACCTCATAAACACCTTAAGTTATTTTAATCTGTATTATCTATTTAATTAACCCAGCACGTTTTAATAAAGCTTCAGGTTTTGGCTCTTGACCTCTAAAACGTTTATAAAGTATCATTGGGTTTTCTGTTCCTCCTTGCGACAGTACGTTGTCTTTAAATTTGGTAGCAACTTCTTTATTGAAAATACCAGCTTCTTGAAAATATTCGAAAGCATCGGCATCTAAAACTTCAGCCCATTTATAACTGTAATATCCAGATGAATATCCACCTTGAAAAATATGAGAAAATGCGGTACTCATACAAGTTTCTTCTGTTTTAGGATATAAGTTGGTGTCTTTAAAGGCCTCAGTTTCAAAATCTTTAACATTAGAAATGTTTGATGGATCTTGTCCGTGCCATTTCATATCTAAAAGACCAAAACTTAACTGACGTAATGTTTGCATTCCTTGGTGAAAACTAGCTGAATCTTTTATTTTTTCAACTAAATCCATTGGGATAACTTCTCCAGTTTCATAATGTTTAGCAAACAATTCTAAAGCTTCTTTCTCGTAGCACCAGTTTTCCATAACCTGACTTGGCAATTCTACAAAATCCCAAAACACACTAGTTCCAGATAAGCTAGGGTAAGTAGTGTTAGCTAACATGCCGTGTAATGCGTGTCCAAATTCGTGAAATAGGGTAGTAACCTCGTTAAAGGTTAATAAAGATGGTTTGCTTTTTGTTGGTTTTGTAAAGTTGCAAACTATAGAAATATGCGGGCGGCTATTTTCGCCATCTACTACATATTGTGGTTTGTAAGATGTCATCCAAGCACCGTTTCTTTTTCCAGATCTTGGGAAGAAATCGGCGTAAAATATAGAAACTAAATCACCGTTTTTATCGGTAACCTTATACGTTAAAACATCTTCGTGATATTTATCAATAGTATCAATTTCTTCAAAACTTAAATCGAATAATTTGTTGGCCACCGTAAAAGCTCCATCAATTACATTTTCTAATTTAAAATATGGTTTCAGTTGTTCATCATCTAAACTGAATAATTTTTGTTTCAGTTTTTCAGAATAATAAGAGCCATCCCATTTTTCTAATTGGTCTATGCTATCTAATTCTTTTGCAAATTTCTCTAAGTGTTCAAACTCCTTTTTTGCAGCTGGTTTTGCTTTTTCTAACAACTCATTAGAAAAGTCTAAAACTTTTTCAGGGGTTTGCGCCATACGTTCTTCTAGAACAAAATGAGCATGCGTTTTGTATCCTAATAAGTTAGCGCGTTCGTGACGTAAGTTTACAATCTGTAATACAATATCTTGATTGTCTAAATCGTCACCTTTAAAGGCTTTGCTGCCTGCCGCTAAAGTTAGTTTTTTGCGTAACTCTCTATTGTCTGCATAGGTTACAAAAGGAATGTAACTTGGGTAATCTAGTGTGAATAACCAACCTTCTTTTTCTTTAGATTCTGCCAACTGTTTTGCAGCCTCTATTGTACCTTCTGGTAAACCAGCTAAATCTTTTTCGTCTACAACAAGCATTTCAAACTTATTGGTTTCAGCTAAAACATTTTCTCCGAATTTTAAACTTAGCTGACTCAGTTTTTTGTCTATTTCGCGTAATTTTTCCTTTTTGTCTTCAGGTAAATTGGCTCCGTTTCTAGAAAAACCTTTATATCTTTTATCTAATAAGGTTTGTTCTTCCGTAGTTAAATTTAGCTGGCTTTTATTATCGTAAACGGCCTTTACGCGCTTAAATAAGTCTTCGTTTAATGTAATGTCATTACCAAATTCTGATAATAAAGGAGAAACTTCTTGAGCTATTTTTTGGATAGTTTCATTCGTTTCTGCAGAATTTAAATTGAAAAATATACTCGAAATTCTATCTAATTGCTCTCCAGAAAAATCTAATGCTACAATGGTGTTTTCAAAACTAGGTGCTTCGGTATTGTTTACTATCGCGTCAATTTCAGCTTTGGCTTGCTTTATGGCTTCCTTAAAAGTAGGAAGATAGTCGTCGTTTTCAATAGCTGAAAAAGGCGCTACGTTGTATGGTGTTTGGAACGGGGTAATTAAAGATGCTTTTATCATTTTAATTAAATATAAGTTAAAATTATAATTTAGTATGTATGCATAGTAAATTATTGTAAATTTGCTGCAACAATTTTAGAGTGACTAACTCTTATAGGATTATTGTTAATAGCTAGAAAAACCTTGAAATTTATATTTCGAGGTTTTTCATTTTATAGTATTAGCTTAAATCTTTAGCCGATTCATTAACCTTTACTTTCAAGTCTTCTTTGTAAGCTATTATTTTTTCGCGAACATATAAATCGCTAGCTCCTAAAATTTGTGCTGCTAATATTCCTGCATTTTTTGCGCCATTTAAAGCAACTGTTGCAACAGGAACACCACCTGGCATTTGTAATATTGATAATACAGAATCCCAACCATCTATAGAATTACTGCTTTTTACAGGAACTCCAATTACTGGTAATGGTGATAGTGATGCAATCATGCCTGGTAAATGTGCAGCGCCACCAGCTCCGGCAATTATTACTGCAAAACCTCTGGTGTGTGCATTTTTTCCGTAGTCGAATAGTTTTTCTGGTGTACGGTGAGCCGATACAATATCAACTTCAACATCAACACCAAATCCTTTTAAAATATCTATCGCATCTTGCATTACTGGCAGGTCGCTTTTGCTTCCCATGATGACTCCTACTTTATTCATTTTTTATATGAATTAAATTTATAATTATGTTTTATTCTGAAATTACTCGGATGGATTTCTTAACCTCTTCGGCAATCCGTCTCGCTTCATTCAAATCTTCATTTACAATAGTGACATGTCCCATTTTTCTAAACGGACGTGTTTGTTTTTTGCCATAAATATGTGGTGTAACACCGTCCATATTCATTATTTTTTCTATGTTTTCGTAAACTACATTTCCGCTAAAGCCTTCGGCGCCAACAAGGTTAACCATAACACCGCCTACTTTGTTATCTGTGCGACCTAAAGGTAAATTTAAAACGGCACGAATATGCTGTTCAAATTGCGAGGTATAACTGGCTTCTATAGTTTGATGTCCCGAATTATGAGGTCTTGGAGCGACTTCGTTTATTAAAATATCATCATTTTCAGTTTGAAACATTTCAACAGCCAATAAACCAACATGGTTAATAGCCTCCGAAACTTTTAAGGCTACAGCTTCTGCTTTTTTAGCAACAGCAACATCTATGCGAGCAGGGCAAATAACATACTCTACTTGGTTGGCTTCTGGGTGAAATTCCATTTCTACTACAGGGTAAGTTTTGGTCTCTCCCGATGCATTTCTTGCAACAATTAAGGCCAATTCGTTTTTAAAGGGTACTAAGTTTTCTGCAATACATTCTACGTTAGGTAAATCTTTTAGATCGTCAGCGGTTCTAACAATTTTTACGCCAGTACCATCGTATCCAAACTGAGCACATTTCCAAACAAAAGGTAAGCTTAATCCGCCATGGTTTAGAGCTTCTTTTATTTCCGAAGTAAATGCAAAACGAGTAAAAGGTGATGTAGGAATGTTGTGATCTACATAAAATAATTTCTGCGTTGCTTTATTCTGGATAATACGTAATGTTTTTGCAGATGGATATACTTTTACGCCTTCTTTTTCAAGCGCTTCCAGGGCGTCGATGTTTACGTTTTCAATTTCAATAGTTAAGACATCTACTTGTTTTCCGAAGTTATAAACAGCATCATAATCCATTAAATCACCAAGGTGAAATTCGTCGCAGGCTGTTTTGCAAGGCGCCTCGTTGCTAGCTTCCAAAACACAGGTGTAAATATCAAATTTTCTGGTGTTGTAAAGTAACATTTTACCGAGTTGCCCACCACCTAAAATGCCGAGTTTAAAATGAGAAGAAAAGTAATTCATTTGCTTGTTTTTAACTAAAGTGTCCTAAATTGTAAGCAAAAATACGTTATAATCTTAAAATAGGCTTCAATTCATAAATCAAAAAAGCCTAAAACGTTAATCTATTGATTATCTTTGCAACTTCAAAAATTAATAACGGTGATAAAGTTACACGACAAATATTTTAAACCATTTATATCTGCTGCACAAATTGATGATGCACTAGCTAGAATGGCCGATGAGATTGCGAATGATATTGGTGACGAAGTTCCTGTATTTATCGGTATCTTAAACGGTTCGTTTATGGTGGTAAGCGATTTTGTTAAAAAATATCCAAAACCTTGTGAGGTTACTTTTATCAAATTAGCATCATACGAAGGTGTGAAATCTACCGAAGATATTCAACGTTTAATTGGGCTAACCCAAGATTTGTCTGGCCGCACTGTTGTAATTTTAGAAGATATTATAGATACCGGAAATACGCTTGCCGAAGTACATCGTATTTTTAAAAACGAGAATGTTAAGGCTTTAAAAATTGCTACTTTATTTTACAAGCCTGAGGCCTATAAAAAAGACTTTAAACTACATTATGTTGGTATAGAAATCCCTAATAAATTTATTGTAGGCTACGGCTTAGATTATGATGGTTTAGGAAGAAATTTACCAGAAGTATATCAAATAAAAGAAACACAACACATGACAAATTTAGTGCTATTTGGCCCTCCAGGAGCAGGCAAAGGAACACAAGCAAACTTTTTAAAAGAAAAATACAACTTGGTACACATTTCTACCGGTGATGTTTTTCGATTCAATATTAAAAACGAAACAGCTCTCGGTATGTTAGCAAAATCGTTTATAGATAAAGGAGAGTTGGTTCCAGACCAAGTAACTATTGATATGTTAAATGCTGAAGTTGAAAAAAATGCCGATGCAAATGGGTTTATTTTCGACGGTTTTCCTAGAACAAATGCACAAGCAGAATCTCTAGATAAATTAATGGAAGCTAAAGATTCGCAAATTAACGCAATGATTGCGCTAGAGGTAGACGATGAGATTTTGGTTGGTCGTTTATTAGAAAGAGGAAAAACAAGCGGAAGACCTGATGATGCCGATGAATCTATTATAAGAAATAGAATTACCGAGTATTATAACAAAACTGCTATTTTAAAAGATTACTACAACGCACAAGAGAAATATTTTGGTGTTGATGGTGTTGGTAGTATTGAAGATATTACTGTGCGTTTAAGTACGGCAATTGATAAGTTGTAACGCAAATAGAAAATAGCAAGGAGTAAAATAAGATACTCTTTATGCTGTTTTTATATCGGTTTGCTGCTTTTTATATTTTGTTAAAGGCAAATCAAACATAATAATACTTAACAAAATAAAGTTTTCGCTTTTGCGGAAAAAAATAAAGGAACAACTGCTATTTTAAGCGTTGTGCTTATTAATATTAAATTGGAAAATGACAGAAGGAAATTTTGTAGATTACGTAAAAATGTATGTAAGCTCAGGTAAGGGTGGCCGTGGATCGGCGCATTTACATCGTGAAAAATATATTACAAAAGGTGGTCCCGATGGAGGAGATGGAGGCCGTGGTGGTCACATTATTCTACGTGGTAACGATAACTTATGGACCCTTCTGCATTTAAAATATAAAAAACACTTACGTGCTGGTCATGGTGAAAATGGTGGGAAAAGTAGAAGTTTTGGTGCCGATGGTGAAGATTTTTATTTAGATGTACCATTAGGAACCGTAATTCGTGATACTGAAACTAACGAAATCATTCTTGAAATTACGGAAAATGGTGAAGAAAGAATTATTGCCGAAGGTGGAAAAGGTGGTTTAGGAAACTGGCACTTTAGATCGTCTACAAACCAAACACCTCGCTATGCGCAACCTGGTTTGCCAATGGAAGAGAAGTACATAACTTTAGAGTTAAAAGTACTTGCAGATGTTGGTTTAGTAGGTTTTCCAAATGCAGGGAAATCAACACTTTTATCTGTAGTAACTTCTGCAAAACCAAAAATTGCCGATTACGAGTTTACAACCCTAAAACCAAATTTAGGTATTGTAAAATATCGTGATTTTCAAACTTTTGTAATGGCAGATATTCCTGGTATTATTGAAGGCGCTGCTGAAGGTAAAGGGTTAGGCCATTATTTTTTACGCCATATTGAGCGTAACTCAATTTTGTTGTTTATGATTCCTGCGGATGCGGAAGATGTAAGAAAACAATACGATATTTTACTTGATGAGCTTCGTCGTTACAACCCGGAAATGTTGGATAAAGATCGTATCATCGCCATATCAAAAAGTGATATGCTAGATGATGAGCTTCAAGCTGAGTTAAAAGTAGAACTAGACAATGAGTTACCAATTCCATACGTTTTTATTTCGTCTGTAGCCCAAAAAGGTATCACAGAGTTAAAGGATGTACTTTGGAAAATGTTGAATTAATAGAATAATTTGGACTAACCTTTAAAAGGGAAAGTACTTTTTTATAACATTATTTAAGCCGCTAAGTCTTGTTTTTAAACAACACTTAGCGGTTTTTTATTTCAGAATAAAAAGTAATGCATATTCGGAACAATTTTTGTTTAAATTTATATAAAAAACAATATTATGAAACTTGTTAAAACTCTCGCTATATTATTTTTAGTGACATCTTGCGCTCCTATTTATGTAAACTACGATTACGAAAAAGGTACAGATTTCGCCAAATACAAAAGCTATAACTATTATGCCGACATGAAAACTGGTTTAAGTGAGCTGGATACTAAACGACTTTTAAATGCTTTAGATGAACAACTGCAAGCCAAAGGTTTTGCATTGTCTGATACGCCCGATTTTTTTATAGACATAAAAAGCACCGAATTTCAAGGCGCACAAAGGCAAACCGTTGGCGTAGGAGTTGGTGGTGGAGGCGGTAATGTTGGCGGAGGTGTTTCTATTGGCTTACCTCTTGGGCAGGCACAAGTAACACGACAAATAACAATCGATTTTGTTGACGAAAATATCAAGCAGCTTTACTGGCAAGCAGTTAGCGAATCTAGTTTTAATCCAAATAGCTCGCCAGAAAAACGTGAAGCACGTTTAAGTGCTATTGTTACTAAAATATTAAAGAAGTATCCGCCGAAAAATTAGGTTTCTCGATCCTGTTTCAAATATAAAATATGATTTTTAAATTGAAGAAAATAATCAAATTAGGGATTCTAGTTCTAATTATTAGCTTATTCTTGAGTTGCGATTATGAAGATAAAGTGATTGTTGATAAAACTCATAAAGTGTTATCGAACGGGAAGCGTTTGGAAGTTGAAAAAACAACAACGCTTTCAACTGCTATAGGTCTGTTTTCTGGGCATAATTACGGCACTACACATCGATTTGTGTATAAATTGGGAATACAACCAGAATACGTTAATTGGGATGGTGGTAGTGGTGAGCCAAAAGCGTTACTCTTCCATAGAGACACGACATATATTTATTACTTAAAAGAAAAAGTTATTAGAACTGCCTATACCGACTCGGTAACAAATACTTTAAAAGAAGATAATCATACAGAAATACAAGCATTTTATGAGAAACACATAGATAAGCGTTATTTTTTTAAGTTACTTGGGGATGATTATTGGGTAGATATTCAGGCTGAAGATTATGATGCTGTAAAGTCTTTTTCTAATGAATTTATCATTCCTAATGATAATGAGCTAAGCGTTAAGATAAATGATAGTATTGGTTTTTAAGAAGCTTACTTTCTTATTAGTTTTTTAGTCGCTAAAAGTACCTTGTTCGCATAAAAATTAGTTAAATAAATCCCTGAAGGCAAAGCGCTTAAATTAATAGAGTTTACTGTAGAATTGGTAAGCGTTTCCGATTTAATTTTTCGACCATCTATCGATATAATCTCTACGGTTACATTTTCGGTGTTATCACTTTCAAATTTCAAATTAACAACATCTAAAACTGGGTTAGGATACATCGATACGGCAAAGGTGGTGTTAATACTTTCAATAGATTTAATGCCTAGTGTAGAATGTTCTATCGTCCAGGTTACGGTGCTTACGTGCGTTGTTTCATGATTGTCTACTTTTAAAAGTTCGGTATTATCTACAATTACCGCAATTAATGTATTTGTACCTATGGTTAAATCTTCTTCTTGTATGTTAACCAAATCTTGATTAGTTGCGAAAGGGGTATTATTTAAAGTCCATTCACTTTCTAAAGTATTCGGTATCGGTTCAATTAAGTTCAACTCAAATTCTAGCGGAAAAGTAGCATCACTAATAGGGTTCTCGTTGCTTGGTGTAAAAGAGTTAACGGGTGGTAATAAATCATGAATTTTCTCAATAATGCCTTCTGTGCACACCGGGCAAAACGATTTGGTTATGTTTTCCATAATGCAATTTTGGTGTGGTTTATACCATTCGGCACAATTACCAGTATCGCAGGTGTATTGATAGACACCAACATTATTTAGACCTACCCAATTTTTCCATTTTACAAGAGTTTCGTCACTTTCTCTAGTCATGTTTATGGCTTCTTCTGTAAATAATTCACCTGGATAATATTCATCTTTCAGGTTAAACATAGAGTGACCAAGCTCGTGAAGTACAGTTTTTGGACCCCAATATCCGGTATAGCTCATTGGGAATTCACCTCCACTAGCTCCGTATTCATCTGAATTTACTAATATTAAAGTTTGGTCATAGGTAGGGAAGTTGTCGGCTAAAACGCTGTTGATTTTTACTTCAGTTTGGTTGGCGTAATTACCGTCTGCTTCGTAAAAAAGCCTTCTGTGTGCGCCGTAAGAATCGTAAGTTGCGTTAAAATACGTATCTGCACTAGTTATTGGTGACAATAATGCATCTGGAGTTTCTTCCGGATCAAAACTTTCTCCAGGATGATCGGCACCACTTTCGTTTGATGGCACGTAAATGATATGAACGTTAAAGTAATTGGAGTATTCTTTAAAAGGCGATTCGTTAAACATGTTGTTTGTATAATTAACAGCATCGGTTTTAAATTTGGCAAACTCACTAACTTGGTAGCCTTCGCTTAAAATTACTAAATTGAGGCGCTTAGTGTTGTCACCCGAATTTTTAATAGTCTCCGTAGTAAAAACTTGAGCCCCTGTAAAGTAAAAGTTTACTAATACAAAAAATAAAAATAAGGCGTTTTTCATATTATTCAATATTAGAAGTAACAAGCGTTTTTGTGTTTTGTAGAGAGTCTATTACTTCTTTAATTCTAATAAATTTAGTTGAAGTATTTAACTGAATACGCAGGTTTAACGGTGCGTGTTTTATAGATACGTTTCGTTTTTTGAAATTAAAAGAGTCGGTTGTGAATTCAATAGTTTTTAATAATGGATTAGATATGGTTTGTTCGGAAATTAACGTTTTGTTTTTGCTAAGCTGTGTACAAACTAAATCACCTGGAACTCCCGATGTTATATATTTAGAACCACTGTTTCGTAGTTTACCGTCTACTATTTTTTTATCTATAAATTCAATAGATTTTTGTCCTTTTGTATTTTGAGAAACTTGATAATTTAAGAATATAAGTTTTGGGTCGCTTTCCGGAACTTCTGCGTTTTGAACAAGGCTAGTTTTTGTGGCACAAGATATGCACACCAAAGCGAATAGCATTAAAAATGCAGTTTTAGGCTTGTAAAAGTTAGTATGTTTTGGGGCAACCTTTTTCACAATTGAAATAAAATATTTAAACAAAGTTACGGAATATTGTCTTTTAAAGCCATGATATAACGATGAATGCCTTAGTTTTGGTTGCAAACCCTACAATTGCATCGTTAAAAAGCGTAAAAGAATGATAAGTATAAAAGGAACAAATTCTAATAATTTAGATTTTCAAAAACTTGTTGAGGCTTTGGATATTGATTTAGTTGCTTACTATAAAGAGGAAAAACAGTTTTACGGAAAGCTTAATAATATTGATGAAATTAAGTATGCTGTTGTGGCTTATGATGAAAATAATAACCCTATTGGATGTGGGGGAATTAAAGCTTTTTCGGAAGATGAAGTTGAGGTTAAGCGGATGTTTGTGCCTTTTGAATCTAGAGGTAAAGGTGTTGCTAAATTGATTTTAGAAGCCTTAGAAGATTGGAGTGTAGAATTAGGTTTTAAAAAATGTATTCTTGAAACTTTAAAAAAGAAACCTTATGCTATCAGGTTTTATGAGAAAAATAATTACCATGCTATTCCTAATTTTGGTGATTATGTAAAAGCCGAAAATAGTATCTGCTTCGCTAAAAATTTAAAATAGAATCGCTATGGGAACTTATATTGCATTGCTGAGAGGTATTAATGTTGGGGGAAAGAATAAAATTTTAATGGCTGAGCTTCGCGATTTGTTATTAAATATTGGTTTAAAAGACGTACAAACCTATATACAGAGTGGCAATATTATTTTTAATTCTGAAGAAGGAAACGCTTCGGAATTAGAATTTCAAATTACGGAAGCTATAAAAGAACGTTTCCAGTTAGATGTTCCTGTGCTTGTAAAAACTAGAAATGCGTTGAGCACTATTTTTGATGCCTGTCCCTTTTCCGAAGAAAAAAAACAAAAAAGTTATTTTTCATTGTTATATACAGCACCAGAAGTTGATTTTGTAAATGAAGTTTCGAGTACAAAGTTTGAGAATGAGGACATTGAAATTTCACCAAATTGTGTTTATTTTTATTCATCTATTGGCTACGGAAAAACAAAATATAATAATAACTTCTTTGAGCGTAAATTAAAAGTTACTGCCACAGCTAGAAATTATAAAACGATCGTGAAGCTTTTAGAGCTGTCTGAAAATGCTAGCTAAATTAATAATTTAGTGCTAATAATAGTGAATTACTGAATTCGATAAAAATAGCAGAGATATTTCTTATTTTTGCCAAAACTAGCTGTATTAAAGCTTAAAATTTAAACATGACTGAAACCGATTTTATCCCAAAACCATATTCGAAGCATATTGAAAGCGGAGAATTTACATGGAGTTCGCCAAGCAATATTGCTTTAGTGAAATATTGGGGGAAAAAGCAAGATCAAATACCCGAAAATCCATCTATAAGTTTTACGCTAGATTATTGTAAAACCACTACGAAATTGAGTTTTTCTGAAAAAGAAAATAAAGACACTTTTTCGTTTGATGTGTTTTTGGATAATGAGAAAAAAGATGATTTTAAACCTAAAATAGAAACCTTTTTTAAGCGAGTGGAACGTTATTTGCCATTTTTAAAGAACTATCATTTTAAAATAGAAACGTCAAATTCATTTCCTCATAGTTCTGGTATTGCATCATCGGCGTCTGGCATGAGTGCTTTGGCTTTGTGCTTGATGAGTATTGAAAAGGTATTGGTTAATGATGATTTAAAAATAAATTTCATTCAAAAAGCATCTTTTTTAGCGCGTTTAGGTTCTGGTAGTGCTTGCAGAAGTTTAGAAGGCGATTTGGTAGTTTGGGGTGAGCATGAAGATGTAGCCGGAAGTTCCGATTTGTTTGGAGTAAAATATCCGTTTGAAGTTCATGAGAATTTCAAAAATTATCAGGATACTATTTTATTGGTGGATAAAGGAGAAAAGCAGGTGAGTAGTACGGTTGGGCATAATTTAATGCATGGCCATCCATTTGCACAACAACGTTTTGAGCAGGCTAATACAAACCTTAAAGACATAAAAAGTATTTTAAAATCGGGAGATTTAGATGCTTTTATTGGTTTGGTTGAAAGTGAAGCTTTAACACTGCATGCTATGATGATGACGAGTATGCCTTATTTTATTTTAATGAAACCGAACACGTTGCAGATTATAAATAAAATTTGGGCATTTAGAGAATCTACAGGTTCTAAAGTGTGTTTTACTTTGGATGCTGGTGCGAATGTGCATGTTTTGTACCCTGAAAATGAGGCAGAATCTGCGCTTAAATTCATTAAAAGTGAGTTAGTTACCTTTTGTCAAAAAGGTGAGTATATTGTCGATAAAATTGGATTTGGAGCAAAACTGTTGTAATTTTGCATTTACCAAGTCACTTATAGCTTATGAAAGGACCTTTATTTTACTCAAAAATATTACTCTTCGGAGAGTACGGAATCATCAAGGATTCTAAAGGTTTATCAATACCTTACAGTTTTTATAATGGTGCTTTGAAAACAGATAAAAACCCATCGGAAACAGCAATAGCTTCTAACGCAAGTTTACAGCGCTATGTTGGGTATTTAGAGAATATTAATCCGGAATTGGTTGTTTTTGATGTGGCTTCATTAAAAAAACACGTAAAGGCTGGTATGTATTTCGACTCGTCTATTCCGCAAGGTTATGGTGTTGGTAGTAGTGGTGCTTTGGTTGCAGCTATTTACGATAAGTACGCACAAGATAAAATTACAGTTTTAGAGAATTTAACACGTGAAAAACTATTAAAGTTAAAAACAATCTTTTCTGAAATGGAATCTTTTTTCCACGGAAAATCTTCGGGTTTAGATCCTTTAAATAGTTATTTAAGTATTCCAATTCTTATCAATTCAAAAGATAATATCGAGGCTACAGGTATTCCTGCTCAGCAAAACGATGGTAAAGGCGCTGTGTTTTTATTAGATAGTGGTATTATTGGTGAAACTGCACCAATGGTAAGTTTATTTATGGAAAGCATGAAGCAAGAAGGGTTTCGTAGTATGTTGAAAAATCAATTTATAAAACATACCGATGCTTGCGTAGACGATTTTCTAAAAGGAGATGTTAAGTCTTTATTTAAAAACACCAAGAGTTTATCTAAGGTGGTTTTAAGTCACTTTAAACCAATGATTCCGCAACAGTTTCACGAGCTTTGGAAAAAAGGTATCGATACTAACGAATACTATTTAAAACTTTGCGGCTCTGGTGGAGGTGGCTATATTTTAGGTTTTACAGAAGATTTGAGTAAAGCAGAAAAAGCACTTTCGGGTTATAAATTAGAAGTGGTTTACAATTTCTAGATCTTAGGTTTTATTATAAAATTTCGAAAACTTTTCGAGATTATTCGAGAATTCTTTTCAAAAGCAAGATTTTATGCTGTCCAGAAAACAAAAGCACATTTTACTTAAGTTTTTTAGCATGTTCTCTGTGGTACGAGGTTACAATATTCTTATTGTAGTTATCGCGCAATACTTAACGGCTATTTTTATTTTAGGGCACGATTTACCTGTAAAAGATGTTGTTTTAGATTTAAATCTACTCATGCTTGTTTTAGCTTCTGCTGCAACTATTGCTGGCGGATATATTATTAATAATTTCTACGACTCTGAGAAAGACTTAATTAACAGGCCTATAAAATCGAAGTTAGATAAGTTAATAAGTCAAAATACCAAGCTGTCTTTCTATTTTGTTCTTAATTTCTTGGCTGCAGTAATGGCAAGTTATGTGTCGTTTAAAGGCGTAATTTTCTTTTCTATTTATATTTTCGGAATTTGGTTCTATTCGCATAAGCTTAAAAAAATGCCATTTATTGGTAATTTAACTTCGGCTATACTAACCATTACGCCGTTTTTTGCCATTTTTATGTATTACAAAAACTTCGAACATGTAGTTTTTGTACACGCCATTTTCTTGTTTTTAATGATGTCTATGCGCGAGCTCACTAAAGATTTAGAAAATATAAAAGGAGATTTGGCTCAAAATTATAAAACCATACCTATAGTTTATGGTGAAAGAGCATCTAAAATAATGTTGACTATTTTGGCGATTTTAACTTGGTTGCCTATAAGTTTATTACTTTCTCGTTACGATATTGGTTATATGTATTTATATTTCTATTTATGCATTCCGTTGTTATTGGCTTTTTTGTTGATTTTATGGATGTCTAAAACAAAAACACATTATTTAATACTTCATAATATTTTAAAATTTATAATTGTTGTTGGTGCTTTTAGTATTGTACTTATAAAGGTTAGTGTGGTTTTAAATAGAATTTAATACAATGTTCTTTCTTCAGTTATATATTAAAGAAAAGTAGAATTTCAGCATATAAAACAAGTGTCTCGGTTTCTTAATAAAACATTGCTATTAAGGGCGTTCGTGATATTTATAGAAAACAAAAAGTAAAACTTAAATCGTCAATCATAATTTTAAATATATCTTTGCAGAAAATTATTAGTCATGAACAGAAATCAAGGAACAAGCGGAAAAGGGAAACCTTCAGGAAGAGGTAATCAAGGTGAAGCTAAAAAAGGCGTTGCTAGAGGAGGCGAAGGCGGAAAAAGTAAAAGTTTTTCTAGAGGAAATGCACCTATTAAAAAGGGAAACCCTGCACCTAAAAAAGCGAGTAATCCTGATGAAATTAGACTAAACAAATACATTGCAAATTCTGGTATATGCTCTCGTCGTGAGGCTGATGATCATATTGCTATTGGTTTAGTAACCGTTAACGGTAAAGTAATTACCGAAATGGGATATAAAGTTAAGGTTGCAGACGAAGTTCGTTATGATGGTGCACGTATAAACCCTGAGAAAAAAGCTTACGTTTTATTAAATAAGCCTAAAGGCTTTGCTACAACAACTAGTGAAGGTAAAGGTAGAACGGTAATGGATTTGGTTGCGAATTCAACAAGTTCACGTATTAAGCCTATTGGGCGTTTAGGTAGAAACTCTAAGGGGTTAATATTATTTACAAACGATGATGCTATAGCGGCTAAGTTTACCAACTCTAAACATGGTGTGCCACGTTTATTTCATATTGAATTGGATAAGAATTTAAAATTAGAAGATCTTAAAAAGATACAGGCTGGTTTCAAAATTGACGGAAAACTTATTGAAGTAGAAGAAATTAGCTATATCGATAATGCGTCTAAAAAAGAAATTGGACTTAAAATTAAAAATACAGGAAACACTATTATCCGTAGTATTTTCGATTACATAAAATACGAGATTGTTACTTTAGATTGTGTGGCTATTGGGCACTTAACTAAAAAAGATATTCCTCGTGGAAGCTGGAAACATTTAACTGAGCAAGAGTTAAATACTTTAAAAATGTTGTAAAACGTTTCGTTTAGTAAAAATATTAAATCGAGTGTTATGTCTTCTTTAGAAGATGTAACACTCGATTTGGTTTGGAGCATATTGCATTCTCTTTTTTGTCGTGTCGACGCTAGAAAGTGTTTAAACTTAAAAGTATTGTTAGTGTGGAGATGTTTTAGATGGTACTGAAAACGTAAATAGTATTGTAAATAATGTTTAGAGATTATGTGATTTCTCGGGAGGTAGAAATGACTAGCTGTAGCTTAAAATTTTTTTGAAGTCATGTCGACGCTAGGAACATGGTACACTGTTTTATAAATAAATTTTCTTTTTCTTCGGAATAATAAACTCTTATAGTATTATTTTTTATCTATATTTTGCTCTAAATATGGCTCTTAATTCTATGGAATATACTTCGCTAATACACCCGCGTTGGGAATAGAACGGCCTGTTTGAGCTCTTTTTGTGTGGTTGCACCTATGCAACACAAAAAAGCGAGTAGTGATAGCCCGACCCTTGTGGTAACGCACCATGAAAAATATTTTAAAAATAAATTAAAAAAAAGTTTGTAATTCATTTTTTTGTATTTCATTTGCACTATTATTAGCTGAACGAATTGAACTCTGTTTCTGTGTTCGGGCTTTTGGATATTAGGAAGTCATTTTCAAAAGCAGCTTACCGATTAAGCGACCGAATTTTAAAGCTAACTTCCGTATCTGCCATATATGCGATCCAGTATAAGTACGGCTTCGTACCTACTACTCAACCGGAAATTCAAATTTGATTTTAATTTTTTTTACAGAATTAACATGTAGTTAATCTACAATTTATATCTTTAAATATCTTAAAACAATTACTTTGAATACAAAATATATTGATTTAATCAATCAAACTTATGATTTCCCACAAGAGGAATTTACATTAGAAAACAAAACATTACAATTTCACGGGGTAGACTTAATGGAGTTGGTAGAGACTTACGGTGCACCGTTAAAATTTACATATTTACCTCAAATTTCTAACAATATTAATCGTGCAAAAAAATGGTTTGCCGATGCTATTGAAAAGAACGATTACAAGGGGAAATACAATTACTGCTATTGTACAAAAAGCTCGCATTTTAAACATGTTTTAAACGAGGCTTTAAAGAATGATATACATATTGAAACCTCATCGGCGTTTGATATTGATATTGTTGAAAACCTTAAAAAAGAAGGTAAAATTACAGATGATACGTTTGTAATTAGCAACGGTTTTAAGCGTGCACAATATGTAACTAATATTGCTCGATTAATTAATAACGGACATAGAAATGCTATTCCTATTATTGATAACTACGAGGAAATTGAATTGCTTTCTAACGAGATTGAAGGCAACTTTAATGTTGGTATTAGAATTGCTTCGGAAGAAGAACCAAAATTTGAATTTTATACCTCACGTTTAGGTATTGGCTATAAAAACATTGTGCCATTTTATAAATCTCAAATTCAGAATAACGAGAAAGTGAATTTAAAAATGCTTCACTTTTTTATTAATACTGGTATTCGTGATAACGCATATTACTGGAACGAGCTTACAAAATGTTTGCGTGTTTACACAAACTTGAAAAAGATTTGTCCGAGTTTAGACAGTTTAAATATTGGTGGAGGTTTTCCTATTAAAAACTCTTTAGTTTTTGATTATGACTACGCCTATATGGTTGAAGAAATTGTAAATCAAATTAAAATTGTTTGCGAAGAGGAAGGTGTAGATGTACCAAATATTTTTACTGAATTCGGTAGTTTTACTGTAGGTGAAAGTGGTGGTGCAGTTTACGAAGTTTTGTACCAAAAACAACAAAACGATCGTGAAAAATGGAACATGATCAACTCATCTTTCATTACAACATTACCAGATACTTGGGCTATTAATAAGCGTTTTGTGATGTTGCCTTTAAACCGCTGGAACGATAGTTACGAGCGTGTTTTACTTGGCGGCTTAACTTGCGATAGTGATGATTATTACAACAGTGAGCAACACATGAATGCCATTTATTTACCAAAATACGATAAAGATAAACCTTTATATATTGGCTTTTTTAATACAGGTGCTTACCAAGAAACTATTGGTGGTTTTGGAGGTTTACAACACTGTTTAATTCCGTCGCCAAAGCATATTTTAATAGATAGAGATGAAGATGGAAACATCACAAAAAAAATATTTAGTGAACAACAAAAAAGTGAAGACTTACTTAAAATTTTAGGTTATGAGCAATAATACCTACGCTGGAATTGCAGAAGAGTTTGCAAAAAAGGAAACTGCAAAGATTGTTTTAATTCCTGTGCCTTATGATGGTACAAGTACATGGCAAAAAGGTGCCGATAAAGGGCCTAAGGCGTTTTTAAATGCTTCGGAAAACATGGAGCTTTACGATATTGAAACCGGGACGGAAGTATACCGCCAAGGTGTGTATTTAGCCGATGCTGTAACCGAGAATGAATCGCCAGAAGCTATGGTAGAAGCTGTACATAAAGCGACTAAAAAATATATTAAGAGAAATAAGTTTGTAACCATTTTTGGTGGAGAACATTCTATTTCTATAGGTACTATTCGTGCTTTTAACGAAATGTACCCAAGCTTAACGGTTTTGCATATTGATGCGCATGCAGATTTACGTAAGGAGTACGATGGTTCTACGTGTAACCATGCTTGTGCTGTTTACGAGGCAAGCCAAACAACCAATTTAATTCAAGTAGGGATTCGTTCTATGGACGTTATGGAGAAAACCGTAATGGATGAAGAGAAGACTTATTTTGCACACGATATGGCGGTGGATGACACTTGGATGGATTCGGCAATCGATCAAATGACGGATAATGTATTTATCACATTCGATTTGGATGCCTTCGATCCTTCAATTATGCCAAGCACAGGCACACCAGAACCGGGTGGGTTATTATGGTACGAAACCTTAGACTTTTTAAAACAAGTTTTTAAAGAGAAAAATGTGGTAGGTTTCGATATTGTGGAACTTTGCCCAAATAAAAAAGAAAAATCATCCGATTTTTTAGCAGCAAAATTATATTACAAAATGCTAAGCTATAAATTTATGGATGAGTCGGTAAACGACGATTACGATAACGCATACGATAATACAAAACAAAAAACTAACGCTTCTAAATTCAGTGACAACGATGAGTACTAAAGGACCAATTTCGCAATTTATAGAAAAACATTATTTACACTTTAACGCTGCTGCTTTGGTAGACGCTGCAAAAGGGTACGAGGCACAGTTAAATTCTGGGGCTAAAATGTTAGTGTCTTTGGCGGGTGCTATGAGTACTGCTGAGTTAGGCAAGAGTTTTGCTGAAATGATTCGTCAAGATAAGGTGCAAATTATTTCCTGTACTGGAGCAAATTTAGAGGAGGATATTATGAATTTGGTAGCGCATTCTCATTATAAGCGTGTGCCTAACTATCGTGATTTAACTCCTGAAGATGAGTGGGCTTTATTAGAAAAAGGCTTAAACCGTGTAACTGATACTTGTATTCCTGAAGAAGAGGCTTTTAGAAGGTTACAAGAACATATTGTAAAAATTTGGAAAGATGCTGAAGCTAATGGCGAGCGTTTTTTACCTCATGAGTATATGTACAAAATGTTACTTTCTGGAGTTTTAGAAGAGTATTACGAAATTGATTTAAAAGATTCTTGGATGTACGCTGCAGCGGAAAAAAACTTGCCTATTGTTTGCCCAGGTTGGGAAGATAGTACTATGGGTAATATTTTTGCGAGCTACGTTTTAAAAGGAGAATTAAAAGCAAGTACTGTAAAATCGGGTATTGAATACATGACGTTTTTAGCAGATTGGTATACTGATAATTCATCTAAAGGTATTGGGTTTTTTCAAATAGGCGGTGGTATTGCTGGCGATTTCCCAATATGTGTGGTGCCAATGTTGTATCAAGATATGGAACGTACAGATACACCATTCTGGAGTTATTTTTGTCAAATTAGCGACTCTACAACCAGTTATGGTTCGTATTCGGGAGCTGTACCAAACGAGAAAATTACTTGGGGTAAATTAGATATTAATACACCTAAATTTATCATCGAAAGTGATGCTACTATTGTTGCTCCATTAATTTTCGCATACCTTTTAGGTCAATAAAAATGGATATAAACAATATTGAAAATATAGAATTAAAGTACTTAACCGTTGATGATTTTGAGGAATTAAAAGCAGCAACGTTAGAGTCTTATGGCGGTGTGCTAGATTCATATTGGAAAAAAGATCATATTCAAAAATTAACCACCATGTTCCCAGAAGGGCAGGTAGTTATTAAAATTGATGGAAATTTAGCGGGCTGTGCGTTGTCTCTTATTGTCGATTACGATAAAATAGATGATAACCATACTTATAGCGATATTATTTCTGGAGAATCTTTTAAAAACCACGATTCAGATGGCGATGTGCTTTATGGTATCGATGTGTTTATAAAACCAGAATATAGAGGGTTGCGTTTAGGTAGACGACTTTACGATTACAGAAAAGAAGTTTGCGAAACATTAAACTTAAAAAGTATTGTATTTGGTGGGCGTATGCCAAACTACCATAAACATAGGGATTTAACCCCTAAGGAATATATTGAAAAAGTAAAGCGTAAGGAAATTCATGATCCGGTTTTAAACTTTCAAATATCTAATGATTTTCATCCGGTAAGGGTTTTAAAAAATTATTTAGAAGGCGATACAGCATCAAGCGAATACGCTGTTTTAATGGAGTGGGATAATATTTCTTATACCAAACCTAACAAAAAAGCAAGTAGTGTAAAAACAGTGGTGCGTTTAGGTTTAATACAGTGGCAAATGCGACCGTATAAAGGACTGGATGATTTAATGCAACAGGTAGAGTATTTTATCGATAGTGTTTCGGCATATCGCTCTGATTTTGCTATATTTCCAGAGTTTTTTAACGCGCCTTTAATGGCAGAGTTCAATCATTTACACGAGCCAGATGCTATTAGGGAATTGGCAAAATTTACTGAAACTATTGTTAATAGAATGAAACAGTTATCTATTTCATATAATATTAATATTATTTCAGGAAGTATGCCAGAATTGGTTGGTGATAAACTGTATAATGTTGGGTATTTATGCCGAAGAGATGGTAGTTTTGAGCGTTACGAAAAAATACACGTAACACCAGATGAAGCTAAGGTTTGGGGTATGCAACGTGGTGATAAATTAAAAACCTTTGAAACCGATTGTGGTAAAATAGGGATATTAATTTGTTACGATTCGGAGTTTCCTGAGTTGTCACGTTTATTGTCTGATGAAGGCATGGATATACTATTTGTACCCTTTTTAACAGATACACAAAACGGATATTCTCGAGTGCGTTTATGTGCACAAGCACGTGCTGTAGAGAACGAATGTTATGTTGCTATTGCTGGAAGTGTTGGTAATTTACCAAACGTGAATAACATGGATATTCAATATGCGCAGTCTGCTGTGTTTACACCATGCGACTTTTCGTTTCCAAGTAATGGGATAAAAGCGGAAGCGACAACAAATACAGAAATGATTTTGGTTGCCGATGTAGATTTAAGCTTATTGCGAGAACTACATTCTTTTGGGGCTGTTAAAAACCTGAAGGATAGACGAAAAGATTTTTATGATGTAATTCGTGTAAAGTAATCATAAATAATTATATTTATCTTGTGGCTAAATAATGCCCAAATCTAAAAAACAATTAACCCCGTTTAATGAGATTAATATGTCGTTAAATAGGGGACATGTGAAACCTAATAAAAAAAATAAAAACCAACACATGAAAAATAGAAATGAAAATTTAAAACGTGTCATTGTTGATTTTAAAAAATTGACACCTGAGATATTAGCCTTATTAGTAGAACGCTATCCTGATGGATATGATGATGATCAAATTATTTCATTTAAAAATCAGCATAACGAAATTATAGAAGCGGTAGAAGTAACCACCGAGGATACTAAATATTTAGTAAAAGTAAGTTCGAAATTGGCAGTAACCATGGAGAATTATGATGAAGATGATTATGAAGATTTTGACGATAATGATCCAGAGGCTGTACAAGACCCGAGTTTAGAAGACGACGATAACGATTAACACAATTTAATATTATGAGAACAGCTGTTTTTAAATCTTTCGAAAACGGTTATTTTAATTTTTGGTTTGAAAATGGCGAGGAGCTAGCTTTTGAAGAAGTGCATCCGCGTGTTTTAAAACAATTCGATTTAAAAAACGATGAGTCTATGGTGGATAAAGAATTCAGAATCACATTTGTTGAAGATGCAGATGGAGATGATGCCATATATAGGGTTCAAAGTTTAAAACCGATAGATTAATTCATTTAATAGAATATTTTAAACCTGATGGGCTTTAAAACCTGTCGGGTATAAAATTCCCTACTCTAAAAATAACACAACACTTATAGAATATAATGTACCGCGTAGTTGCTTACCAAGTAGCTAGTGCTATCCAAATAAAAACTAGTAAACAAGAGTTGCCGTGGCAATTAGTGTTTCAAGATAGCGATGAACTTTATTATAAAAGTTCAGATCAAAAATTTATTTACATCTTTCAATACGGGATGGTGTCGTTTTTCAATTTATCTCACGATGAAATTGAACACGCATTAAAGCAAATAAAGCCTTTTTGTTCTAATTATTTTACTGAAAAACTTTCTGAATCTGTTTCTGTAATTGTAAAACCAGATACGTTACGAGTAACTTTCGATGATGTTGTGCTTCCTGAACTCGATCAAGAAATGATACGTTTAGTAATGCTCAATACATCGCAATCTGTGGCTTTAGATCGTTATGCGGAAATAACAGAAGAACTTCTTATAGAAACAAATAAGCACACCTTGTTTTTAGAAGAAAAGGGAACGCTTGATATTTCGGGAAATAAACTAAAACGGTTTATAGGAAAGATTTTAAATATCAAAAATAAAATTTCGGAGAATTTATATATTTTTGATTCCCCAGAAATTACATGGGATAATGAGCAGCTTAATAGGCTTAATCAGGATTTAAAACGCACCTTTGATTTACAAGACCGTTACCGATTAATTCACGATCGAATTGAGATTATAAAAGATAACCTAGAGTTGTTTAAAGATATTATGGATCATAAGGAGAGTAGTAGACTGGAATGGATTATTATCATTCTAATTGTTATCGAGGTGGTCGATATGTTTATAGGTAAGATTTTAGGCTAGTAGTAGTTGTTAAATAAAACAAAAGCGCATTTCAATAATCTGAAATGCGCTTTCTCATTAACTATCAATCAATCTAACAAAATTCTTAGTCTCTTTTGTGGTTCTTGCCCTTTTTACTATCGCCTTTGTTACCACGTTTATTCTTGTCTCTTTTTTCTAAAGATTGTACCCATTTAGTATATTGCTCATCGTTTAAAATCTTTTTCATTTTAGCTTTTTCAGCAATTTTATGATCAAGCATATCATTCATCATTTTTAAACGCTCTTCTTTAGTTGGTTTTTCCGCAGTTCCAGCTTCTTTTTTAGCTTTGCGTTCTTCCATCATCGCTTTACGTTTTGTGGCGTTGTCTAAATTTATGGTGTAAATTTTATTTTGTTGTCCTTCATCTAAATCTAATGCTAAAGTCATTTTTTTAGTTTGAAGTGTTGCCATTTCATTTGCAGTAAGATTCATCATTTTTTCTCCTCTGTCATGATTTCTTGGTCCGCCTTCTTTTCTTTGAGCAGTTGCTTGTAATCCAATAAAAGCTAATGCAATAATTATTAATTTTTTCATCTTATTTAAGTTTTAATGTTTATTTGCTATTAGGACTTTCACATTTCAAAAAGGTTTAAAAAGGTTTTGAAATTTAACTAGCTTTTAACAAAAAAGGCTCCCGTCATGGAAGCCTTTTTTAGGTGTGCTAATTATGTAACCTGCTTTTATTTAGGGTCTAAAATAGCATTAATTTGTTCGACCATATCTCTAAGGTGAATATTTGTAATAGCGTTTCTAGATCCAATACGCGAGCGTACTAGGTTTTTTAAAGTAGTAAGTTCGGCACGAGAAATAGCTTTAATATCTGAGTTGCTTGTGCTCGTCATTAAATAAGCTAACCTGTTAACGTGTGCACGTTGTAAATTACGTTTATAAGTATCTATATTTTTTCCGGTGTTTAATTCTTTCCAAACGCCGTTTCTTAAGTCACGCATCATACTTGTAAGGGCGTATGCGTCGTTTCCGTTAAGCGATTCATTCTCTATCATTCGTTGCATTCTAGAGGTGCTTAAAAGGTTGTTTAACGTTCGTGTTTGCACGGCGTTAATACGTTCTATTATTCCTGAAGCCTGAATTTTATCATTAATCTCTGGAGAAATTAACCATTCTGGTGTTTCAAATAATTGATCGTTTATAAATAGTAAACAATCTTTTTGATGTTTTTTATCTACATGGCTGTAAACAGCACCTTCTTGATCGGCTGTTTTGTAGTTTTCGTAAACACCACCAACGTTATTGACAACATGCCCCATGTAGCGGTTAAATTGTGAAAATACATGACCATACATGGTTTTTAAATCTTCATAATCAGAATTGTTTTTAGTAGTCCATTCAATTAAGTTGGGCACTACGCGTTTTAGGTTTTTTATACCATAAGTACTTGCTAAAACAGCATCGTCTCCTAAATCTTCAGTTTGCGAGCTAGGATCTATAGTTTCTCTTTGTTGTTTACCAAATCTATAAAGTGGATCGCCGTCATGTGCCATAATCCAACTGTCTAAAGTTTCTTTTTCTTCAACAGCTGTTTTATCTAAAATAGGTTTGTAACCCCAAGCAATAGAATATTTGTCATAAATACCAATGTTTGGGAATAAAGAAACGCCAACATCTTCGGGTTGCGCGATGTAATTAAAACGAGCATAATCCATAATAGAAGGAGCTGTTCCGTATTTTTTTGTGAATTCAGGATCACGTAAATCTTCTACTTTATAAGCAGAGCTACTTCCCATGTTATGTGGTAAACCTAAAGTGTGTCCAACTTCGTGAGATGATACAAAACGGATTAGTTCTCCCATAACCTCATCACTAAATTCTGAGTTTTGAGCGGCTTTGTTTGCAGCGGCAGTTTGAGTAAAGAACCAACCGTTTACTAAGCTCATTACGTTGTGGTACCAGTTAATATCCGATTCTAGTATTTCGCCAGATCTTGGGTCGCTAACGTGTGGGCCATTTGCATTTGGTATTGGAGATGCTAAGTAACGCACAACAGAATAACGTGCATCTTCTGGAGTCCATTCTGGATCTTCTTCTACACTTGGCGGATCTTTAGCGATAATGGCGTTTTTAAAACCTGCGGCTTCAAAAGCAGTTTGCCAATCTTCAATACCTTGCTTAATATATTTTCTCCATTTTACAGGGGTTGCTCTATCTATGTAATAAACAATTTGCTTTTTAGGTTCAACCAGTTCACCATTTTTAAACTTTTCTAGATCTTCATCTTTCACTTCTAATCTCCAACGGTCTAAATACGTTAGTCTCTTACTTTTTTGAGCTTCTAAGCCATAATCGGTTTGGCTACTTGTAAACCAACCAACACGTTTATCAAAATAACGACGCTTCATTGGTGTTTTAGGTAGTAAAATCATGGAGTTATTGATTTCAATACTAATAGTTCCTGTGCTAGAATTTGATGGTGGGTTTGATGCGTAGTATGTTTTTACATGGCGCGCTTCAATGTTTAACGGGTAACTTTTTAGAGATTCTATGTAAGATTTACTTTCGTCTAATCGAGATACTTTGTAGTTTTTTTTATTTCTAACGCTTAGTCCTAAGGAGTTTACATCTTTTTTGTATAAATCGGTAACGTCGATAACTGTTGCAGTAGAATCTTTACTAAAAGCTTTTATAGGAAAAGCATATAATATAGGTTCGAAATTAGAGTTTACAACAGCCTCGTGAATCGGTAAAGATTTATCGGCTACTACGTTATTAGAGACTACACGTAGCAATACTTTTTTATCTTTTACTTGCCAGCGTAACACTTGTGTGTTTTCTTTTCCGCCGCCAAAGCCAAGTCCGCTTGCTGTTTTAGCAATACGGGTAACCATAAGCATTTCTCTATCGAAAAGAGAATCTGGAATTTCATACAAATATTTATCGTCTATAGTATGGATTTTAAATAGACCGATATCTGTTTTTGCATCTTTTGTAACGATTTTACTGTACGGCTGAATTTGTTGTTTTTTGAGTTTGTCGGCCTTCGCTTTTTTTGCGAGCATAACCTTTTTAGCCGCATTGGCTTCAGCTGTCTTTTTTGCAGAATTACAAGACAGAATTATTGTTGTTAGAGACAACAATAATAGTTTGGTCGTTTTTTTCAAATTATTATTGGGTTAGTTAATAACGTGAAAATATTTATTTTATATAAAATTATAACCCAGAACGGTAAAAATTAACGAAATTTTAATTAAAATTAACAAAAACCTGATTTTTTATTAATTAAGCACTAGTATTTTTATGTTGAATCCGGTTTGGAAATCTGGCGCATTATTAACCAGAAAATCTTCTTTTACGTAAAAAGCCAATTGCATATTCGGCCTGCCATAAGTGTAGGTGAAATTCCAGTTGGTTAGTGTTTTGTAAAGCGTGCTTACACCATGTTGCCAACCTCCATTTATTTCTTGCCATTTACCAATGAGTTTGTAGTAGCCAGCCTCATCTTTTTTGTTGTAACGCGATTGTAATTGGTAATTAATACTGAAGGCATTGTAGTTTCCTTTTTTTGTATATTTTGTAATTTCAACAGTGCTTTCTGTTGTTGCTAAAAACGGGTTGTTACCTAGGTCTACATTGTCTTTAAAGTCTATAATGTTTTTACGCAGTAGGTTTGCGCCTAAGGCAATATTCAGTTCGTAACTGTTTTTTAATTTAATATGTTTTACAGCGTTTGCTGAAATTCCGAGGTCTATAGCAGAATTATATTTTGAAGTATTTAAACCTAAATGACTTCCGAAGTTTATAAAGAGGTTGCGGCTTTTATTTATTAAAAACTCTGGATAGTAATAGTGGTTAAGTTCAATGCCACCAATAAAAAAATCGTTATTTTCAAACTCTAAAACTTTTCCGTTTCTATCGGTGTACTTAAAGTCTACTTTATTTAAGCCGTAGTAACGCCTTCCGTAGGGATCTTCACCACCAGCAATATTACTATGAAACCACTCTATACTTTCGTCACTTGTGAAAATCGAAAACGGATACTCACCTTTTGTTATTAAGTGAGAACGGAGCGATATGCTCAACTCATGATGGTTAGATAAAGGTAGGCTTAAGCTAGCACGAAATTCTTTAATTACTGCATCCACAACAATGTTCATGTAATCGGCAGGTGTGGTTTCTTGATCAATAAAATCAAAACGGCGATCGTGCCATTTAACTTGGCTAAGTTGTGCTCGTATTTCTGGATCTTTAGGTAAATATGCTTCCACGAATGGGTGAAAGGTATTTCCGTTAGATATATTGAAACTAAAAGTATTACGCTTAGGAGCGTGAAATTTAAAGTTAGTAGAAATTCTTGAGCTAAACATACCAAAATGATGCGTAGCTAAATGATTTGGGCTATCTATACCGTTTTTAAAAACGATACTATCATTTTGTTGTGCTTTCAGAATAGAAGATCCTAAAAAACAGATTATTAATATAATAGCTTTATTCATTACACAAATGTAAATAAACTAATTAAAATAGATTGATAAAAAATAAGAGGAGCTTTAAGTTTTTAAAAACACTCTAAAACCTTCAAAATAAAAGCATGTTTTTATTAAAAAATTAACAAGTGATGCGCTTTACTCTTAAAGAAAAGATAAAATTCTGGATAAGCATGTTAAACAAATCTAAATAAGTATTATGTTTTCAAATTTAGGCTGTTTCTTTGTATGGAATTTAAGGAGTAGTTAACCTTAAAATTTAATTTTCATAAAAGTTGATTAGTTAATTAGTTAGTTAAAAGAAGCCCGTGATTTGAATAAGAATCACGGGCTTTTTTGTGCTTATAAACCAATGTTTACTTGTTGTTTTTCTTAAAAAATTAACAACTCGTCGAGTTTAGTCTTAAAGAAATTATAAAATACATTAAAAGTGTGTTAAACAAATCTAAACAAGTATTATGTTTTCAAATTTAGGCTGTTTCTTTGTATAGAATTTAAGGAGTAGTTAACCTTAAATCTCAATTTCATAAAAGTTGATAAGTTAGTTAGTTATTAAAAGGCCCGTAATTTTAGTTAAATTACGGGCCTTTTTGTGTTGTAAAATATTTTGGTGGTTATACAGCTTCTACAAATAATCCATCATCGGTTTTTGTAACCTTTGCCAAATTATTTTTTGTTAAGCCTTTAATAGTTTTATCCCATTTTTTATTAGACAACCCGCTTTGTGTTTTTAAAGCATTTAAATCGATATTTTCAACCTTTTCAATTAATGCAAGTAAAGCTTTCTCATCGTCGTTCAATTCAACCGAAGACGCTTTCTTTTCAGGTCGCATTTGCGGAAAGAATAAAACCTCTTGTATAGACTGGTTGTTTGTTAAAAACATAATTAAGCGGTCCATACCAATACCCATACCAGATGTTGGAGGCATACCGTATTCTAGAGCTCGTAAAAAATCTTCATCAATAAATTCTGTAGCTTCATCGTCACCTTTTTTAGCAAGCTTTAATTGGTGCTCAAAACGCTCACGTTGGTCAATAGGGTCGTTTAATTCAGAATATGCATTTGCAATTTCTTTACCACAAACCATTAACTCAAAACGCTCAGTAAGTTCTGGGTTATCTCTATGCTCTTTACATAGTGGGCTCATTTCCTTTGGGTAATCTGTAATAAAAGTTGGTTGTATGTAGTTGCCTTCACACTTTTCCCCAAAAATTTCATCAATTAATTTCCCTTTACCCATGGTATCATCCACCTCAATATGCATGCCTTTTGCAGCAGCTCTAATTTCATCTTCAGTTTTACCAGTAATATCAAACCCTGTAAAGTGTTTAATAGAGTCTGCCATGGTAACACGAGCGTAAGGCGCTTTAAAATCAATTTTATGCTCACCAAAAGTAGCTTCGCTTTTTCCGTTTACGGCAATAGCACAATGCTCTAAAAGTTGCTCACAGAAATCCATCATCCAGTTGTAATCTTTGTACGATACGTAGATTTCCATAGCTGTAAATTCAGGGTTGTGTGTTCTGTCCATCCCTTCATTTCTAAAGTTTTTCGAGAATTCGTAAACCCCATCAAATCCACCAACAATAAGTCGTTTTAAGTACAACTCGTTGGCAATTCGCATATACAACGGGATATCCAAACTGTTGTGGTGTGTAATAAATGGGCGCGCCGCAGCACCACCCGGAATAGGTTGTAAAACCGGAGTTTCAACCTCAAAATATCCAGCATCGTTAAAAAACGAACGCATGGCATTAAATAATTTAGTACGCTTAACAAATACCTCTTTTACGTGTGGGTTAACCACTAAATCGGCATAACGTTGGCGGTAACGTAATTCAGGATCGGTAAAAGCATCAAATACTTTTCCGTCTTTTTCTTTCGGTAATGGTAATGGTTTTAAAGCCTTACTTAATAAAGTAAAATCTTTAACACGAACAGTTTTTTCGCCAACCTTAGTTGTAAATAAATTACCCTCAATACCAACAAAATCACCTAAATCTAGTAATTTCTTAAAAACATCATTGTATTTGGTTTTATCTTCACCAGCGCAAATTTCGTCACGGTTAAAATATACCTGTATACGTCCTTCACCATCTTGCAACTGCGCGAACGATGCTTTACCTTGTATGTTTATTGCCATCAATCTACCAGCAACAACCACCTGTTTTTCTTCTGTAAAATCCTGTTTTATCGATTTCGATGTGTGGGTTACAGGGTATAAATCCGCTGGATATGGGTTAATGCCCATAGCGCGTAATTTTACTAATTTCTCTCTTCTTACAAGTTCTTGTTCTGATAATTGCGACATAGTCTAAATGCTCTAAAAATTTTAAAGGCACAAAGATAAACATTTGGTGGTCCATTTTCCATTAACAATTCCTCATTTTTTTTTGGGCGCTACCACAAGGGTCGGGCTATACGTTGCAAGTCCTCGCAGGTCCAATTGCCATTGACTCTGCTGTGGGCTTTTCACTGCTATCCCTAGCGCGAGCCATTTAGTGAAGTTGTTTTCTAAATAGTAATATTTTTTTGTAATTAGGTAAATTCAATATCTGAAACTCTTAAACTTTAAAAAAAGCTGTAACAAAACGTTTAATAAAACGTCAAATAATTAAAATAATCAATCAAAATCAAATCATTATGAGTTTTTGGAGAGTTTTACTTTCAATCATTTGTCCGCCATTAGCCGTTTTAGATAAAGGCTGCGGATCTATAATAATCGTTTTCTTGCTATGGCTCTGTGGCTGGGTGCCAGGCGTCATTGCAGCGCTAGTTATTTTAAATAATCCTAAAAACTAAGTTTTAGTTTATTCGAATAAAAAAGGGACGTTACAACTATTAGTTGCAACGTCCCATTAAAATAAGATTAGATATGTCTTATTGGCAATAAGGCACTGTAAATGTGCCTTCAACAGTTTTATCAGAACTAGAATCGGCTTTAATTTTTACAGTAATTTCAGTCTCAGTAAGTGATGTTACTTCAACAGTGGCATCTAAATAGTTGTATGGCGCTTCTCCTTCTTTATTGAAAACAACATTTATCCCTTCATAAACACCTACTTCAGGTGTAGCGTAAGTAGATATTTCTAGGTCATAATTAAGAACAGAAGATTCACAGTCAGCGACTATATTTGTAATATTTACAGAAATATCTTCACCAGAATCGAATGCTTTACCTCCTAAAGCTGTAAAATCATTTCCAAATACTTGTCCTTGTAATATTTGATTAGAAATGTTATCTCCTGAATTGTCGTCGTCGTCCGAACAACTTATCATTAGAGAAATTAATAATGTTAATGAAATTTTAAAGTAGGTTTTCATGGGTTTTGTTTTTTGCGAACAGCAAGGTTAATGATAATATTTGATATAATAAAATTCTTTCATTTATTGAATAATCAGTTTTTTTAATCACCCCAAATTGATGGTTAGTCTTCTTTGTCTATAATATTTCAGCTTATAAATTCTATTCTGTAGGTTTGGAATGTGTAGCTAATAATTTGGTTTTTAGTCTGCTTCGTTCTTTTTTTTACCTAAATTCTTGCGGAACAAAAACGGGTAAATTCATCGAAAAAAACAAAATATTTCATTATTTTTGCACTTCATTTTTAATAAGATAGCAAGCCGTTAACTCTTGGATAGCCAACCATGGACTGTCAAGTGCGGATTGCCAACTCAATACTTAAAAACCATGTTCAATAATTTAAGCGATAAATTAGATAAAGCCTTACACGTATTAAAAGGTCACGGAAGCATAACCGAAGTAAACGTAGCCGAAACTTTAAAAGAAGTTCGTCGTGCACTTTTAGATGCCGATGTTAACTTTAAAATAGCTAAAGATTTTACCAACCGAGTAAAAGAAAAGGCTCTAGGGCAAGACGTTTTAACCACCCTGCAACCAGGGCAATTAATGGTTAAAATTGTAAAAGATGAGCTTACTGAACTTATGGGTGGCGATGTAGAAGGTATTAATTTATCTGGTACGCCAAGTATTATTTTAATGTCGGGTTTACAAGGGTCTGGTAAAACAACCTTTTCTGGTAAACTTGCAAATTATTTAAAAAACAAAAAAACTAAAAAACCTTTATTGGTAGCCTGTGATGTTTATCGTCCGGCGGCAATAGATCAGTTACACGTTGTTGGTGATCAAATTGGTGTAGAGGTTTTTAGTGATAGAGGTAATACCGATCCGGTGGCTATTTCGCAAGCAGGTATTGCACATGCAAAAGCAAACGGACATAATGTGGTTATTATTGATACCGCGGGTCGTTTAGCTGTAGATGAGGCCATGATGACCGAAATATCAAACATTCATAAAGCCATAAATCCTCAAGAAACTTTGTTTGTTGTAGATTCTATGACGGGACAAGATGCTGTAAATACTGCAAAATCTTTCAACGATGTCTTAAACTTCGATGGTGTTATTCTTACTAAATTAGATGGTGATACCCGAGGTGGAGCAGCAATTTCTATTAAGTCGGTAGTAAACAAACCAATTAAATTTATTGGTACTGGTGAGAAAATGGAAGCTATCGATGTGTTCTACCCATCACGTATGGCCGACCGTATTTTAGGTATGGGAGATGTGGTGTCTTTAGTAGAGCGTGCACAAGAACAATTTGATGAGGTTGAAGCTAGAAAACTTCAAAAGAAAATTGCTAAAAATCAATTCGGTTTCGACGATTTCTTAAAGCAAATTCAGCAAATAAAGAAAATGGGAAACATGAAAGACCTTATGGGTATGATTCCTGGTGCTGGTAAAATGCTTAAAGATGTAGATATCGATGATGATGCTTTTAAAGGTATTGAAGCTATTATTCATTCTATGACGCCAAGCGAAAGAACAAACCCTGCTATTATTAACGCAAGTAGAAAAGTAAGAATAGGTAAAGGTTCTGGTACTTCTGTACAACAAGTAAATCAGCTTTTAAAGCAATTCAACCAAATGAGCAAAATGATGAAGATGATGCAAGGTGGTGGTGGCAAAAAGATGATGCAGATGATGCAGAATATGAAATAATTATTTAGTTTACAGTCTCAGTCTCAGTCTCAGTCTCAGTCTCAGTTTACAGTTGAAATATGGATTTTAAAGAATTATTGGCCTATAAAAAAGCATTCGATTTGTCAATGCATATTTTTAATGTGTCAAAAGGTTTTCCAAAGGAGGAGACTTATTCTTTAACCGATCAAATTAGGAGAAGTTCTCGCTCTGTTTGCGCAAACATTGCAGAGGCATATCGTAAAAGGCGATATCCTAAACATTTCATTAGTAAATTAACAGATGCAGACGGAGAGAATTCTGAAACGAATACGTGGATAGATTTTGCTTTGGCTTGTAATTATATATCATCGGAAGATTATATGCGTTTTTCGGAACAAGGAAAAGAGATTGGTAGACTAATAAATTACATGATAAATAATCCGGGGAAATTCGGAGTAAAAATAGAAGGTTAAAATAAAAATAACGCATGCTTGAAATGTAGAGTATGCATATAAGAGTGAGCACTGTGACCGCGACTGCCACTGAAAACTATATTTTATATGACAATTTTAGACGGAAAAAAAGTAAGTAACGATATTAAAGATGAAATAGCCGAGCATGTTAGTGCTATGATTGCTAAAGGAGAAAAAGTGCCGCATTTGGCAGCTGTTTTAGTAGGGACCGATGGAGCAAGTATGACTTATGTTAACGCAAAAGTAAAGGCATGCGAGCGTATTGGGTTTAATTCTACTTTAATAGATTTACCAGATTATACTACTGAAGAAGAATTACTAGAAAAAATAAATCAATTAAATACCGATAGTGATATTGATGGTTTTATTGTGCAATTACCATTGCCTGGCCATATTGATGAGCAAAAGGTTTTAATGGCTGTGCATCCAGATAAAGATGTAGATGGTTTTCACCCAACAAATGTTGGTAGAATGGCTTTAGATTTGCCAACTTTTTTACCAGCAACACCTTACGGTATCTTAGAACTGTTAGAACGTTACCAAGTAGAGACATCGGGTAAAAATGTTGTTGTTATGGGGCGTAGTCATATTGTTGGTCGCCCAATGAGTATTTTAATGAGTCAGAAAAGAAAAGCTGGTGATGCAACAGTAACCGTTGTTCATAGTCGCTCTAAAAATCTAAAAGAAATTACTCTTGAAGCTGATATTGTTGTCGCTGCTATTGGTATCTCTGAGTTTTTAACCGGTGATATGGTTAAAGAAGATGTTGTAATTATCGATGTTGGTATCACACGTGTTCCAGACGCTACTAAAAAGAATGGCTATAGACTTGCAGGCGATGTACACTTTGAGAGTGTAAGCCAAAAAGCGAGTTATATTACACCTGTTCCTGGTGGAGTTGGACCTATGACCATTGCTATGCTGCTTAAAAACACATTATTAGCTAGGGAGAGGCATTTATCTGTTTAAATCATTAGCATTGTAATAATAAATATAATATTGATCGGTTGTATTAATAGAACCGATCAATAGCTTGTAAAATCATATTGACTCTTTCTATTTTTAATTGCTTTATGTAATTGTAGCTATTATCTAGTAACTGCATTGCTATAGGGCTGTCTGCATGGTTTTTTCTAGATTGGTAGAGTCTTACTACTGTGGCTAAATCATCTTCAGTGTAATTAGTTCCGGTATATTCTTGTAGTATGCTTAGGTATTTAAAGCCGAACTGTGTTGTTGGTTCTATCATGGTGCCTTCTCCAAAATCATTCCATGTAATTATTTGAATAAAGTTTGCGTTTTCGTAACCCGAATTGTTTAAGGTTTGTATAAATGTAGAGCCATTATTTTTAGGTAGTACCCAGGTGTTTATGCCATCGCTCCATCCGCCTTCTTCATAAAAGCTGTTAAATCCAGGATAAGTAGATCCTATTGTTATTTCATTAGCATTAGCGTAATTTTCATAGTAATAATCTTGTGCTAATAAATGGTCGGGAGCTACCCATAAAAACTCACCTTTAAAATGATTTCCTAAAGTATTCTTTTTTGCCCATAAAGAGATTAACGAAGGTTGTTCTGTTTCAGAAAAAATGTCATAAATACTATTCCAGTCATTTTCACTCGTTAAATAATGAGGGCCAAAAACAGAAATTAATTTTGAGTTGTTAAACTCTAAATAGTTTGAACTTTTAAAATAGACGTCTTTAATATAGCTGAAATCTTCTTTGGCTCTTTGGATGGGGTCTTCTATTGTTTGCGGTTGTTCCATGTAAGCAACCCTGTCTTCATACATAATAGAAAAGTCTAAATCTACATTTTCAAGTTGAGAAATAAACGTTTCAGTAGCATTCTTTATTAAGCCGTAATCGTGTATGTTGCGGCTTCCGTACCAATCGAATATTACACCATCAATTCCTGCTAGTTTCATTAATAAGAAATGATATTCTTGTAGGTCCGGATCAGAAGAGGAATAAGGACCTATTAAGGGGTTGTAGTACGAAGCGATGTCATTAACGCCATAAGAATTCACATGGTTTGGGTCTCGGTTTGTCATGGTCCAGTGTTGCCCCCAGTAACCATCGTATGGCTTGGACTGGAACCAAGGTAAATAATGAACATAGACTTTTTTCGGGTTAGATTTGTCTACTATCATTCCTGATATGTTTTTTGTTGACCCGTTATTCTTGTGTTGTTTAATTAGTGAGAGTTCTTCTTCTAATATTTGTTTTAATATGGAGTCGTTATAAATTTTATGTTCCGGAGGGATATGATAAGGAATTTCTTCCGGAGTGACGTCTGTTATTTCATCTATTTCAGATTCCTTTTCACAAGAAATGGTGGTAAATACGCACAATAGGATAAAGATTCTCCATAATGCTTTTTTAAAAAATACGCTCATAGTGCTAAAATGCTGGTTATTAGTGTTCTGCAAAAGTAGTGAGCGGTGGTTATATTGTGGTTTATTTAAGACGACCAGACGATAAGTGTCGATTAAATGCTGTTTTTTGACGATTAACGGTTTTGTAAAAAGGGATTGGGAGCACTTCTATGTAGCTCAGAGTTTGATTAATAAATTGCAAAAAGCTTAGCTACTGCGATTCGTTTTATTATGTATTGTCTTTTTTTGTTCGTGTACCTTCGCAGAATCGCTAAGTAGTTTATTGAGGTCTGTAAACTCCTCTTTGCTTAATTCTCGATATTCTCCAATAGGCATATCGAGTTTAATATTCATAATTCTAACACGTTTTAAGGTTTCGACTTCATAGTTTAGGTAATCGCACATACGTCTAATTTGGCGGTTTAAACCTTGAGTTAAAATAATTTTAAAGGTGTAAGTGTTTATCTTTTGAACTTCACATTTTTTAGTAGTTTTATTCAAATCTGCTAAAGGGATTCCACCCGCCATGCGTTCAATAAACGTTTGAGATATAGGTTTGTCTACTGTAACAACATATTCTTTTTCGTGATTATTACTTGCTCTAAGAATTTTATTTACAATATCTCCGTCGTCGGTTAGCAGAATTAAACCTTCACTAGGTTTGTCTAATCTTCCAATAGGGAAAATACGTTTTGGATAGTTAATAAAATCAATAATATTATCTTTTTCTACAGAAGTATCGGTAGTGCAAACAATGCCAACAGGCTTATTGAAAGCTAAATAAACAAATGATGTTTTTGTGTTTGTAATTTCTTTACCGTCTACGCAAACAACATCGTTAGGCGCTATTTTAGTTCCCATTTCTGGAATTTCGCCATTAATGGTTACGCGACCAGCATCGATTAATTTATCGGCTTCACGTCTAGAGCAATAACCTACTTCACTTAAAAATTTATTAATACGTTTTAATTGTACTTCCATCTTGCAAAAATAGGTTAATTAAGTGTTTAAAAAGTCTAAAATATGATTGTAAACTAAATCTGATTTTAAACCATGTCCAAAACCTTTAGTAGAAACAAACTCACCATTAGCGTAGTTTTGTTTAAATTTCAATCCATCTTTATAAGGAATAATTCTATCTTTTTTATCGTGAACAATAAGTCCTTTTGCTTTAAACTCTTGAGTAAATTGTGCTGCATTAAAATATTCAGGTAAATTATTAAAGCGTTTTAAAACATAGGTATTCATTGCTTTAGAAACACGTTTGTTATAACCCATCATATCTATATATCTAGAGAAAACACCTGTGAAATCTGCAGGAGCTCCTAGAAGTACAAGTTTTTCTACATGGTCTATTGGTAAATTGTAATTACCAAAAGCGGTAGCCATACCGCCAACTGAATGCCCGATAATAGTTGTTGCTTTAAATTTTTTAGCCACAGCGTGTATACATTCAGAATAAATTAAAGCGTTAAAAAGTTTTCCGCCAGAACTTCCGTGTGCAGGAGCATCTAGTGCAATCACGTTATAATCTTCAGCTTTTAGAAGTTCAATTAAATCTTTCCAGCGGTAGGTGTTGCTTTCCCATCCATGTGCCAACAAAATAGTGTCTTTTTTACCGGGCCATTGGTAAGTTTTTATTTTAATATCGTTGCAAATAAGTTCGTCTTGTTGGGCGCTTTTTAGGTAAGCCGCTTGCTTTTCGTTTGTTTTTCCTTTTTTAGGTGAAGAAAATAAAACAATAGATAGGTGTGCCGCGTATTTTGGAGCTAAAAAACCAATAGCATTTATGCTGTTGCCAATAATTTTAGGGATGTATTTTTTCATTTTTGATTACGCTTCTCGGTTTACTAAGTCTATTGAAAAAGCAGGGGTGCAAATAGCAATGTATTCACAAACTTCGGTAAATGGATTAGAGTATTGTACTCTAGTATTGCGTTCAATTTTTATAGATTGTCCCGCTTCTAAAATAATAGTTTCGCCATCGATGATAAATTGTTTTTTACCACCAATAATAAAGGTAAACTCATCGAATTCAGGAGTTTGAAAAGGCTCACTCCAACCTGCAGGGGCTTTCATGTGTGCAATACTGATGTCTTTATTGCCATCGGTTGTGTTTCCAAAATGCTCTTTAATGATTTTGCCATCGGTTGTTGGTACAATAAAGGGATTGGCTTGAATGGTATGTTTTTTTTTAGACATATCTTTAATTTTACTTTTGTCTTATTGCTGTTTTACGTTAATCTTTCTCCTTAAAATATTGTAATTTTGCAGCCTATGAATAAGCAAATTGAACTGCAGGATTTAGGCTATAAAGATTATAAAGATACTTGGGATTACCAAGAGGCTTTGTTTAAGGGTATTGTTGATGCAAAAATAAAGAATAGGAGAGAGGAAACCGCTCTAAAAACCAAAAACTATTTTTTGTTTGTTATGCATCCGCATGTATATACTTTGGGTAAAAGTGGCGATTTGTCGAACTTGCTTTTAAATGAAGCACAGTTGGCCGAAAAAGGCGCGAGCTTTTATAAAATAAATAGAGGAGGAGATATTACTTATCATGGTCCAGGGCAAATTGTTGGTTATCCTATTTTAGATTTGGAGAATTTTTTCACCGATATTCATAAATATTTACGTTTTTTAGAAGAAATGATTATTTTAACTTTAGCAGAATATGGATTAAAGGCAGAAAGAAGCCCAGGTGAAACAGGAGTTTGGCTTGATGTTGGAACACCTTTTGCTCGTAAAATTTGTGCTATGGGTGTGCGCGCTAGTCGTTGGGTTACCATGCATGGATTTGCATTAAATGTAAATGCTAATTTGGGGTATTTTGATAATATTATACCATGTGGTATTCGCGGTAAAGCAGTGACATCACTTAACGTAGAGTTAGCTCAAAAAACAGTTGATGAGGTTGAGGTAAAAGAAAAATTACTAAAACATTTTAAATCGCTTTTTGAAGCTGAATTTGCTTAAAATGAACCGCGATTATTTAAATAATAAATTGTTTTTACTTTAAAAAATTAAATTTGATATCACCAGCATCCATAGATTTAGTATTTGAAACCGCCCGAGTAGAGGAGGTTATTGGCGATTTTGTAAACTTAAAAAAAGCAGGAAGTAACTTTAAAGGGTTAAGCCCTTTTAGTGACGAGCGCTCACCAAGTTTTGTGGTATCGCCAGTGAAGCAAATCTGGAAAGATTTTTCAACAGGAAAAGGCGGTACATCGGTGTCTTTTTTAATGGAACACGAGCATTTTACTTATCCTGAAGCTATAAAGTATTTAGCAAAAAAGTATAATATTGAAATAGAAGAAACCGAACAATCTAACGAACAAAAAGAACAAGCTAATGAGCGCGAAAGTTTGTATTTGGTTAGTGAATTCGCAAATACTTATTTTCAGAAAATTCTTCATAAAACAGACCAAGGAAAATCTATTGGATTAAGTTATTTTAAAGAGCGTGGTTTTACAGAAGAAACTATTAAAAAATTTGATTTAGGATATTCACTAAACGAATGGCAAGGTTTTACCGATGAGGCTTTAAAACAAGGTTATAATATCGATTTTTTAGCAAAAACAGGGTTAACTATTGTTAAAGGAGATAAACGTTTCGATCGTTTTAAAGGTCGTGTGTTGTTTCCTATAAAAAGTATGAGTGGCCGTGTGTTAGGTTTTGGTGGCCGTATTTTGGTGCTTGATAAAAAAGCAGCCAAGTATATGAATTCGCCAGAAAGTGATATCTACCATAAGAGTAAGGTGTTGTATGGTATTTATCATGCTAAGCAAAGTATAGCAAAAGAAGATAACTGTTATTTGGTTGAAGGTTATACCGATGTTATTCAGTTTCATCAAACAGGGATAACAAATGTTGTGGCATCTTCTGGTACCGCATTAACGCCAGATCAAATTAGATTAATAAATAGACTTACCAAAAATATTACCGTGCTTTTTGATGGAGATGCTGCAGGTATGCGAGCATCGCTGCGTGGTATCGATTTAATTTTAGAGCAAGGCATGAACGTTAAGGTTTGTACCTTTCCTGAAGGAGAAGATCCCGATAGTTTTGCAAAACAAAATACCTTAGAAGAACTATCTACGTATTTAACTGAAAATGCTAAAGATTTTATTCAATTTAAAGCTTCTATTTTATTCGAAGAGTCTAAAAACGACCCGATTAAAAAAGCAGATACGGTTAGAGATATTGTAAATAGTATTTCTAAAATTCCAGATCAGATAAAGAAAGAGATTTACATTCAGGAGTGTGCTCGTATAATGGATATGAGCGAATCTGTATTATTCAGTACGCTTGCACAAATTGAGAGTAAAACGGCTAAAGATAATAGCTCGAAACCAGCAACTAATAAGCAGAATTATAATATGGATCCGAATATGGATCCAAATCAAGACCCAAGAGAAGGTCCTCCGGATAATTATCCGTTTGAGGTAATTACTAATAAAGAACCGGTAAAAAAAGTAGATGTTCAGTATCTTTTAGAACGAAAAATTATTGAAGTACTATTACTTTATGGTAATGAGGTAGAGGAGTTCGAGGACTTAGTTTTGAAAGAAAACGAAAAAGGCGATTTGGTTTTAGAACCTGTTGTGCATGAGGCAAAAGTATTTGAAAAAGTGTTTTTGGATTTGCAGGATGATGAAATGGAGTTTACAAACACACATTTTAAAGAGCTGTATTACACTATTATTGATAGATTAAATCAGGATACTAAATTCGAGTTAAAAACTTTCATCAATACCGTAAGTACAGATATGTCTAGTGAAATTACTACCATTTTAATGGATGATGATCGCTATGCGCTAGACGATTGGAATAGAATGAATATTTTTCCGAAGGAGAAAAAAATGAGTATAGCACAACTAGTAAGCGAGACCATACTTAATTTGCGTTGCTTTTTAATAGATCAAAAAGTAAAAGAGTTTCAACAAGAAACGTTGCAAAATAAAAAAGACTCGAATAGAAACATACTAGAAGAAGTAAGAGACTATTCGGGTCTTAAAATGTTGTTATCTCGAAAATTAAACCGCGTACTATAGGTGTTCTGCTAGTTTCGCTTGATTAACTAAGTCAATAAGGTTTGTTACTTTAAGCTTACGCATTAAACGCGCTTTGTAAGTACTTACTGTTTTTTCGTTAATGTCTAATTCTTTAGAGATTTCTTTGTTTTTTCTACCAATAGTTAAAAGCTTTAAAACTTCAGCTTCTCTAGTAGATAACTTTTTGTAAAACGTTCCAGAGCCTTTGTTCACTCTGTTCCCAAACGCTAGTTGTTGGGTTAGATCATTACTTAAATAAATACCACCATCGTAAACTTTTAAAATAGCTTCGTTGATAGTAATCACATTTACAGATTTATGGATAAATCCAGAAGCTCCTGCTTTAATAGCATTTATTGCATAAACTTCTTCAGGTTCACCGCTAAAAATTACGGTTTTAATGTCGGGGAAATCATTTTTTAAATAACGTAAAAGAGTTAATCCATTAAGCTTAGGGAAATCAGCTTCAGTTAAAATAATGTCTACTTCGTTTTTTCTAATGAAATCTAAGATGTCATTTCCATCTTGTAAACTTCCAACAATTTCGATGTTTGGTGAGGCAGAAAAAAGCACCTCTAATCCTTTCCTCGTAATAGGATGGTTGTCTGCTATTAATAATTTTATCATAATTTTCCGAGCTTTCATTGTAAAGGGTTGAGAGAATATACTACTTGAAAGAAAAAAGCTCGGGGGCTAAAGTATGAGTTTTTTACGTGTTTTGCAAAAATTACATCAAATTATCAGGAATATCGCAGATGGGGATAGCAATCATTTTGTGTTTATTGCTAGAATTAAATCTTTTGTAAATTTTAAAAACTTCAAGCTCACGTCCAGAAAATTCAGCATCTGTTTTACCTGCTTCATCCATCGACATCGCCCATTCTAACTCGGGGTACGAGGCTCCAATTTGATCTTCATCACTTCTTGTATCTCCAAAAAGACCGTCGCTAGGAGCGGCTTTCATAATAGCTTCTGGAACTTCTAAAAACTCACCAATTTCGTAAACTTGAGATTTTAATAAATCTGCGATTGGACTTAAATCTACACCTCCATCACCGTATTTTGTGTAAAAACCAACACCAAAATCTTCAACTTTATTACCTGTTCCTGCAACTAATAGTTTATAAAGTCCGGCATAATAGTATAAAGTCGTCATGCGTAAACGTGCTCTCGTATTGGCCAGTGCCATATCGACTGTAGCTTTATCTCCGTCGGAAAACAATTCAGATTTAAAAGACTCGAATACTGGTGTTAAATCGGTTCTAGTATCACTAACATTACCAAAACGTTTAGATAGTTGGGTAATATGTTCTTGTGCACGAGTAACATGGCTTTCGGCTTGGTGTATTGGCATTTCAATACATAAAACATTTAATCCTGTTTTTGCACATAATGTAGACGCAACTGCCGAGTCTATACCCCCAGAAACACCTATTACAAAACCGTTTACTCCAGCTTTTGTTGCATAATCTTTTAACCAATTTACAATATAATCTACTACTTTTTCTGTTTGCATTTTAGAAGAGTTTTGATATAAGAATACTACCTTTGTCAACAAAAATACTGTAATCACTCAATTAATAAAAATTTAAAACGTTTAAGTTTTAGTATGAAACAACTGTCATTAATAATCCTTGTTGCTATTTGTGTTTTTTCTTGTAAAAATAAAAGTGATGTAGAATTAGCATTGGAGAACAACAAGATAGATATTTCTGTAGAGCGCTTCGACCGGTTTTTTGCACAAACTAATCTAGAAGAACTGCCTAAATTAAAAAAGGCTTATCCGTTTATGTTTCCTGAAGCTATAGCAGATTCTATTTGGATGGATAAGGTTAATGATACTTTACAGCAAGAGCTAAGTGGCGAGGTTGATAAAGTGTTTTCAGGTTATCAAAACATAGAAGAAGAGCTAGAGGAATTGCTTAGCTATATTCATTATTATTTTCCTGAATTAAAAACGCCAAGAATTATAACTACAACTAGTAATGTAGATTATAGAAACCGTGTTATTGTTACCGATACTATTGTTTTGGTGGCTTTAGATGCTTATTTGGGGAAAGATCATTATTTCTATCAAAGTATTCCAAAATACATTTCGGAAGATTTAAGGAAAGAACAAATTGTTGTAGATGTGGCCGAGGAATATGCTAAGAAATATGTTTTTCAACCGGAAAGAAAAACGCTTTTAGATGAAATGATCTATTTCGGTAAAATTCTGTATTTTAAAGATCAGGTTATTCCTTTTAAGTTAGAAAATGAACGAATAAGTTACACCGAAGACGAGTTAACTTGGGTTGAAAATAATGAAAGTTCTGTTTGGCAATATTTTGTAGAACGCGAATTGCTATACAGTACAAATTCTAAATTGCCCAACCGCTTTATAAACCCAGCGCCATTTTCTAAGTTCTATTTAGAAGGCATAGATGGCGAGTCGCCTGGTAAAATAGGGCAGTATGTAGGCTGGAAAATAGTGAAAGCTTACATGGATAATAACGACACATCTTTTAAAGATATGTTGATTATGAATGCCGAAGAACTCTTTAATAAATCAAAATTTAAACCAAAAAAAAGTAATGGCTAATATAAAATCTAAAATTGAATTGAATGTGGAGTTAGATGAAAATCGAGTTCCAGAAAAATTACATTGGACAGCACAAGATGGTGGAATTTCGAATGCTGAGGCTAAAGCCATGATGCTATCGGTTTGGGATTCTAAAACACAAGAAAGTTTACGTATTGATCTTTGGACAAAAGATATGCCTGTAGATGAGATGAAAGTCTTTTTTCATCAAACACTTGTGGCTATGAGTAACACATTTAACCGTGCTACACAAGACGAAAAAATGACAGCAACCATGAAGGATTTCTGTGATTATTTTGCTGAGAAATTAGAGATTAAAAAATAGTTTTTCACGCATATTTCTAAATTTTTAATTTCTTTTTACGTCATAAAGTAGTGGTGTAAATTGAAAAAAAATAACGGCTTTGGTTGTAGATATCAACTTTTAGCTTACATTGTTGCGTTCAAAACTTTAGATTTTTCAATAATTGAGATGAAATTTAAAACAAATTTTAAAGCTTCTGAAGTTGAAAACCCGTTACACTAATAAAAAATATATGAAAGAAGTAAAGATAGAATCCACTTTATACGTTTATGATGATTTAAATGAAACACCTGATGATGTTGTTGCATTAATGGGAAAAGCTATAGAAGCTCGAGATAAAGCCTATGCACCATATTCTAAATTTCATGTGGGCACTGCCATACTTTTGGATAACAATGAAATAATTACAGGTAGTAACCAAGAAAACGCATCATACCCATCTGGTTTGTGTGCCGAGCGCACAGCAATATATTATGCTGGAGCAAAGTATCCAGAAGCAAAAATTGTACGTATGGCTATAACGGCTGGATCAAAAATAAAAACAACTTTAGCACCTATTCCTCCATGTGGTGCTTGCCGCCAATCTATAGCCGAATATGAGGTGAAACAAGATAGCCCAATAGAAATTTATTTTATGGGCGAAACAGGTAAAGTTGCTAAGTCAAATTCATTGGCTAATTTATTGCCTCTAGGTTTTGATAAATCAGCGCTTTAGATTTTTAAAAAATCAGTATTCGTTCAAATTATTTGAAGATAATTTAAAGGCGTTCTCAAATTAAGTTTTTTTAATATTTTTTTCACTTTAAGGGCATTGGGTTTTTACAATTACTTGCAATGTGTTACTTTTGTCTTTCGCGAAATAAAAACATTAATACTAGTCGATGCAAAAAATCACAAAAGAGGTTTACCTCAAATGGTATGAAGACATGTTATTCTGGAGAAAGTTTGAAGACAAGCTAGCTGCCGTTTACATTCAACAAAAAGTAAGAGGATTTCTTCACTTATACAATGGTCAAGAAGCTGTTTTAGCAGGTGCTTTGCACGCTATGGATTTGACTAAAGATAAAATGATAACCGCTTACCGTAATCACGTTCAACCTATTGGTATGGGAGTAGATCCTAAACGTGTAATGGCAGAATTGTTTGGTAAAGTAACAGGAACATCTCAAGGTATGGGAGGTTCTATGCATATTTTTTCTAAAGAATTTCGTTTTTATGGTGGTCACGGTATTGTTGGTGGTCAAATTCCTTTAGGAGCAGGTATTGCATTTGGCGATAAATATCACGGTAGCGATGCCGTAACTTTATGTTGCTTTGGTGATGGTGCTGCACGACAAGGTTCTCTTCACGAGGCATTCAACTTAGCAATGCTTTGGAAGTTACCAGTAGTATTTGTTTGTGAAAACAATGGTTATGCTATGGGAACTTCAGTAGAAAGAACAGCGAACCATACAGATATCTGGAAATTAGGTTTAGGTTATGATATGCCTTGCGGACCTGTAGATGGTATGAACCCTATTAAAGTTGCTGAAGCTTTTGATGAAGCTATTCAAAGAGGTCGTCGTGGTGATGGTCCAACTTTCTTAGAGTTAAAAACTTACCGTTACAGAGGTCACTCAATGAGTGATGCTCAACATTACAGAACAAAAGATGAAGTTAAGGAGTACAAGAAAATAGATCCAATTACGCAAGTAAAAGATGTTATTCTTGAAAACAAATATGCTTCTGAAGATGATATTAAAATAATCGATAAGCGTGTTAAAGATCTTGTTGCAGAATGTGAAAAATTTGCAGACGAATCTCCATACCCAGAAAAGCAACAGCTTTACGATATGGTATACGAACAAGAAGATTATCCATTTATACAACACAAAATATAAGCTATGGCAATAGTAGTAAATATGCCTCGTTTAAGCGATACCATGGAAGAAGGTACCGTTGCAGCTTGGTTGAAAAAAGTAGGAGATAAAATTGAAGAAGGCGATATTTTAGCTGAAATTGAAACGGATAAAGCCACAATGGAATTTGAGTCTTTCAATGAAGGTACTTTGCTTCATATTGGTGTTCAAGAAGGTGAAACTACTAAGGTAGATGAACTTTTAGCTATTATTGGTGATGAAGGTGAAGATATTTCTGCCCTTTTAAACGGTGGTGGTGCTTCCGCGGAAGCGACTGAAGAAAAAACAGAAGAAGCTGCTCCGGCAGTAGAAGAAACTAAAGAAGCAACAACAGCATCGGCAGAATTGCCAGAAGGTGTTATAGTTGTTACCATGCCACGTTTAAGTGATACCATGGAAGAAGGTACTGTTGCAACTTGGTTGAAAAAAGTAGGCGATAGCGTTGAAGAAGGCGATATTTTAGCTGAAATTGAAACGGATAAAGCAACAATGGAATTTGAATCATTCCAATCTGGTACTTTATTATTTATAGGTTTGCAAGAAGGTGATTCTGCAAAAGTAGATGAGCTTTTAGCTATTATTGGCCCTGCGGGAACAGATGTTTCTGGAGTTGCCTCTAGTTTTAGTACGGCTGCACCAGCTGCTAAAGCAGAAGCTCCAAAGGCCGAAGCGAAAAAAGAAGCTCCTAAAAGTGTGCCTGCACCAGCTGCTCCTTCTAAACCTAAAACAAGCGCACCTGCTCCAACGCCAGTAACGGCAGACGGACGTGTACATGTATCTCCATTAGCAAAAAAGCTAGCTGAAGATAAAGGTATTAACTTAACAAAAATACAAGGATCTGGAGAAAACGGACGTATTGTAAAACGTGATATAGAAAATTACGAGCCTGCAACTTCTGCGGCAGCAGCGGGTAAGTTTGTACCTTCTGGTCAAGAAGATTTTGATGAGGTTGATAACTCGCAAATGCGTAAAGCAATTGCTAAAGCGTTAACAAACTCTAAGTTTTCTGCACCACATTACTACTTAAGTGTGGAGTTCGATATGGAAAACGCTATGTCTTTCCGTACGCAGTTTAACTCAATTCCTGATACTAAAATATCTTATAACGATATTGTTGTTAAAGCTTGTGCTTTAGCGTTAAAACAACATCCTCAAGTAAACTCTCAGTGGTTTGCAGATAAAATGAGATTAAACAATCACGTACATATCGGTGTTGCAGTAGCAGTTCCAGATGGTTTAGTTGTGCCAGTTGTTAAGTTTGCAAACGAGCAATCGTTACCACAAATTGGTGCTGCGGTTAGAGAACTTGCAGGTAAAGCTAAAAACAAAAAATTAACTCCAGATGAAATGCAAGGTAGCACATTTACTGTGTCTAACTTAGGGATGTTTGGTATCGATACGTTTACATCGATTATCAATCAACCAAACTCTGCAATTCTTTCTGTTGGAAATATTGTTGAAAAGCCAGTAGTTAAAAACGGACAAATTGTTGTTGGACATACCATGAAGTTATCATTAGCTTGCGATCATAGAACGGTTGATGGTGCTACAGGTGCTTTATTCCTTCAAACATTAAAAGGATATATTGAAAACCCTGTAACCATGTTGGTGTAACCAGATTTTTCAAAATCTAAATATAAAGACCTGTTTCATATTATTGAAGCAGGTTTTTTTTATCTTTAATTTTTAAATTGAAATATGAAAAATATATTAAGTCTTAGTTTAGTAATGTTTGTTTTTAGCTGTGCTGCTCAAAATAAAATAGAAGAAAAATCTATTAAAACAAGTTTAGAGTATTTAGCATCCGATGCTTTGGAGGGACGAAGTACAGGAAGTATTGGTATAGAAAAAGCAGCCGTTTTTATAGAGAACTTCTTTAATGAAAATAATGTAAAACCTTATTTTGAAACTTATAGAGATATCTTTAATGTAAAGGATATTACGGGCTATAATGTTGTCGGTTATATTGAAGGTAATGATCCTGTTTTAAAAGATGAATTCGTGATTTTAGGTGCGCATTACGATCATATTGGTACGGCAAAAGAATTTAATGGCGATGTTATTGCAAACGGTGCGAACGATGATGCTTCGGGTACAGTGGCTGTTATGGAATGGGCAAAATATTTTTCTGAAACTAAAACTAATAAGCGCAGTGTTTTGTTTACGCTTTATGCTGCAGAAGAAATGGGTTTAAAAGGTTCTGGACATTTAGCAGAGCGTTTAAAAAGCGATAGTTTAAATGTATATACCATGATTAATTTCGAGATGATTGGTGTGCCTAGAGCAGAAGGAGAATCTATGGCTTATGTTACCGGCTATAAAGAATCGAATATGGCTGAAAAATTAAACAGTTACGCTAATACTGAAATTATAGGGTTCCTGCCAAAGGCAAAAGAATTTAATTTGTTTAAACGTTCAGATAATTATCCATTCTACAAATCTTTTCAAATTCCGGCGCAAGCCATTTCAACCTTCGATTTCACAAATTTTGATTATTATCATCATGTGGATGACGAAACTGAAAACATGGATTTTAAGCACATGACGAACTTTATAAATAAAATGATTCCTGCTCTAGAAGGGATGATAAACGCTTCAACTAAAGAAATAAAACTTACCAATGAGTAAAAATATAATTATTACAGGAACAAGTAGAGGTATTGGTTTTGAGTTGGTACAACTTTTTGCAAACGAAGGGCATAATGTATTGGCGCTTTCGCGGAATGAAAAACCTATTAGTAATTTAAATTTAGAAAACGTTACTTGTTTTTCTTTTGATTTAAATGACGAAAAGGATTACGAGAAAGTTGAAACTTTTATTTCTGAAAATTGGAAACAAGTTGATGTTTTAATCAATAACGCTGGCGCTTTACTAAACAAACCGTTTGCAGAAATAACAATTGCAGATTTTGAAGCGGTTTATAAAACAAATGTCTTTGGTGTTGCCGAAATAACTAGAAAAGTACTTCCGTTTATGCAGACTTCAAGCCACGTGGTTACTATTAGTTCTATGGGTGGTGTGCAAGGCAGTATGAAGTTTCCTGGCTTAGCAGCATATAGTTCTAGTAAAGCAGCTGTAATTACGCTTACAGAGCTCTTAGCGGAAGAATATAAAGAATCTGGTATTGCTTTTAATGTATTGGCTTTAGGAGCTGTACAAACCGAAATGCTGGAAGAAGCCTTTCCTGGTTATCAAGCACCAACTACAGCTTTAGAAATGGCTCAGTATATTTTCGATTTTTCACTTAACGGAAATAAGTATTATAACGGTAAAATGTTACAGGTTTCTAATTCTACGCCGTAATATAAATACTCTTTAGAAGTTGTCTTCTTATTAAATCGTGAATTATGTTAAAATGTTTTGGTGGATAAAAAGTCTTTTTACATCGTTTAGCGCTTGTTAATTTGTGAGATTCGTTAAACTGTTTAAGAGGTTTATGCTAGTGAATTTAGATAGATTGATGATGGTTTGGGTAAGAAAATGGAAAATCCGATAATCTGTTTTGTGTTTAAAAAGTGAATTTTTTGACGTTTTTATGTTAAAATATAGCATGTTTTTATGACTTTTAATCGTTTAAATGCATAAAAAACGGATATTATGCATTTAATTTTAACTTTTTCCTTCATTTTTTAGTTGTAGGTTTTTATTTTCCACACCTTTGCCTAGGCATTGTAAATAATACTTTGCACAAAACCTAAATTAACTCAATTGAAAAAAGTCCTCTTTTTGGCTTTTGCTCTTCTATTATCTTGTTTTGCAAAAGTACATGCGCAATGCGATGAAGTAGTAACTTATAATGTTTGTGACATGACAATCGTTGATAAGGATGCTGACGGAACGCCCGACGGAATAATTAATTTATACGACGTTTATAATGCTCTTCCTGGAATTTCAACGCCAATAACATCGGCTTCGGGCACTTGGTTCGATCCAAATTATAATTTCTCCCTAGATGTATCTACTGGCGATTTATATTTATGGGACTTAAAAGATGCTTCGGTTGATATCGATTCGTACCAGTTTCAATTAATCGATACGTCTAGTGCGTGTCCCGATGGAATAAAAACACGATTAAATATTGTTCTCGGCCCTTTTGAAGGGAAACCTTTGCCTCCTGCAGGAGTTAATGATGCGAATGTTACGGTATGTCAAGCCGTGCTAGCTGGTTTCGATTTATTTCAAGTTTTCGAGTCACAACCATCACCTCACAAAAATGGTGTTTGGGAGTTTGTAGGGAATATGGGAGACCCAAGTAATTTTAAAGGCTTAAGTGTTGAAGGTAAGTTTAATGCCGAAATTCCTTATGAGCCTTATGGTGATCTAGTAGAGTTTGATGTTTTCGAATTTAAATATACCGTTTATGGTGTGTCGCCATGCGATTCAGAAAAAGTATCTTATTTTAAAGTAGAAGTTATTCGTGATGTACTTTCTGGAGAACCTTCAACTTATGACATTTGTGAGAGTGATATATTATCTGGAATGTGGGATGCAGATATTGATTTAACAGATGATAGATTCCTTGTAGGTGAAGATGTAGAAGGTACTTGGAAATCTGCTTTTGATCCTACAAACCAAATTTCAAACCCAGCAGATTCTAATATTAATATTAGAGAGGTTTATGATAATTTAAAAAGTAGTAAATCTAATTTTGGCTGTAGAGAGTTTACGTATACATACTCGGTAGAAGCGAGGTCTTCTTTAACCGATTGCCCAAGTAAAGAATCGGAAGTGGTATTTAGAATTTACGAACCTATTAAACCTTTTTATCAAGCTCAGCCTTTGGAAGTGTGTTTGGATGATAATAAGCCGGCAGGTATAAGCTTGTACAACGAATTAATTTTTACAACAGAAAACGGTGTATTGTATAATTATCCAGAAGTATTAGGGTGTAACTCGTGGAGTTTTATTTCAGGACCTTCGGATATTAGAACAGATACCGATTCTGGTTATATAAATTTAAATACACTTACTCAAGCCAATGCAGGTACCTACGTTTTTAGTTATTATGTTTCTAGTTTGTGTAATGCTTGTGGAAGTAGTGGTACGTCGCCATGCGATCCTAAATTCACTTATGTTACTATTGTTTTATTGCCTAATAATTATCCAGGTGAAGACACTGTAGGTATGGAGTTTTGCGAAAATGATCCGTTAATAGCAAGTCCTTTTGATCTGTTTTCTCGTTTGAATATCAATAGTGTTGATGGCCCAATTTACCAAGGACCTTTAGGAATATGGGTTGATAATATTTCTGGAGAAACGATTACAAACCCAACAACCTACGAGTTGCCCCAAGTTAAAGATAGTCAGCTTTTCGATTTTACTTATTCAACTGTAACAGAAAAAGGCTGTATTAATTCGGTAAATTTATCGTTTACAGTTTATGAAGAATATACAGCTGGTGTAGATACGCTATTAGATGTTTGCGATAATAATGGTGTTGTTGATTTGTTTGATGAATTAGACGGAAATCCTAGTGGAACAGGAACCTGGACAGGACCAAACGGATTTATTACAACCGATTATAAAGCTGGATTTGATCCAAAAACAGCTGATGCCGGAGTTTATACTTATACAGTTCCTGATAATGTATCGCCAGAGGGCACAACTATGTGTTCTGGTAGTGAGGCAACTATTACGGTAACTCTTTATAAGAGTCCAAGTGCAGGAGAGGATGTTGCTTATGATGTGTGCCGATCTGATTTGGAAATAGATTTAATAGATTATCTAGATGATTCAGCTAACAGCGGTGGTGTTTTTATAGATGTAGATAATGGTAATTTACCCATAGGGAATTTGTTAGATGTTTCTCAATTGGTGGCTGGAGTTTATAATTTTAGATACGAAATTCAAGGGCATGCTTCATGTCTTTTAGATACAGCCTTAATAGAAATTACTGTTTCTGAAGTTGAGGTGCCAACAACATCTAATCAAACTTTCTGCGCTGTAGATGGTGAAACCGTTAATAGCTTAGTCGCGAATAATGGATATGATTTTAATTGGTATGATACAGCCATTGACACAACTCCATTACCATTAGGGACTATTTTAATAAACGGCGAAGACTATTTTGTTGCCGCTTTAGATGAAAATGGTTGCGAATCTCCCAAAATAGCCATGACGGCTACTATCCTACCTTTTGGAGATGATAATTGCGAAAGTTGTATTAAAGATGGTATTTCCGTTAATGGTGATGGTGTAAACGATGTTTTCGATTTATGTAATTTACCGGAAACCTATCCAAATTTCGAATTAAATATTCATAACAGATATGGAGTTACTGTTTATAAAGGTATAAAAAGCACACCGTTATTTTCGGGTAAATCGAATGTCTCGGGAACACTAGGGAAGCAATTGTCTTCTGGAGTTTATTTTTATGTTTTCGATCCGAAAGACGGGATGACTAAACCTTTTCAGGGGAATTTTTACTTAAGCAAATAAGTTGATGAAGATAAAATTATTTATACTATTTATAGTTTGTAATCTGTCGGTTTTTGCACAGCAAGAACCACAGTACACACAATATATGTACAATATGAGCATGGTGAATCCTGCTTATATGATAAACGAACCAAGCCTTGTAGAAGTTGGTGCTTTATACCGAACACAATGGGTAGGGATAGACGGAGCACCAAAAACAACTAATGTTTTTGCTAATATTCCATTGAGTGAAAAAATAGAATTAAGCGTTAATTATTTAAATGATAATATAGGAGGAAATGTAAATACAAGTGAAAACATATTTAATGTAGATGCAGCTTATAAAATTAATTTAAACAAAGAGCTTAATTTGTCTTTTGGATTAAAAGCTGGTTTCGATCATTTAAATTTTAGTGCTATTGGTAGTAATGTATCTACCGATCCTTCTTTTGGAAACACTAATAAAACGGTTTTAAATATTGGAGCAGGAGCCTTTTTGTTTCATAAAAATTATTACGTCGGGTTATCGTCACCAAATTTAATTCCTGCCGATTTAAGTGTTAATGATGATGTGATATACAACAACAGTATTCATGGGTTTTTAATTGCAGGTTATATTTACGAGTTGAATGATTTGTTTAAAATAAAACCATCAACTGTTATGAAATTTGCTGGAGGAGCACCGTTATCTTTTGATGTTTCTGCAAATGTTCTTTATGATAATAAACTCGAATTAGGAGTGTCTTATCGTTATCAAGACGCTGTTTCTGGTTTGGCTGTTTTCAACATAACACCAGATTTACGCATCGGTTATTCGCACGATTTTAATACAAGTCAATTAAAAAGTTACAACAATGGAAGTCACGAATTTGTTTTGCTTTATAGGTTTGATGTATTAGGTTTAAGTAAAAAATATTCATCTCCAAGATTCTACTAATATGATTAAGAAAATAACTTTAATTTTTGCAATCTGTTTTATGTCTCAGTTGGCCGTTGGCCAAAAATCTAGAGGCGATCGTTTTTTCGAAAAAGGAGATTACATCAATGCAGCAAAATATTACGAAACGGCCTTAGAAAAGGAACGTCATAAAAAAGATTTAGAAAATCTAGCGGAATGTTACTATAATACGTTTCAGTATCGATTAGCATCTCGACATTTAAAGCAATTGGTAAAAGGTCGATTTGGCGAAAAGGATAAAAGCTACAACAACGAATATAACTTTAAGCTGTATCAAATACTTTCTGCTTTGGGAGATTATGAGGCTGCTTTGGTGTATTTAAAATTGTATAAAGAGAATAATTCTGCAACGTTAGATGTTGCTGAATCTATCGAAACCATTGAAACTTTTAAGCTTAAAACACCCGATTACAAAATTGAAAAAGCGCAGTTTAATTCTGAAGCTTCAGATTTTGGAGCGGTAAAGTTTGGGGATAGTGTTTATTTTACTTCCGATAGAGATGTAAATCAATTATTCGGAAAAACTTATAAATGGACGCATCAACCATTTTTGGATATTTATGTAACTGCTGTAAACAAGGATATTGATACCGTTGGCTATACAAAAGCATTACCGAAAAATGTCAATTCTAAATATCACGAAGGAAATTTCTGTTTTAGTAAAGACGGTAATACCTTATATATTTCAAGAAGTAATATTGTAGATGGTAAGCGCGAATTTAACGATGCTAAAACCAATGATATTCACATTTATAAATGGGTAAAAGAGAATGGAAAATGGTTGGAGCCAGTGAAATTAGCGTTTAATAAAAACGGATTCTCATATCAGCACCCAGCTTTAAGTCCAGATGGGAGTAAATTATACTTCTCGTCTAATTTAGAAGGTGGTTTTGGAAGTTTCGATTTGTATTACGTTGCTTTAAGTGAAGGTGAAATTAGCGATCCTGTAAACTTAGGTGCTACAATAAATACAGAAAATAGAGAACACTTTCCATTTATATCAGAAGAAGGAAATCTGTTTTTTGCTTCTAACGGACATTTAGGTTTGGGTATGTTGGATAATTTTGTTTCGGAGTTGGTGAATAATACGTTTACTGCTCCAACAAATTTAGGTGTGCCAATCAATTCTCAATACGATGATTTCGGAATAAATTATTACAACGAAAATGAAGGCTTTTTTGCTTCGAATAGAAATAAAAAAGACGATAATATTTTCAAGTTTAAACAATCGGGACCAATATTTATTAGAGAGTATATCAACACATTTGAAATTCGAGATGCTGTTACAAAAGAATATATTCCTAACGCTCAAGTTGTTTTAAGCAACAGAAAAAAGGCTGAGGTGTATAGTAATACTTTAGATGATACTTCTGTTTTTAATATGAATTTGTTAGCAGATCATTACGAGCTTAAAGCTGAAAGTGAAGGGTATTATGCAAAAACGCTCACTGTAGAAGTTTTAGAAAAACAAGATCAAAAACATGTATTGTATTTAAAGCAAATTCCGCCACCGCCACCAGTAGTTGTAGATCCCGTGGAAGCTATAATTACAGAAAAGAAAATAGATAAGAAATTAAAAGAAGAAGATCCAACGAGGTTTGCTTTGCTTACTGATGTCGATGGACCACCGGTTATAGAGAAAGATGGTAAATTATTTTTTAAGTTAGCTCCTATTTATTTTGATTTTGGAACTTGGAATATTACAACCGAATCTAAAAAAATATTAGACGAATTATCTGCAAAATTAGAACGTTATCCTGATATCTATTTAAAGATAAGCGCTCATACTGATAGTCGTGGTAGTGCAAAATACAATCAAATTTTATCAGAGCGTCGTGCAGAATCTACAAGAAATTACATAGCTTTGGAAGGTTATATTAACGCTCGTAGATTATCGTTTAAAGGCTTTGGGGAAATGGAGCCTATTGTACCGTGCCCTATGCTAAATTGCACAGAAGAAGAGCACCAGCTTAACAGACGAAGCGAGTTCGAAATTATTAAATATTAAAGTTTTATGAAACAATATAAATGTGTCATTTTTGATTGCGATGGTGTTTTGGTGGATAGTGAACCTGTAAGCATACAGGTGTTAGTAGATATCGCAAATGAATATGGAGCGAATATTGATTTAGCTTACGGAATGAAACATTTTAAAGGAAGTTTCTTCGATGCCTGTAAACGTATGATTTCTGAATTAGCACAAAAACAATTACCAGATTCTTTAGAGAGAGAATACAGACAGCGCAGTTTTGAAGCTTTTAAAAAAGATATGAAACCCGTTGAAGGGGTTAAGGGTGTTCTTAAAAATATAAATAGACCATTTTGTGTTGCATCTAGCGGTCCAGAAGATAAAATAGAACTTAATTTAGGGCTTACCGGTTTATTGCCTTTCTTCGAAAATAAAATATTTAGTTGCTATAAAATCCAAAAATGGAAACCAGATCCAGCAGTGTTTTTATGGGCAGCCGAAACTATGGGTTTTAAGCCTGAAGAATGTGTTGTAATTGAAGATAGTATATCTGGAGTTCGTGCAGCAAAAGCTGGTGGGTTTGACGTGTTTGGATACGTAGCTCACGATTATAATAATCAATTAAAAGATGAAGCTACCCAAACGTTTGATAGTATGGATAAGCTTTTAAGTATGATTTAATGATCTTTTCGTTAAATGAGTCTAGAAGAAAAGTTTCATTGTAATAAGAAAAAACCTAACTCTATTAAAAATATATTTATGAAGAAAAAATACACTTTAATTGCATTTCTGTTTTTGTCTTTAAATGTTATGGCTATGCAAATTTTTGTTAAAGTTAGTGAGAGTAAGACTATAGCTCTAGAGGTTGAAGCGAATGATACTATTGAAAATGTAAAGGCAAAGATTCAAGATAAGGAAGGTATACCTCCAGATGAACAAGTTTTAAAATATAACGGACAAACTTTAGAGAATGGACACACGTTAGCAGATTATAATATTCAAAAAGAATCTACTTTATTATTAGAATCATCTACGTTATCGTTGAGTAGTTTAGCTAAGAGCAAGGATCCGTTATCGGTGTATCCTGTGCCTGCTGCAGATTATATTTCTATTTCTAATTTAAAGGAAGTTAAAGCATACCGTATTCTAAATGTCCTAGGACAAGGTGTTCAGGAAGGATTTGTTTCTAATAGTAAAGATCGAATTGATATCCAAAGTTTAGATAAAGGGTTTTATGTTTTGAGTTTTAAAAATGAAGACTCATTGCGTTTCTTGAAAGAATAAATATCTTTTTTTTTATTGAAATTTCTAGACGGAACCTTTCTGTCTATTCCTTTCTTAAATTATTGATAGCATCTACAACAGCACTATGACTAACAGGGTTGTTTGCAAAATGTTCGATTAAAATTACTTTTTCTGCATCATTAGCTTCAAACTGATTTAAAATATTCATAAGGTGCATTTTCATGTGTCCTTTTTGAATTCCAGTAGTTGTAAGCGAACGCAATGCGGCGAAGTTTTGGGCTAATCCTGCAACTGCTACAATAGACATCAACTCTTTTGCCGATGGTTTATGGAGTAATTCTAAAGCTAATTTAACCAAAGGATGTAAGCCTGTTAATCCGCCAACGGTACCCAAAGCTAATGGTATTTCCATCCAAAAGGTAAATATGCCGTTTTCAATTTTAGCATGCGATAAACTACTGTATTTTTCGTTTCTAGAAGCATAAGCATGTACGCCAGCCTCTACAGCTCTAAAGTCGTTTCCGGTGGCAAGAACAACTGCGTCAATGCCATTCATAATACCTTTATTATGAGTCACGGCTCTATAAGGTTCTACTTCTGCAATGTTTACAGCTCTCACAAATTTTTCAGCGAAAGCTTTACCAGAAATGGCTTTATTTTCACTTAAATCTTCAACCTTACAACTTACCTCGGCACGCACTAAACATTCGGGTACGTAGTTAGAAAGGATGCTCATTACTATTTCTAGATGCTTCTCTTCTTCAGAAAAACTAGAAAATAATAAAGCCTCATTTTTAAAGGTTTTTGCGAATTGCTCCAAACAAGAATTTATAAAATTCGCACCCATCGCATCTAGCGTTTCAAAAGAAGCATGCAATTGATAATAGTCTTCAATATCGGCTGTTTTATCTCGTAATTCAATATCTAGAATACCACCTCCACGAGCTTCCATGTTTTTGGTAAGTGGCTTAGCTTCGGTAATTAATTTTGGTTTTACGGTGTCGAAAAACGATTTTAGATTTTCAAAATCACCATGAAACATAAAATGAACTTGTCCGATTTTTGTAGTAGAAATTACGGTAGTTTTAAAACCACCTCTGTCTAGCCAAAATTTTGCAGCTTTACTTGCTGCAGCTACAACAGAACTTTCCTCAATAGCCATCGGTATGGCGTAAAGCGTTTCGTTTATTAAAAAGTTAGGGGCAACACCAAGTGGTAAATAATAATTGCTAATGGTGTTTTCTATAAACTCATCATGTAATTGCTGTAATTTTTCGTTATCGTTCCAGTATTGTTTTAAAACAGCTTTAGTGTTTTCTGCATTAGCAAAATAGGTGTTTGCAATCCAGTCAATTTTTTTAGATTTAGATAATTTTGAAAACCCGGCAATCGTTTTACTCATAATTTGTTCATTTAACGGTGTAAAGATAATACTCTTCTTATAATTAATCATGAACTTGACTTTTACTAGTTATTTATGTGTTAATAATAACGTTTTTTTGAAGTATTTTTACTAAACTTGCCGGTATTATGAGAAATAAACATCAATTTTAATGAAATACCTAAGATTCAGCTTTCAAATTTGTCTTTTTTTTACAGCCGTATTATCTGCTCAAAATAAAGAGGTTACTCTAGAAGAAATATGGAACGGAACATTTAGAACCGAAAGGCTCGATGCTTTGCATTCTATGGCTAACGGTCAGCAATATTCTGTTTTAAATTTTAATCGCGAAGCACGAAGCACTTCTATAGACATCTACGATTATAAAACTCTGGCAAAAGTTAATACGTTGGTTAATTCGAGCGATTTGGCCAATGTAGATTATTTTACAGATTATACTTTTAGTGATGATGAGAGTCAAATTATATTGGCGACAAACGAGGAGTCTATCTTTCGTCATTCAGTACTAGGGCATTATTATATCTACGATGTAAAAAGTAAAAGTTTGACTTTAATTTCTGAAGAAAAAATACAGGAACCAACGTTGTCTCCTAACGGGGATAAAGTAGCTTTCGCTAGAAATAATAATTTATATATTAAGGACTTAGTAACAAGTGAAACTTTTCAAATAACCTTTGATGGTGTAAAGAATAAACTTATTAATGGTATTACGGATTGGGTTTACGAAGAAGAATTTGCCTTTGTTCGCGCTTTCGATTGGAATGCCGATGGAACTCAAATAGCATACATTAGGTTTGATGAAACCAACGTGCCTGAATTTTCTATGGATGTTTATGGAATGGGGCTTTACCAAACGCAAGAAGTGTTTAAATATCCTAAAGCTGGTGAGGCCAACTCTAAAGTGTCGCTTCATGTTTATAACTTGAAAACAACAAAAACTACTGCGGTAGATTTAGGAGAAAAGATAGAATATATTGCCAGGATAGAATGGACTAAAAACGCAGATGTTTTAAGTGCTCAGGTTTTAAATCGTCATCAAAATAAATTAGACTTATTAGCTTATAACGCAGCTGAGAATAAAACTAGTGTATTGCTAAGTGAAGAAGATAAAGCTTATGTTGATGTTACCGATAATTTAACGTTTTTGAAAGATAATAGTTTTATCTGGACAAGCGAAAAGGATGGTTATAATCACATTTACCATTACGGTAAAGATGGCAAGCTGATAAACCAAATTACCAAAGGCGCTTGGGAAGTAACCAATTACTATGGTTTTAATGAAAAAGCGAAAACTATTTTTTATCAATCGGTGGAAAATGGATCTATAAATCGTGATGTTTATTCTGTTAAATTAAACGGTAGAAGTAAAACAAGGTTAACAAAAGACGAAGGTACAAATGGTGCTGATTTTAGTGCTGATTTTTCATATTTTATAAATACATTTTCTAACGCTTCAACACCGCCTAGATATACTTTAAACAGTGCGTCTTCTGGTGAGATTATTAAGCTGATTAAGAATAATGAAGCGTTATCTAAAAAGCTTTCGGAATATAAAATTTCTAATAAAGAATTTAGTACAATTGCTATAAACGGAAACGATTTAAATATGTGGACAGTTAAGCCTACAGATTTTGATCCTTCAAAACAGTATCCGTTATTAATGTTTCAATATTCAGGGCCAGGTTCACAACAAGTAGCAAATAGTTGGATAAGTTCTAACGATTATTGGTATCAATTATTGGCGCAAAAAGGCTATATTGTAGCCTGTGTTGATGGTAGAGGGACAGGGCTTAAAGGTGCTGATTTTAAAAAAGTAACTCAAAATGAATTAGGGAAATATGAAGTTGAAGATCAAATTGCTGCAGCTAAACAATTAGGTGCTTTACCTTATATTGACGCTGAGCGTATTGGTATTTGGGGATGGAGCTTTGGTGGTTTTATGAGTAGTAACTGTTTGTTTAAAGGGAATGATGTTTTTAAAATGGCAATAGCGGTTGCACCGGTAAGTAGCTGGCGTTTTTACGATTCTATTTACACAGAGCGTTACATGGCAACACCACAAGAGAATGCAAGTGGTTATGATGAAAATTCGCCTATAAATCATGTTGAAAAACTTAAAGGAGATTTTCTTTTAATTCATGGTTCTGGAGATGATAATGTGCATGTGCAAAACACAATGCGTTTGGTTGAAGCCTTAGTGCAAGCAAATAAGCAATTTGATTGGGGGATTTATCCAGATAAAAATCACGGCATTTATGGTGGTAATACAAGATTGCATTTGTACACAAAAATGACCAACTTTTTAGATGAAAATTTAGGTGATAAAATAAGCAAGAAATAATAAAAGCATAATTAACTAACAACAAATTTATGGCAGCTAAGGCATTGCAACCACATCAAAAGGAATTATTTGGACAACCAATAGGACTGTATATTTTATTTTTAACCGAAATGTGGGAGCGCTTTTCATACTACGGTATGCGTGCCTTATTGGTGTTGTACATGACTACGCAAACTACGGGAGATAATAGAGGTGCAGGTTTAGCTTGGACAGATCAAGAAGCTTTAGCGCTTTATGGCTGGTATACTATGCTAGTTTATGTAATGTCTATTCCTGGAGGAATGATTGCAGATAAATTGATTGGTCAGAAAAAAGCGGTTTTATATGGAGCCGTTATTTTATGTATTGGTCATGCCGTTTTAGTGCTTACTGATATTTGGGCTTTTTATACCGGTTTAGGTTTAGTTATTCTGGGTGTTGGTTTATTAAAACCTAACATTTCTACTATGGTTGGTGGCTTGTATAAAGCAGGTGATATTAGACGTGATAAAGGATTTAGTATTTTTTATATAGGTATTAACTTAGGGTCGCTTTTAGCAACTATGATTGTTGGTGGTGTTGTTGCAAAATGGGGTTGGCATGCTGGTTTCGGATTAGCAGGTGTTGTTATGGTTCTTGGATTAATTAACTATATAGCTGGGCAAAAGTATTTATCTCAGGTTGGTAACTTTATACCGAGCACAAATGATAAAAACGAGGTGTCTTACGGTCAGTTGTATTCTGAGTTGTTTAGTTCTCCAAAACAATTAATGTTTGCTGGTGTATTATTAGCGGCATCTTTATTTGGTTGGTATGCTATGGGCTGGGGTTATGGCCTATTATTTTTGTTTTTAACAGCAATTTCATCTTTATTAATGATGATTTATAAAGATTTAGATACGCAGGTGTATAAAGATCGTTTTGTTGTGTTATTGCTATCATTCATTATGGTAATTATCTTTTGGGGCGCTTTTGAGCAAGCCGGTGGGTTAATTAACCTATACACAGATACTAAGACGGATAGAGTGTTATTTGGTTGGGAAATACCAACAGTTATGTTTCAAAGTTTAAATGCCGGATTTATTATTCTTCTAGCAACGACTGTAGCTGGTATTTGGGCTAAACGAAAACTAAAAGGAAGAGAAGCTTCTTCTTTATTTAAAATGGCAGCAGGTATTATAATTATGGGCTTTGGTTTTTTATTCATGGTGTTTGCAGCCATGGAGTTTGAAAAATCTGGAACGTCTAGCATGATTTGGTTAGTGTTAGCTTATTTATTCCATACCATTGGAGAACTTTGTATTTCGCCAGTTGCGCTTTCTTTTATAACAAAATTAGCACCTGTTAAATACGCCTCATTAATGATGGGAGTTTATTTTGCAGCCACTGGTCTTGGTAATAAAGTTGCTGGTGTTATAGGTGAATCTGCAAGTGAATTTGGAGAGCTTAATATTTTTGCAGGAATTGTAGTTTTTACTGTAGTTATCGGTATATTATTTATAATAATTTTGAAACCTTTAAAACGGTTAACTCATGGAGCAGAAGAAAGTGAACGCGTTTTAAAAAACGAAGAAGCTGAAGGTTTCGAATTAGCCGAAAACTAAAAAACACATAACCCTCTTTTGAGGGTTTTCTTCATTATAACCATTAAATATTCTTTTTATGAATACAGATATTGAAAATCTATTTAAAGACAAGGTAATAGGGCATCCTGCAGGTTTGTTTATTATTTTCTTTACAGAAATGTGGGAACGTTTTTCATTCTACGGAATGCGTATTCTTTTAGTATTGTTTTTAACGGCACCTATGCTTGGCACTAATCCCGGTTGGGAGTGGCCTCGCGAGCATGCTTTGGCTTTAATTGGAACTTATGGTTCTATGCTGTATTTAACACCAATTATTGGTGGTTGGGTTGCCGATAAAATTACAGGTTATAAATGGGCTGTTATCATTGGTTGCTTCTTTATGATGCTTGGGCATTTGTCTATGGTTTTTGAAACACCTTGGTCTTTGTATTTAGGTTTAGCTTTATTAATTATAGGTACAGGTTTCTTTAAGCCTAATATGACTTCTATGATTTCTGAAATGTACAAAGGTAAAGAGTCTAAAAAAGATGGCGCTTATACTATTTACTATATGGGTGTAAATGCTGGAGCTTTCTTCGGAATGATGCTTTGTGGTTATTTAGCAGAAAATATTGGTTGGAGTTATGGTTTTGGATTGGCAGGTATCTTTATGTTACTTGGTTTAATTCAGTTTTGGTTGGCGAAAGACTTTTTTGGGCAAATTGGTGAAAAACCATCTAAAGTACATGAAGTAGAATTACCTCAAAATATCAATGAAAGAAATCCTAAAGAACAAGATGCAACAGAGCATGTGGAGAAGTTAAACCCTTTTACGACTATAGATAAGGTTTTAATAATTTTATCTGCACTAGGAGGCTTTTTATATCTTTTAAACGATCCAATTTCTAAAATAGGAAACGTTAATTTGCTAAACTTTAAATTAGGAGGTTTAGATGGATCTAGCGTTACTGTTTTAACGGCGTTAGTTTTATTTTTATATCTAATATCAACACGCATTTCTAGGTATTCTAGAATTGTACGAGATAAAATTATTGCAGTATCTGTTTTTGCTGTGTTTACAGTAATATTCTTTGCAGCTTTCGAGCAAGCTTTAGGCTCCATGACGCTGTTTGCAAGAGATTATACAGAGCGTGCACTTACAGGTAGTTCTGCAACAATCTTTAAAGTAATCGATTTAATATTAACCGTAGGTCCATTAGCAATAATTACCTACGTCTTACTTTTGCTTTTCAAAAAAACGTATAAGAAAATCTTATTATCTAATATTATTCTGAGCTTGTCTTTTGTGTTTCTATGGTACATTGTTTATTATAAAATCAATAATGAATTTAGTAAAGATGCTACTGAAGTGCCAGCGACTTGGTTCGGTATTTTAAACTCATTTTTCATAATCACATTAGCTCCATTATTTTCTAGATGGTGGGAAAGTAAATATAACCCGAGTGCAGCTACTAAGTATGGTATTGGCTTATTGCTTTTAGGTTTAGGTTTTGGAGTGTTAGTTTTTGGTACATTGGGTATTCCGCAAGGCGCAAAAACGGCATCAGTTAGTATGGTGTTTTTAATATTAGCTTATTTGTTACATACTATGGGCGAGTTGTGTATTTCGCCAGTAGGGTTATCATATTTAAGTAAATTAGTTCCGGGTAGAATGATCGGGTTTATGTTCGGTATTTGGTATTTAGCCATTGCTATCGGTCAAAAAGCAGCGGGAACTATGGGAGGCATGATTGATAAGATTACAGCAGAGTATTCTCTAAGTAGTTTTTTCTTGATATTTACTATTGTTCCGGCAATATTTGCGTTAATTTCAATAGTGCTAAATCCTTTACTTAAAAGGCTTATGCATGGTGTACGATAATAAAATAAAATGTTAAAATATATAAGAACGCTCCTTTTTTAGGGGCGTTTTTTGTAAGTTCGGTACGGCTTTTGTTACTTTTGTAAGAAGTTAGCAGTTTCAAATAATAAATATGAAGCTGAATACATTAAAATTAATTGCAATGAAAAAAATAACATTCGCGTTTTTATTAACGGTTATTACTACAGTTTACGTAAACGCACAAGAAATTAAGTGGTTAACATTAGACGAGGCTATAGAGCTTCAAAAGAAAAATCCAAAAAAGATTATGATGGATATTTACACCAGCTGGTGTGGACCATGTAAAATGTTGGATAAAAATACATTTCAAAATAAAGAAGTTGCAGATTATGTAAACAAACATTATTATGCCGTAAAATTAAATGGTGAAGGAAATGATGTGGTAAACTACAAGGATAAAGCATACGGTAATCCCAATTACGATCCGGCAAAAGCGAACAAACGTAACTCAGCGCACGAATTAGCGCGTTATTTTCAAATAAACGCCTATCCAACGGTTTTGTTTTTTGATGAAACTGCTGAAGTTATTACACCGCTAAGAGGGTATCAAACACCTCCGCAATTAGAGTTGTATTTAAAGATGTTTAAAAACGACGATCACAAAAATATTAAAACACAAGATGAATTTAATGCGTATTACAGTGCGTTTAAATCGGAATTTAAAGGATAGAATAATCCGAATACATTCTTAATATTCAATTATAAAAGCTCCCTTTTCATGTGTGTCATGGAAAGGGAGTTTTCGTTTTTTACAAACGGCTTTCCATTGTTTGGTGTAAGATTTATAATTGCTACCATCTGCAATTATGTATTTGGGGTGAATAGAATCGATTAATCTGTTCAAGTTTATTTTTGGTGATTGGCGCAGTAAAACATAATCCGGATTAAACGATTTAATATGGTAGGTGTTTAAGCTATCTACAATTAAAAATTTTTTGCCTTTCAACAGATAAATAGATTGAAGTTTATTGTATTCAATGTTGTTAATAGAATGGCCTACGGTATAGTTTTTTATAGTTGAATTTTTTAAAAGAGCCATGCTGTCTAAATCATGAGCTACGCTTAATTTGTTTTGCATTGTGTTGCCAATCATGCTAAAACGACTTTTATGAAACACCACTAATTGATTAGAAGGTTTTCTAAAATTTGTGTAAATAAGAGCACACTGAAAACCAATTACAGCTAAAAGCGCCCATTTTAAATTAGAAAACTTATAATTTTTAAAGATTTGTATTATTGAAAAAATTATAAGATAAGACGTTAATACATGCCAGATGGTAAAATGAACATCGTTGAAGATAAATGAATCTTGTTGAGAAATAACACTCATAATATAATTCATGCCGCTAATAATGTATCCAAAAAAGTCTGCTAAAAATGCAGGTAATATATTTAGAGATGCCATTAGAATCACAACGATTCCTAGACCTAAAATAATAGCTAACGGGGGAATAATAATGATGCTAGACAACAAGAATAGCCCTGCGAATTGATGAAAATAAAAGAGTAGAAGCGGAGCAATACCAAATTGAGCCGCGATACTTATAGTAATAGTATGCCAATAAATATCTAGTAATTTGTTTTTTGGTTGCCATAATTTATAAATCATAGGGTCTATGTAAACAATAGCAAGTACAGCCATATAGCTCAATTGAAAGCCAACATCGAATATGTAGAGTGGTTTCAGTAATAAAATAACGAAAATTGAAATAGCCAACGTGTTGTAAATGTTAGTTGGCCTTTTTAAGTTGTTTGCAATAGCGACAATGCTAAACATGGTTACAGCTCGAGTTACCGATGCTGTTAAACCAGCAATTACGGCAAAACTCCATAGAATGATAAGTATAAATATTGTTTTTTGAAGTTTGCCAAATTTTAAGCGTTCCATCGGTTTTAAAACCCAATTTAATAGAATTAGTATAACTCCAATATGAAGTCCTGAAATAGCCAATATATGTATAGCTCCTGCGTTTCTGTAATCGCTATAAATGTCTTCGCTGAGGTCTTGTCTTTGCCCTAGAAAGAGGGCGTTAATTACAGCGAGTTCGTCGGGTTTAAAATGATGTTTTTTTAATTTCGAATTAATAAATTGTCGAGTAGCATTTGCGTATCCAAATACCGTGTGTGTATTATCGCTAATTAAAAATAGCTCGGTAGGTTTTAAGCTGACTTGGTGATAAATGTATTTCTTTTCTAAATACGATTCGTAATCAAATTGAAAAGGATTTAACGGATAGCCTAAGCTGTTAAAATTGCTTTTTGTAGACAATATAGCGTCTACGTTAAGCGGCGGTTTTAAAGTGTCTTTCTTTATGCTTAGTAGCGATTTTCCTTGGGATTGTTTTTCGTCAACCTGTAAAATATCAATAACATATTTGTTGTAATAAGTGTTGGGTTTTAAAACTTCTCGAATTCTGAAAGTGATAGCGTGACTAGAGTCATCTTCATTTAAAAGATGTTTTGTGTAGTGGTTGTTAAAATTTTGTTGATTATGGATGTTTACAGTGAGAGCTCCAATCGAAATTATTAAAATAAAAGCAGTAATCCCAAACCAAATAGTTTTAAAAAACTGTTTTCTAGCTATAAAGTAAGTGAAGCCTAACAATAATGATACAGCTAATGTGAAATACAAAGCCATCATTATTGGAATGGGAATAAAATACCCAATTAAAATGCCTATCACTAGGCAAATGGTTAGTTTAATTATGGTGAAATTGAGAATTTTCATAATTAAACTAAGATATAAAATATCTTATAAAATCCGTCGAGCTTCGTAAAAAGCTTTATGCCAGTAAGTTTCGTTTATCCAAGAAGTCATTACGCCTTTGCTGCTCGTGGCGTGTATAAACTCAATATTGTTGTTTTCTATAGAAACAATAAGTCCAACATGGTTAATTGCGTTTCTTCTATTGCCTGTTTTAAAGAATAATAAATCCCCTTTAAGTACATCTTTTAAATTAATTTTATCTCCACGCTTGGCCATGTCTCGAGAGATTCTCGGTAGATTAACGTCGTAAGCTCTAAACGATTCGTAAATTAAGCCCGAACAATCCATTCCTGCTTTTGTAGTGCCACCCCATTTGTATCGAACGCCTTCAAAACTTTCAGCATATTCAATAATGTTGTCTGCTTTTGTTCTTCTGCTATTTGCAGTTCTTGGTGTGTAATTTTTTTCTTCAGAAGAAATAACTACGCGTCCTTTTTCGTATTCCTGAGATTTTTTAGTAATTATTTTAGAAGATGAATTAGAACTTCTTTTTGATCGTTTTGAAGATTTACAACTGCTAAAACTTATAAATAGAAGTAGTATAAAAATGATTTTTTTCATGTAATGCTTAAACTTTTATCGCGTTGTATATTAATTGCGCTGTTTTCTCACTAGCACCTTTTCCCCCAAGGGCTTTCTCTAATTCGTAATAGTCTAAAAAGAGCTTTTTTCTAGATTCTTTGTCTAAGATACGTTCCAATTCTTTCTTTAGTCTTTTTTTATTAAAATCACCCTGAATAAGTTCTGTTACCACTTCGCGATCCATTACTAAATTTACTAAGGATATAAACTTTAAAGTAATAATACGTTTAGCAATTTGGTAAGATATTGCACTGCCTTTATAGCAAACCACTTGCGGCACTTTAAATAAAGCCGTTTCTAACGTAGCCGTTCCTGAGGTGACTAAAGCTGCTGTAGAAATACTTAATAAATCGTAAGTTTTATTATCAATAAATTTTACGTTAGCCGATTTAATAAAGGTTTGATAAAAACTGTAATCCTGACTTGGTGCACCTGCAATTACAAATTGATAGGCTTTAAAATCGTCAACAAGACTAAGCATTACCGATAACATTTTTGTAATCTCCTGCTTTCTGCTTCCTGGTAAAAGCGCAATAATAGGTTTATCGCTAAGTTGGTATGTTTCTCTAAACTTTTTTTCGCTTACTTGCTCTCGGTTGGCAATGGCGTCAATAAGTGGGTGGCCAACGAAATCAACTTTGTAATCATGTTTTTTATAGAAATCTTCAACAAAAGGAAGAATAACATACATGGCATCCACATCGCGTTTTATGTCTTTAACACGACTTGCCCGAGAGGCCCAAACTTGTGGTGAAATATAATAGTGTGTTTTGAAATTGGCAGCTTTGGCCCATTTTGCAATGCGTAAATTAAAGCCTGAATTATCAATAAAAACAACAACGTCTGGTTTGTAATCTGCAATATCTTCTTTGCAAAAGCTTATAAATTTAGATATTTTTCGAAGGTTCATTATAACCTCTATAAACCCCATAAAAGCACGCTCTTTGTAGTGTGTTACTAAAGTGCCGCCAACGGATTGCATAAGGTCGCCTCCCCAAAATTTAATTTCGGCATTTGGATCTTCTTGAAACAAAGCCTTCATAAGGTTTGAACCGTGTAAATCTCCCGATGCTTCACCTGCTATTATGTAATATTTCATGTGCTATAACTTTTTAAGTTGGGGTGATTGTAATTTCTAAAGCATTTTAAAAAGAAACGTAAATACAGCAATAAAAACAGTGATTAATAATACACCTCTGGCACGATAATCTTCTTTTCTTTTAATGAAAATAAAAAAACTAATAAGGTTTAAAACAGCACCTAAGCTAATTAGTTTTCCTAAAAAGCCTTCTGCGGCTGCAGCTTTAATTACAGTTGTAAAATCGTCGCCTCTGCCAAGTAGCGTTGCGGTTAAAATTAAGCCAACAGCATTTGCTATTAATCCAACGAGCATGCCTATAAAAATTTCTTTCTTCATCTATTTTAAATTCCAAGTATTTAGTTGTTGTATAAAGTGGTGCGCGGTTAAATCGAACTGTACAGGAACCACAGAAACATAGTGGTTTGCAAGTGCCCATTCGTCAGTGTCTTCACCGTTGTCTAGGTTTACAAATTTACCCGAAAGCCAATAGTAATCTTTGCCTTGTGGGTTTTTGCGTTTGTCGAAAGATTCTACCCAATTCGATTTTGCTTGTCTACAAATTTTGATGCCTTTTATGTCTCCACTTTTAGCATTTGGTATGTTTACATTTAGAACAACGCCTTTTGGTAAGCCTGATTTTAGTACATTTTCGGCAACCTTTTTTACGTAAGGTTTAGAGGCTTCAAAGTTAGCATCCCATGCGTAATCGAGTAAAGAAAAACCAATAGCCGGAATACCTTCAATACCAGCTTCAATAGCGGCACTCATGGTGCCAGAATAAATAACGTTTATAGCAGAGTTAGATCCGTGGTTTATACCAGAAACACAAAGGTCTGGTGTTCTTGGTAGTAATTCTCTAATGGCGATTTTGACGCAGTCGGCAGGTGTGCCAGAACAACTAAATTCTTTCTGTGGGCCTTCGCTAATTTTTACGTTTTGAGCAAAAAGCATAGCGTCTAAAGTAATGGCGTGGCCCATGCCACTTTGCGGACTATCGGGAGCTACCACAAAAACATCACCTAAGTTAACCATAACTTCAATTAAAGCTCTAATTCCTGGAGCTGTAATGCCGTCATCATTTGTAATTAAAATAAGGGGTTTTTTTGACATAATTTGTTCTTAAATTATAAATGCTAAAATACATAATTTCGATGGTTAACGCCTTATTTCTTCTGTTTAACAAAAAATTAGTAACGAAAACAGATTGTTGGCATAGTTTTTTCTCTATTTTAGTAGAATGATATAAAATTCCCTAAAGAATTTTTAAATACAGAAGATGAAGAATATTATGAAAAAGAATTTTAAAGTACTATCGTTGTTAATGGTTTTGGCATTTGCCTCGTGTAGTTTTACTTCAAAGAAATTCGATAATCCAGATAAAGATAAAAAACTAATAGAACTTATAACCTTTGTTATTGAGCGTGGACATTTTGATCCTATTGCTTTTGATGATGCCTTTTCGGAAGAGTTGTTTTCCGATTATTTAGAAATCGTAGATCCTGTAAAAAGATATTTTTATGCTTCGGATTATAGGGAGTTTGAAAAATACAAAACAAGTTTAGACGATCAATTAAAATCTGTAGATATTTCGTTTTTCAATTTGGTGCACGAGCGTGTTTTGGAACGTATAGGTGAGGCCAAAAATATTTATCACGATATATTATCTAAGCCTTTTGATTATAATGTTGATGAAGATTTTGATACCGATTACGAGAATACAGGTTATGTAAAGAATAAGAGAGAAATGAAAGCCCGTTGGAGACAGCAATTAAAGTTTTCGACACTTTCTAATTACGATGATATTTATGAAGAAGAAAAACGTGCCAAGGAAAAAGACCCAGAGTATGTTATGAAAACCGATAAGGTTATTGAGAAAGAAGCGCGTGAAGCGACTTTAAAATCTATCGATATTTATTTTAATGATAGTGTTGATGATTTAGATCGTGATGATTGGTTTGCTGTTTATGTAAATACTATTGTAGAAGAATTTGATCCGCACACATATTATTTAGCGCCAAGAGGTAAAGAGAATTTCGACCAACGTATGTCAGGAAAACTTGAAGGTATTGGAGCGAGGTTACAAAAGCGAATGGATTACATTAAAATTGTAGAATTAATTTCTGGAGGTCCAGCTTGGAGAAGTAAGCTTTTAGAAGTTGAAGATGTTATTTTAAAAGTAAAACAAGAAAATGAAGATGTAGCTGTGGATATTGTTGGTATGCGTATTAACGATGCTATTAAATATATAAAAGGACCTAAAGGCACCAAAGTAACACTTACCATTAAAAGTATGGATGGTACAGTTAAAGATGTTACTATTACTAGAGATGTGGTAGAGTTGATGGAAACTTATGCAAAATCATCGGTTGTTGAAAAAGAAGGTGGTCGTTTTGGAGTGATTGATTTGCCTGCGTTTTATGCAGATTTTCAGGATTATAAAAACATAAATGCTGCTAAAGATGTAAAAGACGAAATTTTACGTCTTAAAAAAGAAGGTATTGAAGGTTTAGTGCTCGATTTACGTAATAATGGTGGTGGATCTTTGCCTACGGTTGTAGATATGGCAGGTTTGTTTATCGAAGAAGGACCAGTGGTTCAAGTACGATCTACAGGTCAGGCAAAAGAAGTTTTAAAGGATAGTGATAAATCTATTGTTTGGGATGGGCCTTTGGTTGTGCTAGTAAACGAAATTTCAGCGTCAGCATCAGAAATTATGGCAGCAGCTATGCAAGATTATAAGCGTGCTATTATTATAGGGAGCAAACAAACTTACGGTAAAGGTACAGTGCAAAATGTAATAGATTTAAATAATGTTTTACGTAGTAATACAGGAGGAGATCTTGGAGCTATAGCGCTAACCACTAAAAAATATTATAGAATTAATGGTGGTTCTGTGCAGTTAGAAGGTGTTAAAAGTGATGTGCAGGTGCCGGGACGTTTTAGTTATATTGATGTAGGTGAAAAGGATAAAGATAATCCGTTACCTTATGATGAAATTGATGCGGCCGATTACAAGCCTTGGACGGGTTATTTCGATTACAATACAATTGTAGCAAATAGTAAAGCACGTATGGCTAATAACGCTCAATTAAAGCTTATTGATGAAAATGCTAAATGGGTAAAAAGTAAAATTGACGATACTAAGTTTTCATTGAATTTTAAAAAGTATAAATCTCAATTGGATAAAAATGAAGAAGAAGCTAAACGTTTTGATGCTATTTCTGATTATAAAACCAACTTAACCTTTAATTCTACAAAATACGAGCAATCTCTTTTTGATAAGGATACTACCGATTTAAAAGAAAAACGCGTACGTTGGCACGAGAGCTTAAGTCAAGATGTTTATGTTGAAGAGGCTTTAAATGTTTTAGAAGATTTAAAAAACTTCCCAATAGAAAAAGTTGCAGCGACGCATACTCAAGCTAAAAATTAGAAGAAATAAAATATATGAGTTCAAAATCTAGCTCACTAAAACAATTGGCACTCCAAAAATTTAAAAAGAATTTTTGGGGTGTTTTTAGTTTATGCTTTATTGGTTTTGTTGGTGTTGTTTCGGTGTTTGCATATGCCTTTGCACCCGATAATTCTCAATATGCCAATCAAATGCATTTATCAATTCATTCTAAAAAACCTGGCTACACGGTAACTATGCTTACTATCCCTTCAGGGTTAAAAGTAGATCAAAGCATGTTTGACAAACTATTTTTTGGGAAGAAGAACACAGATTCTGAAATTCCTATATCGGAATACCATGTAGAGAGCAAAACTTTAAGTTATACCGAATATGCTTCCGATGGCTTGGAAGGTGTGAAGAAAACAATGGAGTTAAGTCGGTTTCCAAATAGTGATGTTGCATCGTTTATAAAAGAAAAATCATTTCTTTTCGGAACTGATAAATACGGGCGCGATTTATTGAGTCGTGTGTTAGTAGGCGCTAGAATTTCATTTTTTATTGGGTTTGTAGCGGTGTTTATTTCATTAGTTATCGGCATTTTTATGGGTAGTATTGCGGGCTATTTTGGTGGTAAGGTAGATGCTGTTATTATGTGGATTATAAATGTAACCTGGTCTATACCTACTCTGCTTTTAGTAATAGCGATTACTTTAGCATTAGGCAAAGGTTTTTGGCAAGTGTTTATTGCTGTCGGTTTAACCATGTGGGTAGAAGTAGCTAGAGTAGTGCGCGGGCAAATAATTAGCACTAAAGAAATGCAGTATGTAACAGCAGCAAGAGCTTTAGGTTTTAATGATTACAGAATAATCACAAAACATATCCTTCCGAATATTATGGCGCCGGTAATTGTAATTTCAGCAGCAAACTTTGCCGCAGCTATTTTAATAGAAAGTGGTTTGAGCTTTTTGGGTATTGGTGCACAGCCGCCAATGGCTAGTTGGGGTGCTATGATAAAAGATCACTACAATTATATTATTTTAGGGAAGCCTTATTTGGCTTTAATTCCAGGGCTTTGTATAATGAGTTTGGTAATGGCTTTTATGCTTATAGGTAACGCGTTACGCGATGCGTTAGATGTAAAAGGGTAATGAGTGTGCTTAGTTTAATTTAAAAAGAATTAGTTTAGTGTGATGATGGATATCATCTAACCATCATATTGCATATTAGCATTAAGATCATCGATATAGCCTAAAACTTCGTCTTTTCCTATGTCTTTAGATGATGATGTAATAAAGTAGTTAGGCATATCTTCCCAAGTTTCTAATAAAATAGCTTTGTAGGCATCAACGTGATCTTGAATTGCTTTTGGTCTCAGTTTATCGGCTTTAGTAAAGATGATAGAAAATGGTATTCCATTTTCCCCAAGCCATACCATAAAATCGGCATCTACAGGTTGAGGTGTGTGGCGAATATCAACTAAAACAAACGCTGTAACAAGTTGTTCGCGTTGTCCGAAATAATTAGTAATAAATTTTTGAAATACCTTTTTAGAACTCTTAGAAACACGAGCATAACCATAACCAGGTAAATCGACTAAGTGCCAGTTTTTATTAATTAAAAAGTGATTAATAAGCTGTGTTTTTCCTGGTCGTCCAGACGTTTTAGCTAAGCTTTTTCGGCTAGTTAGCATATTAATCAGCGACGATTTTCCTACGTTACTTCTGCCAATAAAAGCGTATTCTGGCAGTCTGCTTTTTGGGCATTTTTCAACTTCGGAATTGCTCATTACAAATTCGGCCGATTTAATATGCATCTATCTTAATGTGTTTAATGTTGGGAATGTTTTATGCTAGAAAAGTGTCTAGAATTGTCTTTTTTCTAACCAAGCATCCATGATTTTATTGAATTCATCAGGGTGTTCCATCATGGCTGCATGGCCACATTTGTCAATCCAATGTAATTCAGAATCTGGTAAAAGTTCGTTAAATTCTTCTGCAACTTCAGGTGGCGTTACGCTATCATTTTTACCCCAAATAATACAAGTGGGCGTTTTCATGTTAGGTAAATCTTTTGCCATATTATGCCTAATAGCACTTTTAGCAATAGCTAAAGTTTTTATTAGCTTATTACGGTTGTTTACGGTTTCGTAAACTTCGTCTACAATTTCTTTGGTGGCAACTGCGGGATCGTAAAAAACATCTTGTGCTTTCTTTTTAATCACCTCGTAATCGCTACGTTTTGGGTAGCCTCCGCCCATAGCACTTTCGTAAAGTCCAGAGCTTCCGGTTATTATTAAGCCTTTTACTGTGTCTGGGAACATTTTTGTATGGTATAAGCCAATGTGTCCGCCAAGCGAATTTCCTAATAAAATAACTTCATCATAACCTTTAAAAATTATAAATTCGTGTAGGTATTTGGCAAAGCTTTTTACGTTAGTTTTAAGCAGTGACATGCTGTAAATTGGGAGTTCGGGGATAAGGACTTTATATCCTTTTTGGCTAAAAAAATCAGTTACGGCATCAAAATTACTCAATCCGCCCATTAATCCGTGTAGCACAATAATTGGTGTACCCTCTCCGGCTTCAATATAGCTGTAATTACCTTCTTTTTTTAAACTATGCGTCATTAATCAGTATTCATTGCATGAGAAACAAATATAGTTATTTCATTGATATTTCAAAGGTTTTAATGTCTTCTGAAAAAAGAATAATTTTTCTGCGTCAAGAATAGTGTTTTTGAATTAAGATTTTTCTTATAAAATTAATTAAAGAATGGTCAAGTTTGCTTATAGTTTTTATTGATCTCGTCGATAGTAGGATGTATTTCGTCAAAAACTTGTTAACAAAGTGGGGTAAAGTGGTAAAATGTGGTAAAATTTTCAATATATTTGAATCTTAAACGTTTAAACCATAGCGAAATACTATTGGACTTATTAACAGGAACATACGATTGTAAAGTTGATGCCAAAGGCAGACTTATGATGCCTGCTGCGATAAAAAAGCAGCTTGCGTCGGTGCTAGACGATGGTTTTGTTTTGCGAAGATCGGTTTTTCAGAAGTGTTTGGAGTTATATCCAATGCAAGAATGGCAAGCGTTAATGCAGAAAATGAATAAGCTTAATAAGTTCAAGAAAAAGAACAACGATTTTATTCGAAGATTTACTGCTGGAGCAAAAATTATTGAAATTGACGTTAATGGGAGACTGTTAGTGCCAAAAGATTTAACGGTTTTTGCTAACATTTCGAAAAATATTGTAGTGGCTTCGGCAATCAATATTATTGAAATTTGGGATAAAGATTTATATGAACAAGCCATTGATGATGCGGCAATCGATTTTGCAGATTTAGCCGAAGAAGTTATGGGGCAAGATGATGAAGACTATGGAATATCATAATCCGGTATTATTAAAAGAAACCGTAGATGGTTTAAATATTAAGCCTGACGGCATTTATGTTGATGTTACTTTTGGTGGTGGCGGACACAGTAAGGAGATTTTAAAGCGACTTGGTGAAAACGGAAAATTATTTGCGTTCGATCAAGATTTGGACGCTCTTGAAAATACAATTGACGATTCTCGATTTACATTGATAAATGAGAATTTTAGATTTATAAAACGTTTTTTACGATTTCATGGTGTGAAAAAGGTAGATGGTGTTTTGGCAGATTTTGGCGTATCGTCACATCAATTTGATGTTGCGGAACGTGGTTTTTCTACTCGGTTTGAGGCCGATTTAGATATGCGGATGAATCAAGAAAAAGCATTGTCGGCATTTCATGTTATTAATGAATACGAAGTAGAGCAATTGAAAGATGTGTTCTTGCAATATGGTGAATTGCGTGCGGCGCCTGCTATGGCAAGTTTAATTGTTGCACATCGTGAAAGTGAAGCTATTGTTACAAGTGAACAATTGAAGTCTGTTTTACGAAAATTTTTACCACCAAGACACGAGAATAAAGTTTTAGCTCAAATATATCAGGCTATTAGGATTGAGGTGAATCAAGAAATTGAAGCTCTAAAAGAGTTTTTATCTCAAACACCTGAGATTTTGAACGAAAACGGAAGATTAAGCTTTATATCATACCATTCTTTAGAAGATAGGTTGGTAAAAAGATTTATTAGAAACGGACTGTTTGAGGGAGAACCAGAACGTGATATGTTTGGTAATTTTGAAGTGCCGCTTAAAAAAGTTGGTGGTTTAGTGGTGCCTACTGCTGCAGAGATTAAAATAAATAACAGAGCAAGAAGTGCAAAGTTAAGGATTGCTACTAAGGCTTAATTTCAAATAAATAAAACGAGAGTGCTAGATCCAATACCGAATTGAAAAAGGAGGTTTTTGTGTCTTTAATAATAAGAGTGGTTTTTCCGCTTTTTTGAAAACATCATATTTCAGTCATTAAAGTGAAAAATAATATATACGACATATTAAAAGGAACATTTTTAGTCAGTGACGATTCGTTTAAGAATTGGCGCATGATTTTATTTGTTTCCGCTTTAGCGATAGTTATGATAGCGAGTTCGCATAGTGCAGATAAAAAAGTTTACGAAATATCTAAACTTAATAATGAAGTAAAAGAAATGCGTTCGGCATTTGTGGATGGTCGTTCTAAATTGCAGCGATTAAAAATGGAATCGACTGTGTTAGCAAAAATGAAAGAAAAAGGTTTGGCAACTTCCACAACGCCAGCAAAAAAGATAAAAGTAAAATCTCAAAATAATTAGAACACCTTGGCTGTAAACGATAAGGGCATATTAAATAGACTATATTTTGTAGCGGGATGCATGTTTGTGTTCGGGCTTGCAGTGCTGTTTAAATTGTTCAGTATTCAGTATTTGCAAGGTGATAAATATAGAGCGCTGGTTGAAAAACGTGATGTTCAAAATATTACTATTCCTGCAAATCGTGGTAATGTGTATTCTGATAATGGAGGTTTGTTAGCAACATCAATCCCGAAGTATAATATTGCTATAGATGCAGTGGTGTCACCAACTAAAAAGTTTGAAGAATTTGTTGGTCCGTTGTCCGATTCGCTTTCTAAATATTCAGGGAAATCATCATCGTATTACGAGAAGTCTATAAGAAAAGCACGTGCGAATAAAAATCAATATTTGCTATTAGCAAAAAATATTAATTATACCGATTATGTGCGTTTTAGAGGGTTTCCGCTTTTAAAATTAGGCGCAATTCCGGGAGGGCTTATTGTAAGTCAGAAAACGAAACGAGAATTTCCAATGGGTGAAATAGCACAGCGTTCTATTGGTTACGAGCGATTTGATGATGAAGGAAATGTAACGCGTGCTGGAATCGATGGTGCTTTTGGAGTAAAATATTTACGTGGTACCGATGGTAAGCGTTTAAAGCAAAAAATAGGGAAAAACAAATGGAAACCACTTACCGATTATAATCAAGTGGAGCCAAAAGATGGTTATGATGTTTATACAACTATCGATGTAAATATTCAAGATATCGCGCATCATTCGTTGTTGGGGCAGTTAGAGTATTACGAGGCTGAGCATGGTTGTGTTGTGGTTATGGATGTTAAAACTGGTGAAATAAAAGCTATTTCGAATTTAGCAAAAACTAAGAGTGGCGAATATTACGAAAAACGAAATTATGCCGTTTGGGAGTCGCACGAGCCAGGGTCTACTTTTAAAGTTATGGCGCTTATGGCTGCTCTAGAGGATAAGGTGATTGATACGGCAACGATTGTAGATACAAGAAAAGGATCTAAGCGTTTTTACGGAAGAACAATTTACGATTCTCATCATGGTGGTTTCGGTAAAATTTCGGCAGCAAGAGCTTTAGAGGTGTCTTCAAATATTGGTTTAGCTACAATTATCGATGAAAATTATTCTAAAAATCCTAAGAAATTTATAGATCATATTAAGGATTGGAATCTTGATAAGCCGTTAGGTGTCTCAATTAAAGGTGAAGGTGATCCAGATATTCCGGAGCCAGGTGATAAAAAGTGGAGTAGAAATGCTTTGCCGTCTATGGCTTATGGGTATAACTTAAGTTTAACACCGTTGCAAACACTTGCTTTTTATAACGCTATTGCGAATGATGGTGAAATGGTAAAGCCAAGATTTATAAAAGCAGTTAAGGAGTTTGATGAAGAAATTGAGGTTTTTGAAAAAGAAGTGATTAATAAAAAGATTTGTTCTGATAAGACCTTAGGTGAAATTAGAGAAATACTAAAAAACATAGTGGTGAGAGGTACAGCAAGCAAGTTGTATTCTCCAAATTTCTCAATGGCAGGAAAAACGGGAACGGCACAAACAGAGTATTGGATGGCTGATTGGAAAAATAATAAAAGATACATCTCGTCTTTTGCAGGTTATTTTCCAGCAGAAAACCCGAAGTATTCTTGCATTGTTGTTATTCATAAACCAAGTACTAAAAAAGGGTATTACGGGGCCGATGTTACGGGGCCAGTTTTTAAACGTATTGCGCAAAAAATATTTACAGACACACCTTTAATAGATGAAGTAAAATCTTTAGATGTGAAAGTAGCTTCTGTAGAAGATGAGTATAATAAGTTTTACGAAACAACAAAAACGTATAAAACTATTATGCCAAATGTGGTAGGCTTGCCTGCTATGGACGCATTAGCCCTTTTAGAAAATATGGATGTGAAGGTTAAAGTGAAACTTAGCGGAAACGGTATTGTGAAAGAACAATCAATAAATAAGAGTACCAAGTTAAAAAACAATCAAACGGTTACATTAAAAGCATCATGAGTGTATTAAAAGACATATTATATAAGGTTACTTTAAATGCTGTTGTTGGAAACACGAGCATGGATGTAAACAGCATTCATTTCGATTCGCGCAACATTGTTAAAGGTGATGTGTTTGTGGCTATCCAGGGCAGTGTTGTGGATGGACATAATTATATAGATGTGGCTATTAAAAATGGTGCAACTGCAATAGTTTGTGAGGCGACTCCGGAAGTGGTTGTTGATGGTATAACTTATGTAGAAGTTGATAATTCTAGTAAAGCTATGGCTATTATGGCATCCAATTTTTACGGTGTGCCATCCGAGAATTTAAAACTTGTTGGTGTTACTGGTACTAACGGAAAAACAACAGTTGCTAGTTTGTTATTTCAGTTGTTTAAAAACGCCGGTTTTAAGGTTGGTTTGCTTTCAACTGTAAAAATAATGGTAGATACTGTAGAGTATAAAGCAACTCACACTACGCCAGATTCTTTAACTATTAACAAGTATTTAAAGGAGATGAATACGGCAGGTGTCGAGTTTTGTTTTATGGAAGTTAGCTCGCATGGTATTCATCAATTTAGAACAGAAGGTTTGCATTTTGAAGGCGGGATATTTACCAATTTATCGCACGATCATTTAGATTATCATAACACTTTTGCAGAGTATCGTGATGTTAAAAAACGTTTTTTCGACGGTTTACCATCAACAGCTTTTGCGTTAGTGAATACCGATGATAAAAATGGAGCAATTATGCTTCAAAATACAAAAGCTAAAAAACAAACGTATGCTTTAAAAGGCTATGCTGATTATAAAGCACAAATTTTAGAAAATAGATTAAGCGGTTTATTGCTTAAGGTGAATGATAGTGAGGTTTGGACACGGTTAATCGGGAATTTTAATGCTTACAATGTATTAGCTATTTACGCTACAGCGGAATTGTTAGGGCTCGAAAAAGTAGAAATTCTTCGTTTAATTAGTGATTTGGAAAGCGTGAGCGGACGATTTCAGTATTTAATTTCAGCTGAAAAAATAACGGCGATTGTTGATTATGCGCACACACCTGATGCATTGAAAAATGTATTGGAAACTATAAATAGTATTCGTACTAAAAATGAAGAACTCATTACCGTTGTTGGTTGTGGTGGAGATCGTGATAAAACAAAGCGTCCAAAAATGGGGCATATCGCTACGGCGTTAAGTACAAAAGTGATTTTTACTAGTGATAACCCACGAAGTGAAGAGCCACAAGCCATTTTAGACGATATAGAAAAAGGGGTAGAACCTCAAAATTTTAAAAAGGCCTTAACAATTTCAGATAGAAAACAAGCTATTAAAGCGGCTTGCCAAATGGCGCAACCTAACGATATTATTTTAATAGCAGGAAAGGGTCATGAAGACTATCAGGAAATTAAAGGAGAACGTTTTCATTTTGATGATTATGAAACCGTGCAAGAGATATTAAAGCAATTACAGAAGTAATTAAAATAGAGAAAGAATGCTGTATTACTTATTCGAATATTTAGAAAAACAGTTCCAGTTTCCTGGGGCATCACTCTTTGGGTTTTTAACCTTTAGAGCAGCATTGGCTATGATTTTTGCTTTGCTTTTTTCAACAATTTACGGTAAAAAAATAATTAGCTTTTTGTCTAGAAAGCAAATGGGAGAAACCATTCGTGATTTAGGTTTAGATGGTCAAAAGGAAAAAGCCGGTACACCTACAATGGGTGGAATTATTATCATTCTAGCAACGTTGATTCCTGTGTTGTTATTAGCAAAGCTTTCAAATATTTATATCATTTTATTGATAGTAACCACTATTTGGATGGGGATTATTGGTTTTATAGACGATTATTTAAAGAAGTTTAAAAATGATAAAGACGGTTTAAAAGGACGTTTTAAAATTTTAGGTCAAGTTGGTTTAGGTATTATAGTGGGTAGTACACTATTTTTTCATCAAGATGTTACCATGAAGGAAAAATTGCCAATAGAAGAACAACGAGCATTATTGGTAGAAAATCCGGATATAGCGCCGTCGAAGTTGTTCGCGGCCGAAATGAAATCAACTAAAACTACGATTCCTTTTGTAAAAGGAAATGAAATTGAATATGCAAAGTTAATCACATGGATTAGTCCAGATTTAGAAAAGTATGCTTGGATTATTTTTATTCTAGTTACCATTTTTATAATCGCAGCAGTTTCAAACGGGGCTAATTTAACCGATGGAATTGATGGTCTCGCAGCAGGTACATCGGCCATTATAGTGCTTACGTTAGGCATATTCGCATGGGTTTCTGGTAATATTATTTTCTCGGAATACCTTAATATAATGTATATCCCACGTGTTGAGGAAATCACAATTTATATCGCGGCTTTTGTTGGTGCGCTAATTGGTTTTCTTTGGTATAATACCTATCCGGCGCAGGTTTTTATGGGCGATACGGGGAGTTTAACTATTGGAGGTATTATTGCTGTAATTGCTATCGCGGTGCGTAAGGAATGGTTAATACCTGTGCTTTGTGGAATCTTTTTAGCCGAAAATTTATCGGTAGTAATGCAAGTAAGTTGGTTTAAGTATACAAAGAAGAAATATGGTGAAGGTCGACGCATTTTTAAAATGTCGCCGTTACATCATCATTATCAAAAATCGGGATATCACGAAAGTAAAATTGTAACACGATTTTGGATTGTTGGTATTTTGCTAGCTATTCTTTCAATTGTAACGTTAAAAATTAGATAATAAATGTATGGTTTCCGCGAAAGCGTAGATTATATAAAATGATAAAGAAATGGCAAAACAAAGACTAGTCATATTAGGTGGAGGAGAAAGTGGTGTAGGAACTGCGCTTTTGGCTAAAACTAAAGGTTATGACGTTTTTGTTTCCGATAAGGGAAAAATAAAAGAAAATTATAAACAAGTTCTTGTACAAAATGATATTGAATGGGAAGATGAGAAACATTCTGAAGAAAACATTCTGAATGCTAACATCGTCATGAAAAGTCCTGGTATTCCTGATAAAGCGTCTTTGGTAAAACAAATTCGTGAAAAGGGAATTAAGGTAGTTTCGGAAATTGAATTTGCAGCTCAATATACCAATGCAACAATTATTGGTATTACGGGAAGTAATGGTAAAACAACAACGGCAACACTAGCGCATCACATTTTAAAAGAAGAATTGAATGTGGGATTGGCTGGTAATATTGGCGATAGTTTTGCTAAGCAAGTTCTGGAAGAGGATTTTGATAATTACGTGCTAGAAATTAGTAGTTTTCAGTTGGATGATATCATTGACTTTAAACCTAAAATTGCTGTAATAACAAATATTACTCCAGATCATTTAGATCGATACGATTATAAATTTGAAAATTATATCGCTTCTAAATTTCGAATTGCCAAGAACCAAAGTAAGGACGATTATTTAATTTATGATGCCGATGACGAGGTGATTGTAGATTGTTTAAAAAAGAACCCGGTTCAATCAACATTATTGCCGTTTTCATTAGTGAAAACAATAGAGAATGGCGCGTATTTAGATAAAGAAAATAACATTAAAATAACAATAGATAACACCCAAATAATTATGCCAACAAACAAAATAGCATTAGAAGGAAAACACAACGTAAAGAACGCTATGGCGGCTTCTACTGTTGCGCATTTACTAAAAATTAGAAAACAAACCATTCGTGAAAGTTTAGAAAACTTCCAGGGTGTAGAACATAGATTAGAGCAAGTTTTAAAAATAAATAAAGTACAATACATCAACGATTCTAAGGCAACCAATGTAAATGCTACATATTTTGCTTTAGAGAGTATGAGTGCGCCAACGGTTTGGATTGTTGGAGGTGTAGATAAGGGTAATAATTACCAGGAGTTGTTTCAGTTTGTGAACGAAAAAGTGAAAGCTATTATTTGTTTGGGTGCAGAAAACGAGACTTTAATGAGCACTTTTGGAAATATGGTGGATGTTATTGTTGAAACTCAGTTTATGAGTGAAGCAGTAAAAATAGCTTATAAATTAGCTGAATCTGGCGATAACGTATTGTTGTCTCCGGCTTGTGCAAGCTTCGATTTATTTGAAAATTACGAAGATAGAGGCCGTCAGTTTAAAAACGCGGTTAGAAATTTATAAAGCACTTAATACTGCATAATAAGCGGAATAATAGAAAAGCGAGATAAGAAAAAAGTAAATGCAAACGCTATTTAAAAACATAAAGGGAGATCGATTAATTTGGGCCATTGTAGCACTACTAGCTATATTGTCCTTCTTGCCTGTGTACAGTGCAGCGAGCGATTTGGCATATAGTAAATACGATGGAAATACATTTATTTCGTTCGTAAAACACTTTATGCATTTGGTTTTAGGGTTTGCAATTATGTATGGAGTGCACAAAATTCCGTACCGTTATTTTAAGGGGCTGTCTTTAGTGATGCTACCTGTGGTTGGAGTTTTGTTATTAATTACCATGGCGCAAGGTACGGTAATGGGTGGTGCAAGTGCGAGTCGGTGGATTAAAATACCGGTTGTAGGTTTGTCTTTCCAGACATCTACGTTGGCCTTCGTGGTTTTAATGGTTTATGTGGCGCGATATATGTCGAAAGTAAAAGACGAAGTCATCACATTCAAAGCTTCTATTTTGCCGCTTTGGGCACCTGTATTTATTGTGCTGGCTTTAATTTTACCATCTAACTTTTCTACGGCTGCTATTATGTTTTTAATGGTAATGATTTTGGTGTTTTTAGGAGGTTATCCCGTACGTTATATGGCTATTATCTTGGGTTCGGGCTTAGTTGCTTTAATACTATTTATTATGGTAGCTAAACTAACAACAGGGCCTTTAAATGTTAAAGTAACAACTTGGGAGAATAGAATTAAGAACTATTCTGATAGTGAAGATACTGATGCCGATTATCAAATAGAAAAAGCGAAAATAGCTATTGCTTCTGGAGGAATTACTGGTGTTGGACCAGGTAAAAGTATTCAGAAACATGCTTTGCCACAATCGTCTTCCGATTTCATTTTTGCTATAATTATTGAGGAATACGGTTTAATTGGAGGTTTTTCAATCATGATTTTATACATGTGGTTATTGTTTAGAGTGGTAATTGTTTCTCAAAAATCGGATACTATTTTTGGGAAATTATTGGTGTTAGGCGTTGGGTTGCCTATTGTTTTTCAAGCTTTAATAAATATGGCTGTTGCTGTAGAATTGTTCCCGGTAACGGGGCAAACTTTACCTTTGGTTAGTAGTGGAGGAACATCGATTTGGATGACCTGTTTAGCGATAGGTATTATACTTAGCGTAAGTGCTAGACGCGAGGAAATGAAGGAAAAAGAAATAAATGAAGATAATCCGTTAGAAATTCTTTCGGAGGCTATATAAATATTGAATTAAAAAAGAAAATAAATTTTCCCTTACGGGGAAAAGTCTAAAAGGAATGAAACCATATAAAATTATATTATCGGGAGGTGGAACAGGCGGACATATTTATCCGGCTATCGCTATTGCAAACGAATTAAAGTTGCGTTATCCTGATGCTCAATTTTTGTTTGTTGGCGCAAGCGATCGTATGGAAATGGAAAAGGTACCACAAGCCGGTTTTGATATTAAAGGACTTTGGATTTCGGGCATTCAGCGTAAGTTAACCTTTAAGAATTTAATGTTTCCGTTTAAGTTAATTAGTAGTTTGTGGAAAGCTAATACAATTGTAAGACGTTTTAAGCCCGATGTGGCTATTGGAACTGGCGGATTTGCAAGCGGACCATTATTGCAAATTGCAAATTCTAAAGGAGTGCCTACTTTAATTCAGGAGCAAAATTCGTATCCAGGAATTACAAATAAATTTTTAGCTAAAAAAGCTAAAAAAATATGTGTAGCCTATGATAATTTGGAGCGCTTTTTTCCTCAAGATAAAATTATAAAAACTGGTAACCCGGTACGCCAAGGTTTGTTGGATATTGATACCAAAAGAGAAGAGGCGATAAAGCATTTCGATTTAAAACCTGGTAAAGTAACACTTTTGGTTATTGGTGGGAGTTTAGGTGCGAGACGCATTAATCAGTTAATAGAAAAGAAATTAGATTTTCTCGACACACAGAATGTCCAAATTATTTGGCAATGCGGTAAATTATATTACCAACAATATAAAATTTATGGTAATACAAAAAATGTGCAGGTTCATGAGTTTTTAAACAACATGGATTTAGCCTATGCAGCTGCAGATGTGGTGATTTCGAGAGCGGGAGCGAGTTCTGTTTCGGAACTTTGTATTGTTGGGAAACCAGTAATTTTTATTCCATCGCCAAATGTTGCTGAAGATCATCAGACCAAAAACGCTATGGCTGTCGTAGATAAAGATGCAGCTATGATTATTAAAGAAGAAGATTTGGATGCCGATTTTCAAAATAAGTTCTCGAAACTTATTGCAGCACCCGATCGTCAGGCAGAATTAGGACGAAACATAAAAGAGTTGGCATTAGTAAATGCAACAAAAGATATAGTAAATGAGGTTGAAAAACTTCTAAAGAAATAAATGAATTTAAATAATATACATAACATCTATTTTATTGGCATTGGTGGCATTGGCATGAGTGCTATAGCGCGCTATTTTAATGCGAATAATAAGCTTGTGGCGGGTTATGATAAAGCGCAAACTGAAATTACTGATGCTTTAGTAGAGTTAGGTATGCAAGTCCATTTTGATGATGATATAAAGCAGATTGATTTGGCTTTTTTAAATTCAGAAAACACATTGGTGGTTTATACACCAGCGGTACCAAAAGATCATTCGGAATTAAATTATTTTAAAGCCAATGGTTTTAATGTTTTAAAACGTTCTGAAATTTTAGGTTTGATTACAGAAAACACCATTTGTTTGGCTGTTGCTGGAACTCACGGAAAAACCACAACAACAAGTATTCTTGGGCATTTAATGCATGAATGCCAAGTTGAGCTTACTGCATTTTTAGGGGGTATTAGTGAAAACTATAATTCTAACCTTATTTTAAAAGGGACAGAGGTTTCTGTTGTAGAAGCCGATGAGTTCGATCGTTCGTTTATGACCTTGTCTCCAGATTTCGCAGGTATAACATCGATGGATGCCGATCATTTAGATATTTACGGTGATGCTTCAGAATTAAAAAAGACTTTTGAAGATTTTACAAAACGATTAAAACCTAACGGAAAACTGTTTGTTAAAAACGGATTGCCTTTAAAAGGAATTACATACGGTATTGAGGATAATTCTGATTATGCTGTTCAAAATATAAAAATAATAAATGGCGCGTATGTTTTTGACGTAAAAACACCAACTACAGTGCTAGAAAATTTGGAGTTTAACCTACCAGGTAGGCATAATTTGTCTAATGCATTATTGGCTTTGGCGATGGCTGTAGAATATGGTTGCCCGTACCAACAGCTCGCCAAAGCATTAGCATCTTACAAAGGTGTTAAGCGTAGGTTTACTTATCAAATTAAAACGGATAGTTTGGTGTATATCGATGATTATGCCCATCATCCAGAAGAAATTAATGCTGTGCATCAAGCCGTTCGCGAAATGTATCCAAGTAAAAGCGTGTTGGCTATTTTTCAGCCGCATCTATTCAGCAGAACTAAAGATTTTATTGACGATTTTGCTCAAAGTTTATCTCAGTTCGATGAGTTGATGCTTTTAGATATTTATCCTGCACGAGAATTACCTATAGAAGGTGTAACATCGGAATGGTTGTTGAGTAAGGTTACAAGTGAGAAAAAGCAGTTGGTGAGTAAAGCAAACCTGCTAGCTGAAATTAAGAAAAGTAAAGCTCAAGTTATTTTAACTATTGGAGCGGGAGATATTGGAGAACAAGTAAAACATATTAAAAAAGAGCTGAGTTTTGAAAGTTAATTGGAATTACATAAAAATGGTGGCTTTGTTCTGCTTGGTGGTTTTTCTATTTGCTTTTGCATCGGGAAGAAACAATGCTAGATTGGTTACGGAGCCTGCTATAAAATTTACAGGAGAAGATAACTTATTTGTTACTAATGAGACTGTTAGTAAGTTGTTAACACAAAATTACGGTGGTGCTCAAAACGTTGCTAAAGAAACTTTAGATTTGAATAAGTTAGAAAATGTGCTCAAATCGAACCCCATGATTAAGAGTGCTGAAGTGTATGTTGCAGTAAACGGAACACTTAACGCGGAAATAAAACAAAAAACACCAATAGCAAGAGTTAGTACAAATGCGTCTTATTATATTGACGATCGTGGTTTTTTTATGCCTTTATCTAATAATTATTCGGCTAGAGTACCACTTGTAACAGGTGTTGTTGAGAAAAACAACTTAGAAAACATTTTTAAAATAGCGACAAAAATTAGAGAAGATGAGTTTTTAAAAATGAATGTTATAGAAATTCATCAAAATGCCAATAATAGGCTGTTTTTAAAATTAAGACAGTGTAAGTTTTTAGTGCAATTAGGTGATTTAGACCTATTAGACAAAAAAATAAATAATTTGAAGGCATTTTATCAAAAAAATATCAAAGAAAAGACGCTAGATAATTATAGCAAAGTAAATTTGCAATTCGATAACCAAGTAGTATGTACCAAAATATAAGCCATGGAGCATAACATATCAGTAGGATTAGATATAGGAACCACAAAAATTGTGGCTATGATTGGTCGTAAAAATGAATACGGCAAACTTGAAATTTTAGGCATAGGTAAGTCTAAAAGCTTAGGTGTGCACCGTGGTGTAGTAAATAATATTACACAAACCATTCAATCAATTCAGCAAGCAGTTCAAGAAGCAGAAGCTGCAGCAGAATTAAAAATTGACGGTGTAACGGTTGGTATTGCTGGACAGCATATCCGTAGTTTACAACATAGTGATTATATAACCAGACCAAACTCAGATCATGTTATTGATGATGAGGATATAGATCGTTTAATAAACCAAGTGCATAAGTTGGTTATGTTACCCGGTGAAGAAATTATCCATGTCTTGCCTCAAGAATATAAGGTGGATGGTCAGGCAGAAATAAAAGAACCTATCGGGATGTACGGTGGCCGTTTGGAAGCTAATTTCCATGTGGTTGTTGGGCAAGTATCATCTATTCGTAATGTTGGTCGATGTATACAAAGTGCTGATTTAAATTTAGAAGGTATCACTTTAGAACCTTTAGCTTCTGCTAATGCGGTTTTAAGTCAAGAAGAAAAAGAAGCCGGTGTCGCTTTAATTGATATAGGTGGTGGTACAACCGATTTAGCTATTTTTAGAGATGGTATTATTCGCCATACTGCAGTAATCCCTTTTGGTGGAAATGTTATTACTGAAGATATAAAAGAAGGTTGTTCAATTATTGAAAAACAAGCCGAATTATTAAAAATAAAGTTTGGTTCAGCATGGCCAGGCGAAAATAAAGATAATGAAATTGTATCTATTCCTGGTTTGCGCGGTCGTGAACCAAAGGAAATTACATTAAAAAATCTCTCAAAAATTATTCACGCTCGTGTTGTAGAAATTATAGAGCAGGTCTATGTTGAAATTAAAAATTACGGTCACGAAGAGCAAAAGAAAAATCTAATTGCAGGTATTGTTTTAACAGGTGGAGGAAGCCAGTTAAAACATTTAAAGCAATTGGTAGAATATATTACTGGTATGGATACGCGAATAGGGTACCCTAACGAGCATTTAGCAGGCGATAGTAATGAAGATGTTACTAGCCCTCTTTTTGCAACAGCAGTAGGCTTGGTTTTAGATGGCTTGAAAAGACAAGAGCGTAAAAAAATAGAACAACAGGTAGAAGAGGAAGTTGTAGTCGAAGAAGCAACAGAACATCCTACCGAAGATGTAGAAGAAGAAATTAAAGCAGAACCGGTTAGAGAAAGACGTTCTTTTCTTGATAAATTAACCGATCGCGTTAAAGATTTTCTAGATAACGCAGAGTAAAAGTATAGATTAAGAAATCCATTGAATAAAAAATATTTAGTACAAAACCCCAGTAAAACAGAGTTTATGAGCAGCAACAAAGAATTCGAAAACATCGCATTTGATTTACCTAAAAATCAATCAAATGTTATTAAAGTTATTGGCGTTGGTGGTGGCGGTAGTAACGCTATCAATCACATGTTCCAACAAGGTATAAAGGGTGTCGATTTTTACGTATGTAATACCGATGCACAAGCCTTGCAAAACAGTGGTGTGCCAAACAAAATACAATTAGGTCTAAACTTAACCGAAGGTCTTGGTGCAGGAGCAAATCCTGATATCGGAGAGCAATCGGCAGTAGAAAGTTTTGAAGACATCTCTCAAATGTTAGATTCTAATACTAAAATGGTATTCATTACAGCCGGAATGGGTGGTGGTACAGGTACTGGTGCAGCACCTATTATTGCTAAAATGGCTAAAGATATGGATATTTTAACTGTTGGTATAGTTACTATGCCATTTCAGTTTGAAGGAAAAATGCGTATCGAGCAATCTCAAAAAGGTATTGAGAAATTGCGTGGTATGGTCGATTCATTAATTGTAATTAACAACAATAAACTTCGTGAAGTTTACGGAAATCTTGGTTTTAAAGCTGGGTTCTCGAAAGCAGATGAAGTGTTATCTACCGCTGCTCGTGGTATAGCCGAAGTTATTACACACCACTATACACAAAACATCGATTTACGTGATGCTAAAACCGTATTAAGTAATAGCGGAACAGCTATTATGGGGTCTGCATTAGCGTCGGGTCAAAACCGTGCGCAAGATGCTATCCGTAAGGCTTTAGATTCACCATTATTAAACGATAATAAAATTACAGGAGCTAAAAATGTACTGCTTTTAATTGTTTCTGGTGTACAAGAAATTACTATTGACGAAATAGGTGAAATTAACGATCATATCCAAAATGAAGCTGGCCATGGTGCTAACATCATTATGGGGGTTGGTGAAGATGAATCTTTAGACGAATCTATTGCTGTAACTATTATAGCAACGGGTTTTAATATTGAACAACAAGACGAAATTTCTAATACTGAAACTAAAAAAGTAATTCATTCTTTAAGTGAAGAGAAAGAAGTAGAAGCTAAAGCGGTTAAAGAAGAAGTTACGCCTGAAGTTATTGCTCCACCAGTTGTAGTAGAGAAAAAAGAAGAGCCTAAAGTTGTAAAACATACGTTGGATTTAGATGAAGAGGAGGAATTCACTTTTTTGGAAAAAAGCGTGATAAGAAAGGATAAATTATCATCGCCGCCACAAAATATTAATTTAATTCCTACCTCAGAAATTTTAAAAAACATGAATGTTGTTTATGACGAAGTTCGTGTTAATGTTGAAGATGAAGACGATTTCATTATAAGCTCTGTTAACAATCAAGATGATGACTACAACGAGATTGAAGTATTAGCAGACGAATTTGAAGAAGAAAAACAAATTACTTTAACCTTCGATTTACCAATTAGTAACGAGACTAAAAAGGAACCGAAAAAGGAAGAAGTTGTAGAGAAAAAAGTAACGTTTAGTTTAGATGATGATGATATTAAAGACATCGCTGTTAACGATCACGTAGAAGTATCTGCTGCAAAGCCAAATGAAAATGGTGATATTAGATATACGTTAGATGATTTTTCTGAGGTAGAATCTTCATCTAACAAAAAACAAACTTCAAGTCAGGAGATTGTAGAAGAAATAGAAGAAGATATCGTTTTCGAAAGAAAAGTGGTTCAAAAAGAAGAAGTTGTTAAGCATAGCCTTCCCGACGAAGAAGAGGATATTGACCCGATGAATACGCCAATTTCAGAATTACTGAAAGAACGTGCGGCTGAACGTCGTCGTAAAATGAAGGACTTCAACTATAAATTCAATAATGCAAAAATTGACGACATAGAAAAAGTACCTGCTTACAAGCGTCAAGGTGTGAATTTAGAAGATTCTAAACATTCATCTGATAACGATTTTTCAAGAACAAGTATTGGTTTAGATGATAATGATGATTTACAAGTAAGAAGAAATAACTCGTTTCTTCACGATAATGTAGATTAGTGCATATCACTAAACTTAACTAAATTACTAGCCCGAAAAGTTAACCATACTTTTCGGGTTTTTTATTGTGCTTTTTTATAAGGGTTGCTCTTAAAACTAATCGGGATTCGGGTATTTTAATACTAAGTTTTTTTTATCTTCGCATACTAAATAAATTGAAAAAATGGCTCTACAACAAGACATAATGACGGCGCTTAAAACCGCAATGAAATCTAAAGATCAAACGGCACTTACAGCTTTACGTGCTGTTAAATCGGCTATTTTATTAGCTCAGACAGAAAGTGGTGCAAAAGAAGAGTTAACGGAAGATCAAGAGCTAAAAATACTTCAGAAGCAAGTAAAACAGCGTCGCGATAGTGCCGCTATTTATTTAGAACAAGATAGAGAAGATTTAGCTGCTCCAGAATTAGCAGAAGCAGAAGTTATTTCTCAGTTTTTACCAGAAGCATTATCTGATGAGGAAGTTGAAAAGGTAGTGGTTGCAACTATTGAAAAAGTAGGAGCGCAAGGGATGAAAGATATGGGTAAAGTTATGGGTATGGTAAGTAGTGAACTTGCTGGAAAAGCAGATGGTAAAACCATTTCTAATATAGTAAAAGCAAAATTGTCTTAAAAAATATAAAAAGATTTTCGCTTGCGCGGAAATAAGGCTGCGTAGTTCAACTGGATAGAATATCAGATTTCGGCTCTGAGGGTTGGGGGTTCGAATCCCTTCGCGGTCACAGTCTTTAAAAGCTCTTTAAACTAGATGTTTAAAGAGCTTTTTTTGTGGTTGAAGTTTCTTCTTTATTAATTTTTTGTTTTTTTGAAATGAAAAAAGTGAGTTTTAAACTTTTAAATAAGCTGGTATTATCGATAATAAGCGCATTGAAATGAATAATTCGAAATCAATAAGCAAACAACTGTTTTAAGAGCTATTAGAATATTTAAAAATACTATATTACATAACCCTTATTATCTAATTTCAACCTTTATAATTTAAATGACCTTATTAATCCAAAATGATAAATACTACATAGGAACTATAATTGTTGCTATTCTGGTTGGTGTCGTAATTGTGATGATTTTCGTGTTTATAAAGAGAGTTGTTATGTCTATTGTAGACGGTTTGGAGATGATGTATACGTTCTTTACTAAGCGTCCGGCCTTTGTTCATTTATATGTTTTTATTAAAAAAATGAAGCCTGAGCAAATTCGAATTTTAGAAGAACAATTCACTTTTTATAATAGGCTCGATGAAAAAAATAAGCTTTACTTCAGGCATCGGGTAGCATCATTCATAGACAAAAAGCAATTTATTGGAAAAGAAGATTTTTTAATTACCGAACAAGTTCAGGTTTTAGTTTCAGCTACAGCTGTGATGTTAACCTTTGGTTTTAGAGATTTTATGATTGAGGCTGTTGAAAATATAATTATCTACCCAACCCAATATTATTCTCAATTAAATAAGCAGTATCACAAAGGGGAGTTTAATACAAGGCTTAAAACATTAGTTTTATCATGGGATAGTTTTATTGATGGCTACCGTATTGAAGATGATAAATTAAATTTAGGAATTCACGAATTTGCTCACGCCATTCACTTTAATAGTATTTATCAAGAAGATATTAATTCTATTATATTTATTGATACTTTTAATGAGTTAAGAAGCTTGATAGCTGAGGATGAATTTTTAAAAAAGAGATTAGTAACTTCAGAATATCTAAGAGACTATGCTTTTACAAACGATTTTGAGTTGCTTGCCGTTATAGTCGAAACCTTTATTGAAACACCTCAGGCTTTTAGAAATCAATTTCCGGTAATTTATTTTAAGGTTCGGCAAATGCTGAATTTCGATTTCCCTAGCTATTAGTATTCGGTTCTGTTATTTATAATTTATCGTAATGATTAAACTTTTTTTTTACTTCGGACTAGCCTCTTAGGGATAAGTGATAAATGTCATAAAATAAACGCATGTTGTTCTGTAAATTTACTCTAGTAATTAAAACAGAAAGCCATGAGAGAGCACATCCCAGTTTCTTCTATAATGACCAAGACAATTATAGGTTTAACCCGTTCAGACGATTTAAAACGAGCAGAAATGCTATTTAATAGACATAGAATTAAACACATTCCCGTAGTTGCAGGAGAATGCATTATAGGTATGCTTAGTTATACCGACTTAATGCGTATTAGCATCCCTGAAGTTGCAGGAAATGATAATGTTGGTTTAGATTCTGTCGTGCTTAATAGTTTTACAATAGAACAGGTTATGGTAAAAAATGTAGTAACGGTAGCTCCAGAAACTAGCATTAAAGATGTTGCTTTAATTTTAGCAAATAGAGAATTCCATGCGCTACCAGTAGTCGACAAAGGTGACTTAGTGGGCATTGTTACTACAACCGATTTATTAAACTATTTTATTAGAGAATTTTAAGAATTAGCTAAGGCCTTTAATTGCTTAATGGTTTCTATTTGGTTATCACTTTTAAAAACGTGACTTCCAGCTACAAAAACATCAGCGCCAGCTTCAACTAATTTTTGAATATTTTTATCGGTAACACCACCATCAATTTCAATTCGGGTATTTAAACCTTGTTCAGTAATCATTTTACGAAGTTTTTTTACCCGATTGTATGTCATGTCTTCAAACTTTTGCCCTCCAAAACCAGGGTTTATAGACATAAGTAAAACCATATAACATTTAGGTAGTATATCTTCTAAAACAGAAATAGGAGTAGTGAGGTTTAAAACAACACCAGCCTTACAGCCTGCGTCTTCAATTTGAGTAAGCGTACGGTGTAAGTGCACTGTAGATTCGTGGTGTACTGTAATTATATCTGCACCAACTTTAGCAAATTCTTCAATATAACGCTCTGGCTTTTCAATCATTAAATGTACATCTAAAGGCTTTGTAGCATGCTTTTTAATAGCTGCAATTACAGGCATTCCGTATGAAATGTTTGGAACAAAATGACCATCCATAACATCAATGTGAAACCAATCGGCATCACTGTTATTAACCATTTCTGTATCGCGTTGTAAGTTACCGAAATCGGCAGCAAGCATTGAAGGAGCAATTAATTTAGAAGACATTTGTATTCGTTTTGTGTTATTTCCGCAAAGCTAAGGATTTTTATTAGTTGACCGTTAATAGGTCTTCAATAATTTGCGAGAAGAGGCTGCTGTTTTCAATATTATTTTGCTCTAAGGCTGCTACATAAATCTGTAAACCATATAGCGTGTCTATATCTTCGATAACTGTGTATCCGGTATCGAAGGCCTTAAAACTGAGCTGAGAAATGGAGACGTTTAATAGTTCCGAAATCTTAGAGTGTCTTGAGTCTTTTTTAATTTGCATAAAAAGGGTATCAATAACTTCGGGATGACCTTCTATTATTTGAAAAAAGAGATTGTCTTTTTTTACTAAAACGCCTGTAACATTATTACTGTCATTTTTGGTTTGAGTTTCGCAAAACAAGGCTTCAAATTCTAAAAGACTAAGTGAGGGTTTTGCTGTACTCGTGTAGCAAATAGTTTTTAACATTTGGCAAATATAAGATTATTAAGTTTTAGTTAAAAGGCTTACGCATAAAAAGATAGAAAGGTTTAAAATGAATAAACCCACGGTAATCAGCCGTGGGTTCTTTCATCAATCAAAAAACGAACAGTTATTTTTGTAACTGTTTGTAGTTGTAATTTAGTCGTAATAATATGTAACTACTAACCTAAATATGTTTTTAATATTTTACTTCTAGACGTATGTTTTAATCTACGAATAGCTTTTTCTTTAATTTGACGCACACGCTCACGTGTTAGATCGAAAGTTTCTCCAATTTCTTCTAAAGTCATTGGGTGTTGGTTTCCTAAACCAAAGTATAAACGAATAACATCTGCTTCACGAGGTGTTAATGTTTCTAAAGCACGCTCAATTTCTGTACGTAAAGATTCGTGTAATAATTCACGATCTGGATTTGGAGACTCTCCTGAGTTTAATACATCATATAAGTTAGAATCTTCACCTTCAACTAAAGGTGCATCCATACTTACGTGACGTCCAGAGTTTTTCATAGACTCCTTAACATCGTTAATCGTCATATCCAATTCTTTTGCAATTTCTTCAGCAGAAGGTGGACGTTCATGACTTTGCTCTAAAAAGGCAAATGTTTTATTAATCTTGTTAATAGAACCAATTTTATTCAAAGGTAAACGCACAATACGAGATTGTTCTGCTAATGCCTGAAGAATAGATTGACGAATCCACCATACAGCATAAGAGATAAATTTAAAACCACGCGTTTCATCAAAACGTTGTGCGGCTTTAATTAAACCTAAATTACCTTCGTTAATTAAATCTGGTAATGTAAGTCCTTGGTTTTGATATTGTTTAGCAACCGATACAACGAAACGTAAATTAGCTTTTGTTAACTTCTCTAAAGCGACTTGATCTCCCGCTTTGATACGTTGTGCTAATTCAACCTCTTCGTCTGCAGTAATTAAATCAACCTTTCCAATTTCTTGAAGATATTTATCCAGCGATGCGGTCTCTCTATTGGTAACCTGCTTGGTAATTTTAAGTTGTCTCATTATAAAGTATGTTGTTTAGGTTCTTTGTTAAGGTATTCAATAGTTATACGTTTATATAGCAATAAATGTTACAAAATTTTCAAACTATTTTTTTAGGGCGTTTATTATTTAGACTCAAAATGATGTGAAAAGTCACAATATTCGGGTAGAATAAATTTAAATCATAAGCATTGTTCAAAAGTAGGAGTTAGAAATTTCAATACTAATTAAGTATCACTTAATGGCACAATAAGTGTGTTTACCTAAAATGAAGGTTGTGGAGTTTTAAGAGATAAAGTTGCATGCTTTTTATCAAAATTTAATAAAGTCGTTCCAAAATTAAAGGAGATTTTCATACATTACGCACCTAGGTAATTTAAATAAAATATTTGATTTTCACTGTATAGAGAAAATCTTTTAATCCTAACGAGGAACACTTTATATTTGCCGCCAAATTGATTAAACGTTCTAATACTTTATAAGTCTTAGAACAAGTATTAAATCTTGAGAGTTATTAGTGAAAATAGAGAGCTCTGCGAGAACGACGTTTGTAATAACGTTTTAAATTAAACCACCAATGAAGAATAATATACTAATTGAAGATCAGTATAAAAGAACTAGTTTATTTGAAAAAGAAAATGTGAATTATCTGGTTCATGTTTTAAAGAGATTTAATACCGTTCCGAAAATAAACAACATTAATATTATTACCTCTAATAGTGCTCCTAATGTGTTTAAAATTGAGCCTAATAAATCTATTGTAATAGGTTCATTATTTTTAAGTAAGCCCGTTTTAGCGTTGGTGTATTTAAGATATGCTATTGAATGGCAACTTTGGTATAAAGCCTTGGGTACAGATAAAAGCGATACCGTTTTATGTGATATTGCTGCGCTTGAAGTCGCTAGAATTTTTTATAAATTACTACCAAAAGAGGATAAAGAAAAGCTAGAGCCACTTAATTATTTTTTAATAGACTTAATTAAGAATGATAAAAATGTAAGTGTAGAAGATGCATTAGAACATGGTGGACTGCAAGCTTTACATGGTTTAAATACAAACGATAAAATATATAAAGAATCTTGGAAGCCTATTGTTGAAAATTTAGCAAAACCAACTGAGTTTTTGTTAATGGCCGGTGGCGATCTTAGATTAAATATAGATGAAATTGATTTGCTGAATAAATACGGTTGCAGACCATTTCCGAGACCCGATGCTTTCACTTTTGCATCATCTACGGCAACTAGTGTTTCTAATTTTGCTTTCGATAAAACAGATAAAGCACGTAGTATTTTAATAGGGAATAGCTTGAAAAATGGTTTTGAAGGAACTACTATTGAGTTTTCAGAATTATTAAAAGATAAACTGAAAAGAATATTTAAGTTGAATGAGGCCTGTGAAATTATATTTTCACCATCAGGAACCGATTCCTCACTTCAAATTGCTGCTATAACTCAGATTATTTCCGATAAGGATATTACACATGTTTTAGTAGCTTCAGATGAAACGGGTAGTGGTGTGCCTGGAGCATTGAAAGGATGTCATTTTGAAAATACAACAGCCTTAAATTATCCGGTTACCAAAGGAGATAGAATTGAAGGTTTTAGAGATATTGATTTAATCAAAGTTACTTTAAGAGATGAAAATGGTGCGTTAAAAACAACTGAACAGTTAGATGATGAAATATTTAATGCCATATCTAAAACTAATGAATTGGGTAGGTATGTTGTTTTGCATACCATGGATCATTCTAAACTAGGGTATCAATCACCTAGTGAAGCGATGATGGCTAAATTAAATACTTTAAACAATTTATCGATACAAGTTATTGTAGATGCTGCTCAACTTAGGTTGGATCCTAAAGACATGCAGAACTATTTAAACAAAGGCTATATTGTTACAATCACTGGAAGTAAATATTTTACTGGCCCTCCGTATTCTGGAGCGTTAATTTTACCAGAAAGTGTTAGTAAATCAATTCAATCTGCTAAAAATAAGTTTCCAGAAGGTTTAACACAATACTATAATAGTTCCGAATGGCCAGCATCTTGGTTTTGCTCACAAGATCTACCAGATGGTTATAATTTTGGTTCTTACATGCGCTGGAATGCCTCTATAGTAGAAATGGAAAGGTATTTTAAAACGCCTATGCTATACCGAAATATGGCCATTGAAATGTTTTGCGATTTTGTAGACGATTCTGTAAAAGATGCTTCTTTTTTAGAACCTCTATACGGAGAGCTTCCAAATGCCAATGCTTATAATAGTGAAGAGTTTGGGATACGAAATATACGTACCATTTTCCCTTTCTTTATTCTTAAAAACGATAAAGCCTTATCGGTAGAGAATGTTAAAAAACTTTATATTTTATTAAATTCAGATTTATCCGATTATTTTAAAGATGCGCCTTTAGAAATTATAAGGCTCGCAGCTCAAAAATGTCATATCGGTCAGGCCGTGAATGTAAAATATGGTAATGATTTCCAAAGTGCTGTGTTGCGAATTAGTTTAGGCGCACGTGTAATTTCAGAAAGTTGGGTAAATAGAGATATCAGCTTGTTTTTTAGAAATATAGAATTACAAATGAATCAAATTACCGTGATTATCAAAAAAATAGAATTGATTTTAAGCAACCCGGAATTGCTAGATTAGTAGTTAGATGCTAAGTATAAAATACGTATCTATTTTATAAAGTTAAAAAAGCCCAGTAAAATCAATTACTGGGCTTTTAATATTTTAAAGAATGAAATAGAATTTAATATTTAATTTCATTGTTAGTGCAATACTGTTATTATATTTTTGATGTAATAAACTTCCCGTTATTTTCTTCAGCTAAAGTTTTCATGAAATCTAAATCTGCATCATCACCAAAGGCAATAGTGTGAATAATAATATTGTTAGTGTTTACTTTGCGTATTTCGTCAAGCACAACTTTAGGGCCGCTGTTTGGAAGACCGTCACTCATAAGTACTATTTCTTGTACGTCGGGCATAGATAACGCCTCTAAAAGTCCTTCTAGAGTGTTTGTGCCTCCACCAGCTTTTAGATTTTTTACGAAAACATTAGAAGACGTTCTCGATACATTATCGGCTACTTTAAATTCTGTAGATTGTTTTGTAACATCGTTGTTAAAAGTGAAAATAATAAACTTTTTACCGTCAGGTAAGCCTTTTATTGCAGGTATTAGATTACGTTTTACTGCACCTAGCTTGGTAGCTTCATTAGCGACTTGTTTTCCTAATAAGCTACCAAATTTACCACCTATAATTTTACTAACTTGATTTCCTGCTGTGTCACCAACTTCGCGCATTACTTGGTCTTTAACAGAGCCTTCATCTATACCTTCCATACTTCCCGAAATATCAATAAGATAAAGCGTGTTTAGAGTTGATGTTTCTATTTTGTAAAAATCATCAGATTTTTTCATCACATAGCAAGATTGCATTAATGAGCAAATAGCAATTAGAGCAAATACTGTTATCGTTTTTTTCATCTTTTTGGAAAATTAAATAGTTATTTTTGTTTAGAAATATGATTTTTCAGCAGGAAGGGAATAGGGTAGAGGACGTATTGGTGTTTCTGTTTCTAAGAAGTAAATGTAAATTTATTAAAGATGAAAATTTAGACAAATGAGAATTCACCATAAAGCATTTAGAAATAGATAGGTTTTTAAGAGAATTCTAGAAATTTTGTCTTTGTTGAAAAGTGAAAAACGATGAGGTTTTAGAACAATTCATCAATATAATTAAGTAAATTCTTTTTCCTACTTTGAGCAACTGGAATAGCATGGTTTCCATTTAGAACAACTTCATCACTGCGTTTATTAAAAGAGGTAATGTAATTTAAGTTTATTAAAAAACTTTGGTGAACACGAAAAAAACGATGTTCTTTTAGTTTTTCATCAAAAGATTTAAGCGGTTTTGACACTAATATACTCTTACCATCCACTAACAAAAAAGAGGTGTAGTTATTATCTGATTTTGCATATAAAATATCCTTAATATCCACAACATGGATAGCATCTGTAGTTTTTAAAATTGCTCTTTATTGGAAATATTATGCATTAATGTGCTTAATTGCTGCTGGTAATTTGTTTTTTCAAGATCACTTACAACTTTATCTATAGCCAGAATTAGGTCCTTCTTTTCATAAGGTTTTAATAGATAATCTAAAGCACTAAACTTAAAAGCATCAATGGCGAACTTAGCATACGAGGTTGTAAAAATGATTTTAAAATCAATATTATCAAATAGAGGTAGAAACTCAAAAGCATTACCGTCAATTAGAAAAACATCTAAAATAATAAAGTTTGGCTTTAGTTCTTTTATTAGCATTGCGGCTTCTTTAATTGTATTAGAAGTACCAACTATTTTTATGTGTTGATAGGTTTCTATAATAGACGACGCATAGGCAAAGGCCTGCGGATCGTCTTCTACAATAAAGCAAGATATAGTTTCCATATGCAGACAAAGATACTCTATTTACATTGTTGTAAAACTTAAAAGGACTTGAGTGCCATTAGAAGTTGTTTTTACTTCTATATCGCCTTTAAAGTCTTTCGATGATTTGTTGAGGTTTTTTAATTGTTCTTTTATAATTTCCATACTCATAGATTTGTGCAATCGGTTAGAGTCATCTTTTTTGGCTTCAAAACCTTTTCCGTTGTCGGTTATAGAAACGTGTAAAATCGAATCTAGCTTATAGTATTTTACTGAAATAATACCGTTGTCATTATTCTTCAAGCCATGCAATATGGCATTTTCAACAAAGGGTTGCGTTATTAATGTGGGTAACATATCAAAATCTTCATCTACCGATTCTTCAATGTTTATTTTGAATGAAAACGTATTGTTGTAATTAAGTAGTTGCAATGTAAGATAAGATTCGATGGCTGCTTTATCATCTTCAACGGTAATGAAATCGTCATCAGATTTTTCTAAAACCAATCTGATTAATTTCGAATAACTAGTAAGATATGAACTCGATTTTTCTTTGTCATTTTGATGAATAAAATTTTGAATACTTTGTAAAGCATTGAATAAAAAGTGCGGGTTTAATTGCATTTTTCTTAAGCGTTGTTGCAATAGAACCTTGTCTAGTTGTTGTTGTATTTTGTAACTTTTAAATCCAAAATAACCCAAAATGATTATAAGTAAAACAAAAAGTGCTAAGGCTGCAAGTAGGTAATTTTGTTGTTTAATAGTAAGGGCTTGTAGCTTGTTTTCGGTATCTAATATATTAATACGTTGTTCTTTTTTCTCCGACTCGTACTTTTCTGTTAGTTCGGCTACACTTTCTTTTTGCTTTTGGTTAGTAATAGAATCTTTAATTTTATCCTTTAAATCGGCATAATGTAAAGCTGTTTTATATTGCTTTAAGCCGAGGTAAGATTCTTTAAGATTATTGAATATGTAAGATTTTAAAAGACCTTGAGCACCAATGCTAGCACTGTCTAAAAAACTGATAGCTTTTTGATATTCTTGTCTTTTCAGATAAGCATTGCCTACATTATTGTAAGTCACGTTGAGGGTGTTGGTGCTATTAAGTTCTTTTTTTAATGCAATTGCTTTTTTCCCATAAGAAACCGCTTTATTATAATCTGCTCCATCGTTTGTAAAATAGATTGCTAAATTATTATAAATAGTAGATAATGTATTTTTAGAGTTGTATTTAATAGCAAGTTCTTCTGCTTTAAAAATACTTTCGGTATATTTTTTAAACTGCTTTTCGTTGTAGTAGATATTACATAAATTAACTAGAATTTGAAGTTTTACAACTTCATCAAAATCACTTAAAGCCAAAGCGCGTTCTAAATAAATTTGAGCATTTTTATAGTTCTTTAATGAAGCGTTAATAGCACCAATATTAGAATATGTGCTAACAAGCTGCTCTGTTTTTTTTGTTTGCTCTAAAATGCCGGCGGCTTGAACATAAAGTTCTAATGCTTTTTGAAAATCTTGTTTATAGTATTGTATAGTTGCTAGGTTGTGTATGGTTAACCCTTTAATGTGTTTTGGCAAAATCTTGGTAAGATTTTCTTGTAGTAAAGAGTCCGATTTAGAAAACTCCTTTTTAAAAATGAGAAGACTGCTTTGTTGTAAATTAGATTTTGCCAACAACGTATCGTTCTTAATTAGTTTAGATTTTTCAGTAGCTTTTGTAGCATAAAAATAGGAACTATCAATATTTGTTTGAGCTAGTCCTTTCGATTTTAATAAAAGTGCCTCTACTTGTTGAGGTTCATTAATTTGCTCTTGAGCATTTATAACAGAACTATTAAATGCTATTATTCCGCATATTAAAATGCATAATATATTAGAAATAGGAGTGGGGTGTTTATATTTAATAAAGAGGTTGAGCATATTTTTGTAAACTTAATGCAATATAGAAAAAGCCCTTTAAATTTAAGAGTTTGTAATATCGGGATTTGTAAAATACTAGCATATAATTTTCATTGTTGGTTTGATAGAAACATTAATTAATGAACAAAAAAAAATCACAAACTATAAAGCTTGTGATTTTTTTAGAATGGTTGAGTAATTTTATTTCTTCAAGATGTAAAAATAAGATCGTCTGTTTAATTGATGCTCCTCTTGGGTGCATCGAACACCATTACTGCATTTGTTCAGTAATTGTGTTTCTCCATAACCAATAGCACTTTCTATACGCTCTGGTTTAATACCTCTAGAAAGTATATAATCTCTAGTAGATTTTGCTCGCCTATCTGATAGGCTTAAGTTGTATTTATCTCTTCCTCGGCTATCCGTATGCGATTCAATTTTTATAACCATGGTTGGGTTCGCTCTCAATACATCTACAATATTCTCTAACTCGTATTGAGCGTCAAGTCTAATGTTAGATTTATTAAAATCAAAAAAGATAGGCTTAATAACAATTTGATTTCCGACAACTAATGAAGCTAAAAATAAATCTTGTTCAACTTCAATTTCATTTTTATCGCTTGTGTTGAAGTTAGCTTTATCGTCTACATATCCTGGTTTACTTCCTACAAGACTGTAGTTTTTATTACACTCAAGGGTAAATTCATAAGCTCCATTTTCGGTAGTAACAACTTCTTCAATTATTTTTCCTGTTTCATCTATAAGTTTAACAATGGTGTTGCCTAAAACATCATTGGTGTTTTTATCTCTGGTAGTACCTGTTAAGTTTTGAAAACAGACTTTTGAATATACTGTGTAAATATCATCATTACCAACTCCTCCAGGTCTGTTAGATGAGAAATAACTACGCTTATTCTTATCAGAAGGATCTGCGAAATAAGCAAAATCATCATAACCACTATTGTAAGGCGCACCTAAATTTTGAGGTAGAGATAAGCTATCTTTAATAATATTCGATTTAAATATATCTAACAATCCAAGGTTCAAACGACCGTCTGAAGAGAAGTAGAATGTGCTATCTTGACTTACAAAAGGAAACATTTCTCGGCCTTCAGTATTTATTCTTGGTCCTAAGTTTCTTGGTTCGCTAAATTTATTGTTTGGAAGAATATCAACTTCATAAATATCAGTTTGTCCAAAACCACCTTCTCTATCTGATACAAAAAATAATTTTTTATTATCAGCACTTAAGCTAGGGTGCCCTGTTGAAAACACTTCGTCATTAATTGATAATTCTACAATATTTGACCATTGACCATCAATAAGACTCGCTTTATAAATTTTCAGATGAGTAGTCCCTTTTTTGTCAAAATTTAATTCGTTTCTTTTTGTTACGTTATCTCTAGTAAAATACATTGTTTTACCATCGTTCGAAATAGTAATAGTAGCTTCATGATAATCTGTATTTACTTTTGAAGCTTTAATTAAATGCGGAGATCCAAATTCTAACTCATAAGCTTTTTCTTTAACAGCAACTTCAAAAATATCTAAAAATGGTTCTTTATTCCAACCGTATTTTTTGTTTTCATCGAGTCTTCTAGAAGAGGCGAAGTATAGTGTGTTGTTTTGTACAAATGAACCGAAATCTGAAAATTTAGAGTTGATCGATAAGTTCTCTACTGTAATATATAACGACTTATCAACGGTGTTAAGTTCTTCGTAATTTAATAAATCTTCAGAATTGTTTTCGCTAGTTTTAGTGTCGTCATTTTGAAGTAGTAAATATTTTTTCAACCAAATATCAGCTTCAGCATAATGCCCAATACTCTTTAAAGTTGAAATATATTTAAATAAATATAGTGATGAGATATCATCGTATTTATTTACAGCCTTCCCATACCAGGTGGCCGCTTTTTCCGAATTAGAATTGTTGTAATAACAATCGCCTAAACGTGTTAAAACATGCTCGCTATCATCACCATCTTCAAAAGCTTTTTGGTACAGTTCACTTGCTTTTACATAACCATAGTTATCAAAAAACCTATCGGCTAGCTTTACTTGACCGAACATTATAGAACCGTAAATAGTAAATATAATTAGTAATAAATTTGATTTCATAATATGTTTTTTAGAAGAATCTAGGAGATTTAATACGTTTACTTTTAAAGACTTCGAACATAAGTAAGATCTCATGAGTTCCACTTGTGTACGTGTTTAATTCTGATAGCGGATACTCGTAAGCATAGCCAATACGCATTTGTTTGGATACTTGCAAATCGGTAATAAAACCAAGAGCAGCTGCAGATTCGTTAATTCTATAAGAACCACCTAACCAAAATTTATCATTGAACAAAAAGTTGGCCGTCATATCAAAAGATAAAGGAGCACCATTTGTTGCTTTAAGTAAAACAGCAGGTTTAAATTTAGTAGTAGCGCTTAAGTCGAAAACATAACCACCAGTTGCGTAGTAACTAATACGTTCTAAAGCGACGTAATCAATAGTCCCATTTCCACCATTATTGTAATCTGTATTTAGAACTCTAGGAGCAGACAGTCCAACATACCATTTGTTGGTGTGTAGATAAAGTCCAAGACCTATATTGGGACTCCATCTATTAGAAACATCATCAAAAAATTGATCGTTAATAACAGTTGGATCATTTAAAATAGATTGATCAATATGGTATTGTGTAAAACCACCTTTTAGACCAAATGCTAATTTAGCTTTTAAACCTATTGGGAGCGTATATGAAAAATCTCCGTATAAATATGAGAAGTTTTCATAACCAAGTTCATCATTGATAAAAGACAAACCTACACCAATACGGTCGTTTCTTAATGGCGTATGCATAGACAATGTTTGTGTAGTAGGAGCGCCTTCTACGCCAACCCACTGACTTCTATGTAAACCAACAATACTGAAAGTTTCTCTACTACCAGCGTAAGCTGGGTTTATGGAGATTGTATTATACATATACTGTGTGAATTGGGGTAGCTGTTGTGCTACTCCAATCCAGCTGTTGGCCAGTATAAAAATAATGAGTTTTAATTTTAATGACTTCATAATATATTTGGGTTTATTTAGAACCTACGTAAAATGCTTTCGCTATAGGTGCCAATCCACTGTTTTTTAGGTTAATAATATAGTAGTATGTTCCGTTTGGTACTTTATCTGCACCGCCTACAGACGATTTATGAGAAGTTCCATTCCAGTTATTTTGGTAATTAGAGTTCTCGTAGATTTTGGCTCCCCATCTGTTGAATATTTTTAAGTCAACAACAAATCCACAAGTTTCTACTCCAGTGATTGTAAAGAATTCATTTTGTGCATCACCGTTAGGTGTTACAACTTTTGAAATAATTACATCATCTTTTCCACAAGGAAGAACGATACATTCATCATGAATTTCTATAACAACCTCAGTAGTGTTTAAACAACCGTTGTTAGCGCTAGTGTAGCTAAAGATATAATTACCTAACTCTACATTTTCAGGGTTGAATGTACTCTCGTCTAGGTTTGCGTTACCTTGAGTAATTGTCCAGGTTCCACCTACTTGGTCATTTTCTAAATAATCATTCAAGTCGATTGTTCCATCATCAGAACAAGCTCTCTCATTAACAGTTGTAATGAAATCGTTTAATGTAACTGAAATTGTTTGCGTATAAGTTGCGATATTATCACAGTCATCATTTACAGTCCATGTTCTTACTATTTCGTAATCTGAAGGATTGCTTTCATCAAATGAACTTGTTTCTTCAAAAACAACATTTACACTCGATGAACAGTTATCAGTAAATTCAATTGTAGGAACTTCTGGTACGCTTTCACAATTTACTAACAATGATTCGTCAATGTCAGTTGTTGGAGTAGGAGCTATAGTGTCTGCAATAGTTAACGTTGCAACAAGCTCTGTTGTATTGTTGTTTGCATCAGCAATAGTATATGTTACAGTAATTGTACCACTAGCACCACAAGTAGAAACTAAGTTATCAAAATTATAGTCTGAAGTAACTTGACCACTAAATGTTGAATCACAAGCATCGGTAGCACAAAGCTCTAAAGCAGCAATATTAGCATCGTTCCACGCAGTAGCAAGACTTTCATTATCATCCCCAGCACATTCAATAGTTTCATCATTAATAGAACAGTTGATAATACTTGGAGGCGTAGAATCTGTTATTGATAAATAAACCGTTGCTTGATCACAAGCTTGGTCAGCATTATCATCACAAATACTATAAACGAAAGAATCATTTCCTATAAAGTCTACTGATATAGGAGTGTAAGTAAACTCACCTGTGTTAGCATCAATAATAACTGTAACACCTTCAGTAGTTATTACTGTAGTCGTTGTTATTGTTTGCGTATCACCTTCTATATCATTATCGTTTACAAATACATTACCTGTAAGACTTCCACATGTTGAAGCAAAAAAGGCATCATCATTAGCATTAGTTGTATTTGGAGCATCTGTAGGTTGAATAGTTACTGTCACCGTAGCGGTATCACAAAGTGCAGGATTCGCATCATCACAAATGGTATAAGTGAATGTATCCTCACCAATGAAACCGTCATTAGGTGTATAAGTAATTGTTCCATCAGGATTCAGTGTTACTGTTCCGTTATTAGGGTCAGTAGTTTCTGTTACAGAAATAGTATCACCATCAGGATCAAAATCATTTGCAATCACAGGGATTGAAATAGGAGTTCCTTCCGGCGTTGTAGTTGTATCTGCATTGGCAATAGGCGCTTCGTTATCAGGGCCACTTACCGGTAATACTTCAATATAAACTGTAGCAGTATCACAAGCTTGAGGATTCCCATCATCACAGATTGTATACTCGAAAGTATCTTCACCTGTGAAACCAGGATTAGGGGTGTAGGTATAAGATCCATCAGGATTCATTACCACTGTACCGTTATCCGGTTGTGTATTCTCAGTTACTGTTTGTGCATCACCTTCGAAATCTTCATCGTTTGTTAATACATTTCCAGTTACAGGTTGATCAATAAAAGTGTTATTGATATCAGCGATAGCATCGGTTGTGTTTTCAATACCTCCCACAGTAATAAATACAGTAGCAGTATCACAAGCTTGGTCAGCATTATCATCACATATTGTGTAAGTGAAGCTATCCGTTCCAGAGAAACCATCATTAGGAGTGTATGTAAAGTCTCCATTAGCCTCTACAGTTACACTACCATTATTTGGTTGTGTATTCGCCGTTACAGATTGGTTATCACCTTCGACATCATTATCATTTACTAATAGATTTTGAGTGACATCAGCACCCGGAGTGGTTGTGTATGCATCATCATTAGCATTAGTTGTATTAGGAGCATCTTCAGGTTGCACCGTTACTGTAACCGTAGCGGTATCACAAAGCGCAGGATTCGCATCATCACAAATAGTGTAAGTAAAGGTATCCTCGCCAATAAACACATCATTAGGCGTATAAGTAATTGTACCATCAGGATTCAGTGTTACTGTACCGTTATCCGGAGTTGTAGTTTCTGTTACAGAAATAGCATCACCATCAGGATCAAAATCATTTGCAATCACAGGGATTGAAATTGGAGTTCCTTCCGGCGTTGTAGTTGTGTCAGCATTAGCAATAGGCGCTTCATTCTCAGGACCACTTACTAGTAATACTTCAATATAAACTGTAGCAGTATCACAAGCTTGAGGATTCCCATCATCACAGATTGTATACTCAAAAGTATCTTCACCAGTAAAATCAGGATTAGGTGTGTAAGTATATGTTCCATCAGAATTGACAACCACAGAACCATTAGCAGGTTGCGTGTTAGCAGTTACTGATTGGTTATCACCTTCGAAATCTTCATCGTTGGTTAATACATTACCAGTTACGGGTTGTCCAACGAATGTGTTGTTGATATCGGCAATAGCGTCGGTTGTGTTTTCAATACCACCAACGGTAATGTAAACGGTAGCTGTATCACAAGCTTGCTCAGCATTATCATCACAAATCGTATAAGTAAACATATCTGTTCCAACAAACCCAGGGTTCGGCGTATAGGTAAAGTCACCGTTAGGCGCTACTGTTACTGTACCGTTAGTTGGGTTTGTGTTAGCTGTTACTGTCTGGTTGTCACCTTCAACATCATTATCATTAACTAAAACGTTTTGTGAAATCACAGCATCCGGAGTTGTTGTGTATGCATCATCATTAGCATTAGTTGTATTTGGAGCATCTGTAGGTTGAATAGTTACTGTAACCGTAGCCGTATCACAAAGTGCAGGATTAGCATCATCACAAATAGTGTAAGTGAATGTATCCTCACCAATGAAACCGTCATTAGGTGTATAAGTAATTGTTCCATCAGGATTCAGTGTTACTGTTCCGTTATCCGGAGTTGTAGTTTCTGTTACAGTGATTGTATCACCATCAGGATCAAATCATTTGCAATCACAGGATTGAAATTGGAGTTCCTTCCGGCGTGTAGTTGTGTCAGCATTAGCAATAGGCGCTTCATTCTCAGGACCACTTACTGGTAATACTTCGATATAAACTGTAGCAGTATCACAAGCTTGAGGATTCCCATCATCACAGATTGTATACTCAAAAGTATCTTCACCAGTAAAATCAGGATTAGGTGTGTAAGTATATGTTCCATCAGAATTGACAACCACAGAACCATTAGCAGGTTGCGTGTTAGCAGTTACTGATTGGTTATCACCTTCGAAATCTTCATCGTTGGTTAATACATTACCAGTTACGGGTTGTCCAACGAATGTGTTGTTGATATCGGCAATAGCGTCGGTTGTGTTTTCAATACCACCAACGGTAATGTAAACGGTAGCTGTATCACAAGCTTGCTCAGCATTATCATCACAAATCGTATAAGTAAACATATCTGTTCCAACAAACCCAGGGTTCGGCGTGTAGGTAAAGTCACCGTTAGGCGCTACTGTTACTGTACCGTTAGTTGGGTTTGTGTTAGCTGTTACTGTCTGGTTATCACCTTCAACATCATTATCATTAACTAAAACGTTTTGTGAAATCACAGCATCCGGAGTTGTTGTGTATGCATCATCATTAGCATTAGTTGTATTTGGAGCATCTGTAGGTTGAATAGTTACTGTAACCGTAGCCGTATCACAAAGTGCAGGATTAGCATCATCACAAATAGTGTAAGTGAATGTATCCTCACCAATGAAACCGTCATTAGGTGTATAAGTAATTGTTCCATCAGGATTCAGTGTTACTGTACCGTTATCCGGAGTTGTAGTTTCTGTTACAGAAATAGCATCACCATCAGGATCAAAATCATTTGCAATCACAGGGATTGAAATTGGAGTTCCTTCCGGCGTTGTAGTTGTGTCAGCATTAGCAATAGGCGCTTCATTCTCAGGGCCACTTACTGGTAATACTTCGATAAATACAGTCGCAGTATCACAAGCTTGAGGATTCCCATCATCACAGATTGTATACTCGAAAGTATCTTCACCTGTGAAACCAGGATTAGGGGTATAGGTGTAAGATCCATCAGGATTCATTACCACTGTACCGTTATCCGGTTGTGTATTCTCAGTTACTGTTTGTGCATCACCTTCGAAATCTTCATCGTTAGTTAATACATTACCAGTTACGGGTTGCCCAACGAATGTGTTGTTGATATCGGCAATAGCATCGGTTGTGTTTTCAATACCACCAACGGTAATGTAAACGGTAGCTGTATCACAAGCTTGATCTGCATTATCATCACAAATGGTATAAGTAAACATATCTGTTCCAACAAACCCAGGGTTCGGCGTATAGGTAAAGTCACCGTTAGGTGCTACTGTTACTGTACCGTTATTTGGGTTTGTGTTAGCTGTTACTGTCTGGTTATCACCTTCAACATCATTATCATTAACTAAAACGTTTTGTGATATCACAGCATCCGGAGTTGTTGTGTATGCATCATCATTAGCATTAGTTGTATTTGGAGAATCTGTAGGTTGAATCGTTACTGTAACCGTAGCGGTATCACAAAGTGCAGGATTCGCATCATCACAAATGGTATAAGTGAATGTATCCTCACCAATGAAACCGTCATTAGGAGTATAAGTAATTGTTCCATCAGGATTCAGCGTTACTGTTCCGTTATCTGGTGTTGTAGTTTCTGTTACAGAAATGGTATCACCATCAGGATCAAAATCATTTGCAATCACAGGGATTGAAATTGGAGTTCCTTCTGGCGTTGTAGTTGTATCTGCATTGGCAATAGGCGCTTCATTCTCAGGACCACTTACCGGTAATACTTCGATATAAACTGTAGCGGTATCACAAGCTTGAGGATTACCATCATCACAGATTGTATACTCAAAAGTATCTTCACCAGTAAAATCAGGATTAGGCGTGTAAGTATATGTTCCATCAGGATTCATTACCACAGAACCATTAGCAGGTTGCGTGTTAGCAGTTACTGATTGGTTATCACCTTCGAAATCTTCATCGTTAGTTAATATATTACCAGTTACGGGTTGCCCAACGAATGTGTTGTTGATATCGGCAATAGCATCGGTTGTGTTTTCAATACCACCAACGGTAATGTAAACGGTAGCTGTATCACAAGCTTGATCTGCATTATCATCACAAATGGTATAAGTAAACATATCTGTTCCAACAAACCCAGGGTTCGGCGTATAGGTAAAGTCACCGTTAGGCGCTACTGTTACTGTACCGTTAGTTGGGTTTGTGTTAGCTGTTACTGTCTGGTTATCACCTTCAACATCATTATCATTAACTAAAACGTTTTGTGAAATCACAGCATCCGGAGTTGTTGTGTATGCATCATCATTAGCATTAGTTGTATTTGGAGCATCTGTAGGTTGAATAGTTACTGTAACCGTAGCCGTATCACAAAGTGCAGGATTAGCATCATCACAAATAGTGTAAGTGAATGTATCCTCACCAATGAAACCGTCATTAGGTGTATAAGTAATTGTTCCATCAGGATTCAGTGTTACTGTTCCGTTATCCGGAGTTGTAGTTTCTGTTACAGTGATTGTATCACCATCAGGATCAAAATCATTTGCAATCACAGGGATTGAAATTGGAGTTCCTTCCGGCGTTGTAGTTGTGTCAGCATTAGCAATAGGCGCTTCATTCTCAGGACCACTTACTGGTAATACTTCGATATAAACTGTAGCAGTATCACAAGCTTGAGGATTCCCATCATCACAGATTGTATACTCGAAAGTATCTTCACCAGTAAAATCAGGATTAGGCGTGTAAGTATATGTTCCATCAGGATTCATTACCACAGAACCATTAGCAGGTTGCGTGTTAGCAGTTACTGATTGGTTATCACCTTCGAAATCTTCATCGTTAGTTAATATATTACCAGTTACGGGTTGCCCAACGAATGTGTTGTTGATATCGGCAATAGCATCGGTTGTGTTTTCAATACCACCAACGGTAATGTAAACGGTAGCTGTATCACAAGCTTGCTCAGCATTATCATCACAAATCGTATAAGTAAACATATCTGTTCCAACAAACCCAGGGTTCGGCGTATAGGTAAAGTCACCGTTAGGCGCTACTGTTACTGTACCGTTAGTTGGGTTTGTGTTAGCTGTTACTGTCTGGTTGTCACCTTCAACATCATTATCATTAACTAAAACGTTTTGTGAAATCACAGCATCCGGAGTTGTTGTGTATGCATCATCATTAGCATTAGTTGTATTTGGAGCATCTGTAGGTTGAATAGTTACTGTAACCGTAGCCGTATCACAAAGTGCAGGATTAGCATCATCACAAATAGTGTAAGTGAATGTATCCTCACCAATGAAACCGTCATTAGGTGTATAAGTAATTGTTCCATCAGGATTCAGTGTTACTGTTCCGTTATCCGGAGTTGTAGTTTCTGTTACAGTGATTGTATCACCATCAGGATCAAAATCATTTGCAATCACAGGGATTGAAATTGGAGTTCCTTCCGGCGTTGTAGTTGTGTCAGCATTAGCAATAGGCGCTTCATTCTCAGGACCACTTACTGGTAATACTTCGATATAAACTGTAGCAGTATCACAAGCTTGAGGATTCCCATCATCACAGATTGTATACTCAAAAGTATCTTCACCAGTAAAATCAGGATTAGGTGTGTAAGTATATGTTCCATCAGAATTGACAACCACAGAACCATTAGCAGGTTGCGTGTTAGCAGTTACTGATTGGTTATCACCTTCGAAATCTTCATCGTTGGTTAATACATTACCAGTTACGGGTTGTCCAACGAATGTGTTGTTGATATCGGCAATAGCGTCGGTTGTGTTTTCAATACCACCAACGGTAATGTAAACGGTAGCTGTATCACAAGCTTGCTCAGCATTATCATCACAAATCGTATAAGTAAACATATCTGTTCCAACAAACCCAGGGTTCGGCGTGTAGGTAAAGTCACCGTTAGGCGCTACTGTTACTGTACCGTTAGTTGGGTTTGTGTTAGCTGTTACTGTCTGGTTATCACCTTCAACATCATTATCATTAACTAAAACGTTTTGTGAAATCACAGCATCCGGAGTTGTTGTGTATGCATCATCATTAGCATTAGTTGTATTTGGAGCATCTGTAGGTTGAATAGTTACTGTAACCGTAGCCGTATCACAAAGTGCAGGATTAGCATCATCACAAATAGTGTAAGTGAATGTATCCTCACCAATGAAACCGTCATTAGGTGTATAAGTAATTGTTCCATCAGGATTCAGTGTTACTGTACCGTTATCCGGAGTTGTAGTTTCTGTTACAGAAATAGCATCACCATCAGGATCAAAATCATTTGCAATCACAGGGATTGAAATTGGAGTTCCTTCCGGCGTTGTAGTTGTGTCAGCATTAGCAATAGGCGCTTCATTCTCAGGACCACTTACTGGTAATACTTCGATATAAACTGTAGCAGTATCACAAGCTTGAGGATTCCCATCATCACAGATTGTATACTCAAAAGTATCTTCACCAGTAAAATCAGGATTAGGCGTGTAAGTATATGTTCCATCAGGATTCATTACCACAGTACCGTTATCAGGTTGTGTATTCTCAGTTACTGTTTGTGCATCACCTTCGAAATCTTCATCGTTAGTTAATATATTACCAGTTACGGGTTGCCCAACGAATGTGTTGTTGATATCGGCAATAGCATCGGTTGTGTTTTCAATACCACCAACGGTAATGTAAACGGTAGCTGTATCACAAGCTTGCTCAGCATTATCATCACAAATGGTATAAGTAAACATATCTGTTCCAACAAACCCAGGGTTCGGCGTATAGGTAAAGTCACCGTTAGGCGCTACTTTTACTGTACCGTTAGTTGGGTTTGTGTTAGCTGTTACTGTCTGGTTGTCACCTTCAACATCATTATCATTAACTAAAACGTTTTGTGAAATCACAGCATCCGGAGTTGTTGTGTATGCATCATCATTAGCATTAGTTGTATTTGGAGCATCTGTAGGTTGAATAGTTACTGTAACCGTAGCCGTATCACAAAGTGCAGGATTAGCATCATCACAAATAGTGTAAGTGAATGTATCCTCACCAATGAAACCGTCATTAGGTGTATAAGTAATTGTTCCATCAGGATTCAGTGTTACTGTTCCGTTATCCGGAGTTGTAGTTTCTGTTACAGTGATTGTATCACCATCAGGATCAAAATCATTTGCAATCACAGGGATTGAAATTGGAGTTCCTTCCGGCGTTGTAGTTGTGTCAGCATTAGCAATAGGCGCTTCATTCTCAGGACCACTTACTAGTAATACTTCAATATAAACTGTAGCAGTATCACAAGCTTGAGGATTCCCATCATCACAGATTGTATACTCAAAAGTATCTTCACCAGTAAAATCAGGATTAGGCGTGTAAGTATATGTTCCATCAGAATTGACAACCACAGAACCATTAGCAGGTTGCGTGTTAGCAGTTACTGATTGGTTATCACCTTCGAAATCTTCATCGTTGGTTAATACATTACCAGTTACGGGTTGTCCAACGAATGTGTTGTTGATATCGGCAATAGCATCTGTACAGTTAATAAGGATTTCAGTAGTAACTGTTGTACTACACCCATTAGCATCGATTACTGTTATTGTGTAATTGGCTTCAGGTAAATCAGAAAATGTTCCATTTGTTTGGTAGTTAGTTCCGCCATCAATAGAATAAGAATAAGGACTGATACCTCCAGTAGCTTCTGCTATTATTGTACCTAAACCTTCACATACAATATCTGTTTGATTACTAATAGTAACAGATACATTAGAGTCTGGTTGAATAATAGTTGCAGCGTCTGTAGTAATGCATCCATTTGCATCTGTAATAGTTACAGAATAAGTTCCTGCTATAACATTAATTAAATCTTCAGTTGTATCTCCATTATCCCAATTAAAGGTATAAGGAGCAGTACCACCATTAACAGCTAAATCTAAAGAACCAGTCGCATCATCTCTACATAATATGTTAGAGATCGCTATAGCCGAACTTAAAACATTAGGCTCGTTAATAGTAATAGTTGTATTTGTAGTACATAATGTTATAGTATCTGTTACAGTGATAGTATAATCTCCAGCAGGTAAATCGCTAACTGTAGCAGTTGTATTTGAGATGGTATCCCAAGCATAAGTAAAGTTTCCAGATCCACCAGTTACAGTAGCAGTAATGCTACCATTACTTTCTCCAAAACAAACAGCAGGAGTAGAAGCACCAGTTACTGATAAGTTAAGACAACTTCCAGGGTTAACGGTTACTGTTGTATTATCAGTACATCCGTTAGCATCGGTAACGGTTACAGTATAATCACCAGCATTAAGTCCTGTGATAGCATCTGTAGTTTCTCCGTTTGGTGACCAAGAATATGTATATGGTTCTACACCACCAGTAGTTGAAGTACTAGCAGTACCATCACCAGTATTTGGTCCTAATTCGTCTGTAGTTGTAGCTGTAATATTTAAAGCGTTACTAGGTTCTGTAATAGAAATAGTTTCTTCTACAGCTTGACAAACTGTTCCGTCGATAGCTACGCTAACAGAATATACACCAGCATTTATCGCGCTAAGTGTACTTGATGTTACACCAGAATCAATTTGTCCGTTAGACCAAGTAAATGTAAAAGTAGCGCTTGGGTTAGCATCAGAGTTTGCTGTTACTGTTGCAGCTCCAGAAGCATCACCAGTACAAAGTACATCAGTAACGTTAGTTATTGCGATTTCAGCATCACAAGTATTTACACATTCGATAACAATACTTTGTGTTAATTCACATTTATTAGCATCTGTAATAGTAACACTGTGTGTGCCATTTGATAAATTAGTAGCAGTAGCTGTTGTCACATTACCAGCAGAAGCACTCCATTGATAAGTGTATCCTTCAGTACCACCAGAAACTATAGCTGTTGCTTCACCATTAGCACATCCTTGTGCTGTAGTAGCATCTATTTTAGTTATGTTTAAACTAATTGGGCTAGTAGGTTCAGAAATTGTATCACCAATAGAAGTTGTACATCCGTTGGCATCTGTAATTGTTACATTATAAGCACCAGCGATAACATTTGATAAATCTTCAGTTGTTGAGTTATTGGTGTCGTTCCAAACAAAAGTGTATGGAGCAGTACCACCAACTACATTAATATCTATACTTCCAGTTGCTTCGCTGTTACAAAGTACATCGGTTACCGTTGCAATTGAGGCAGATAATTCAGCATCTGGTTGTGTTATAATAATATCTTGATTAAAAGCACATCCATTAGCATCTAAAACGATAACAGTATAATTTCCGTTAGCAAGATCTTTGAAGGTTCCGTCTAAAATGTAATTAACACCATTATCAATAGAATATGAGTAAGGTGCTATACCACCATCTCCTTTTACAGTTACTTCAGCAGTAGCATTTCCAAAACAATTTACATTTGTTTGATTTGTTATTGAAGCAGATACATTAGAGTCTGGTTGAATAATAGTTGCAGCGTCTGTAGTAATACATCCATTTGCATCTGTAATAGTTACAGAATAAGTTCCTGCTATAACATTAATTAAATCTTCAGTTGTATCTCCATTATCCCAATTAAAGGTATAAGGAGCAGTACCACCATTAACAGCTAAATCTAAAGAACCAGTTGCATCATCTCTACATAATATGTTAGAGATTGCTATAGCCGAACTTAAAACATTAGGCTCGTTAATAGTAATAGTTGTACTTGTAGTACATAATGTTGTAGTATCTGTTACAGTGATAGTATAATCTCCAGCAGGTAAATCGCTAACTGTAGCAGTTGTATTTGAGATGGTATCCCAAGCATAAGTAAAGTTTCCAGATCCACCAGTTACAGTAGCAGTAATGCTACCATTACTTTCTCCAAAACAAACAGCAGGAGTAGAAGCGCCAGTTACTGATAAGTTAAGACAACTTCCAGGGTTAACGGTTACTGTTGTACTATCAGTACATCCGTTAGCATCGGTAACGGTTACAGTATAATTACCAGCGTTAAGTCCTGTAATAGCATCTGTAGTTTCTCCGTTAGGTGACCAAGAATATGTATATGGTTCTACACCACCAGTAGTTGAAGTACTAGCAGTACCATCACCAGTGTTTGGTCCTAATTCGTCTGTAGTTGTAGCTGTAATATTTAAAGCGTTACTAGGTTCTATAATAGAAATAGTTTCTTCTACAGCTTGACAAACTGTTCCGTCGATAGCTACGCTAACAGAATACACACCAGCATTTATAGCACTAAGTGTACTTGATGTTACACCAGAATCAATTTGCCCGTTAGACCAAGTAAATGTAAAAGTAGCACTTGGGTTAGCGTCAGAGTTTGCTGTTACTGTTGCAGCTCCAGAAGCATCACCAGTACAAAGTACATCAGTAACGTTAGTTATTGCGATTTCAGCATCACAAGTATTTACACATTCGATAACAATACTTTGTGTTAATTCACAATTATTAGTATCTGCAATAGTAACACTGTGTGTGCCATTTGATAAATTAGTAGCAGTAGCTGTTGTCACATTACCAGCAGAAGCACTCCATTGATAAGTGTATCCTTCAGTACCACCAGAAACTATAGCTGTTGCTTCACCGTTAGCACATCCTTGTGCTGTAGTAGCATCTATTTTAGTTATGTTTAAACTAAGTGGGCTAGTTGGTTCAGAAATTGTAGCTCCAATAGAAGTTGTACATCCGTTAGCATCTGTAATAGTTACATTATAAGCATCTGCAATTACATTAGATAAATCTTCTGTAGTTGAATTATTAGTATCATTCCAAACGAATGTATACGGAGCAGTACCACCAATAACAGAGATATCGATACTTCCCGTAGCTTCACTGTTACATAATACATCTGTTATTGTTGTTATTGAAGCAGCTAAAGCCTCGTTAGGTTTTGTAATAGTTACTGTTGCAGTTGCACTACAATCTTTATCATCTGTAATAGTTACGGTATGTGTACCCGCATTTAAACCCGTTGCAGTAGCAGTAGTTTCACCATTATCCCAAGAATAGGTATAATTTCCATTACCACCAGCAGGCGTTGCAGTAGCAGAACCATTAGCTTCTCCAAAGCAAACCACTGGGCTATCTTGAGCAGCAGTAGTAGTTAAGGCAGCACTAGGTTGTGCTATTGTAACTGTTGCAGTTGCACTACAATCTTTATCATCTGTAATAGTTACGGTATGCGAACCAGCATTTAAGCCTGTAGCAGTAGCCGTAGTTTCACCATTATCCCAAGAGTAGGTATAATTTCCATTACCACCAGCAGGCGTTGCAGTAGCAGAACCATTAGCTTCTCCAAAACAAACCACTGGGCTATCTTGAGCAGCATTAGCAGTTAAAGCAGCACTAGGTTGTGCGATTGTTACTGTTGCAGTAGTGGTACAATCTTTATCGTCTGTAATAGTTACGGTATGCGAACCAGCATTTAAGCCTGTAGCAGTAGCCGTAGTTTCACCATTATCCCAAGAGTAGGTGTAATTTCCATTACCACCCGCAGGCGTTGCAGTCGCAGAACCGTTAGATTCTCCAAAACAAACGACTGGGCTATCTTGAGCAGCAGTAGCAGTTAATGCAGCACTAGGTTGTGCGATTGTTACTGTTGCAGTAGTGGTACAATCTTTATCATCTGTAATCGTTACGGTATGCGAACCAGCATTTAAGCCTGCAGCAGTAGCCGTAGTTTCACCATTATCCCAAGAATAGGTATAATTTCCATTACCACCAGCAGGAGTTGCAGTAGCAGAACCATTAGCTTCTCCAAAACAAACCACTGGGCTATCTTGTGTAGCAGTAGCAGTTAATGCAGCACTAGGTTGTGCTATTGTAACTGTTGCAGTTGCACTACAATCTTTATCATCTGTAATAGTTACGGTATGTGTACCCGCATTTAAACCCGTTGCAGTAGCAGTAGTTTCACCATTATCCCAAGAATAGGTATAATTTCCATTACCACCAGCAGGCGTTGCAGTAGCAGAACCATTAGCTTCTCCAAAACAAACCACCGGGCTATCTTGTGTAGCAGTAGCAGTTAATGCAGCATTAGGTTGTGCGATTGTTACTGTTGCAGTAGTGGTACAATCTTTATCATCTGTAATAGTTACGGTATGTGTACCCGCATTTAAGCCTGTAGCAGTAGCCGTAGTTTCACCATTATCCCAAGAGTAGGTATAATTTCCATTACCACCAGCAGGAGTTGCAGTAGCAGAACCATTAGCTTCTCCAAAACAAACCACCGGGCTATCTTGAGCAGCATTAGCAGTTAAAGCAGCACTAGGTTGTGCGATTGTTACTGTTGCAGTAGTGGTACAATCTTTATCATCTGTAATAGTTACGGTATGCGAACCAGCATTTAAGCCTGTAGCAGTAGCCGTAGTTTCACCATTATCCCAAGAGTAGGTATAATTTCCATTACCACCAGCAGGCGTTGCAGTAGCAGAACCATTAGCTTCTCCAAAACAAACCACTGGGCTATCTTGTGTAGCAGTAGCAGTTAATGCAGCACTAGGTTGTGCGATTGTTACTGTTGCAGTTGCACTACAATCTTTATCATCTGTAATAGTTACGGTATGCGAACCAGCATTTAAGCCTGTAGCAGTAGCCGTAGTTTCACCATTATCCCAAGAGTAGGTATAATTTCCATTACCACCAGCAGGCGTTGCAGTAGCAGAACCATTAGCTTCTCCAAAACAAACCACTGGGCTATCTTGTGTAGCAGTAGCAGTTAATGCAGCACTAGGTTGTGCGATTGTTACTGTTGCAGTTGCACTACAATCTTTATCATCTGTAATAGTTACGGTATGCGAACCAGCATTTAAGCCTGTAGCAGTAGCCGTAGTTTCACCATTATCCCAAGAGTAGGTATAATTTCCATTACCACCAGCAGGCGTTGCAGTAGCAGAACCATTAGCTTCTCCAAAACAAACCACTGGGCTATCTTGTGTAGCAGTAGCAGTTAATGCAGCACTAGGTTGTGCGATTGTTACTGTTGCAGTAGTGGTACAATCTTTATCATCTGTAATAGTTACGGTATGCGAACCAGCATTTAAGCCTGTAGCAGTAGCCGTAGTTTCACCATTATCCCAAGAGTAGGTATAATTTCCATTACCACCAGCGGGCGTTGCAGTAGCAGAACCATTAGCTTCTCCAAAACAAACCACCGGGCTATCTTGTGCCGCGCTAGCTGTTATAGCATTAGGCTGGTCTACAATTATAGCTCTAGCAAATATAAATGTACATCCAGAAGCATCTGTGATATCAACATTATAATTTCCAGCAGGTACATTTGTTAAATCTTGAGTTGTAGCACCGTTACTCCATGAATATGTATATGGAGGGTAACCACCACTAACATCAAGATCAATACTTCCTGTTGATTCGCCGAAGCAATCTACAGATGTATTTTTAGAAATAACAGCTCCTAAATCTTCAGAAGTGATAGTTGTGGAGATGATATTACTTTCACAACCACTATTAATATTTTTAATTCTAAAATTGTAAGTTCCGGGGCCTAAATCGTTAAAATTTGGAGAGCTTTGATAAGCGCCTCCGTTAACTAAACTAGAGCTGTATTCGTATTGTGACCCTAAAGGACTTGTAATATTTATATTATATTTTCCAGAAGTTTCGTTACATACTATGTCTAATGCAGGATCATCCGGTAATGTATTAAATGTAAGGGTTACCGTATTAGTATCTGTAATACCGTCATTTGGAGCAGGAAGTCTTACTCTATATGTAAACGATACGCTTCCTTCATAATTTGGAGAAGACGTGTAAGTGTAAGATCCGTCAGGGTTTAAATTAAATCCAAGACCAGAAGGAGAAGGCCCAGAAACTAATTCGTAAGTAGAGCCTGTTGGTACACTTGATGAATTATCAATCTGTCCATTAAATGTGCCTTGATCAATACATCCAAAATCGGTTTGCGGTTGTGCGTAACGTTGTAAAACGAAAAATTTACCATCACCATCATCTTTAGAAGCAGAAATAAATCTAATTCTCGAAATTTTTGAGCCCGTAGGTGCAATTGTATTTAAGTTAAAAAGAGCAATTGCTATATCTTGATCATTATCTTGCTCACGCCCTGATGTCCAATAATCGGTATTATTATTTTTTGGTGCTTTAAATCCAACACCTCTATTATCTCCAACACTTCTTACAAAAGTGTCTCCAAGCGGTTGTTCTACAGTACTTCCTGGAAGTGTTCCGAATAAGCGAATGTAGAAACAGTTATTTCCACCTCTTTCTGTAACAGCAAGTATACCTCCATCGTTAGAAGGTAAAGCTGGGTCGTAAAAAAGCGTTTGCATTTGAGCATCTGTTTCAGCAGATCCGTTAATACCGTTGGCTTTATTAAAATTACCACAAATATTATCACCATTACCATTAGATGTATAATAACGGTTAAGGTTTTTAGATTCAAAAGTTGCTAACGCATCATCATCCCATGGAGTATTATCGGTAGGGTCGAATGTTGCGGTTGCACTAGATTTAATAACACTAAGGCCATTTCCAAATATCTCATTTATTGCATTTCCGCCTGGTCCTAATCGAGTAAGTTGGTATCCTGATGGTACAGCGAATGTGTTGTAAACAGCACCATTTACTGTAATCGATTCGATTGTTGCAGGGCGATTATTTTCAGTGTCTGAAATTGTGCCATCGCTATCGATATCTTGGATGTCCGACCATTGAAAGGTGACATTCTCTCGAATCGAAGGAGATTGCACACCAATTTGTGCAAATGATGAAACCGATACTAACAACAATAAAGCGATAAATGTTAACGCTTTATTTGGTGATGTTAATCTTGGTAAGTAATTTACTTTCATAATAATATTTTTAAAGCAACTATAAATAATTTTCTTCTAAATGGTTTTGGATGTAGTTAACCTGGATACTTCGTTTGGGTATAAAAATTGATAATAAATTATCTGATTTAAAATACCTTGAGAGATGGTCTTTGTAAGTGACCTTTTTACTCGGTAAAACAGTAACATCTAAAATTACATTGAATATGTTTTTTTTGAGGCGCAATAGCTTAAGTGTTTTTTAGAAAATTAGACGGCGTGTTTATTACCTCTAAGTTTTTTGAACAGTAAGTTTGACTTTGTAATTTTTTGAATCTTTAATTTGAGTCTTCTTCGTAGAGGGGATGAGAAGCTATTAAAAGTAGTTTTGTTTTCATAATTCTGTTCTTAAGGGGAATCAAATGTACAATTACATAGACACAGTAAATTACGAAATGTCACATTTAACAAGTAAAAACGACTAAAGTCAAAAAAAAATTGTTTAGGCATATTACAATGTAAGTATTATCTTATAGTGTTTTCATGGTGGAATATTTTGGTTTTTAACGCATTACAACACAAAGAAATTGAATTTTATCGATAAAAACAATATTTCGTATTTAAAATTTGCTTTTTATCGAATAAAAAGTGTTTTTTGTCGATGTTTTTGGTTTAATTATTTTTTGTATGAAAAATGAATTTTTCTTAATAAATAAATGTTAAAATCGAGCCTAATTGTTAAATGTTGAAGAAGTAAACAATGAGATAAGTTTAAAAAAAGGGCGTAAAAATTGTAAATATTGAGGGTTATTTCGTGTAATTGAGGTTTAGTTGTGATTAATTAATAAAGAGGTTGTTTTCTTTGATTAATTCGGAATTTGGGGAAATAAATTAGAAGTGTTAAATGTTCTATTTATTCAAAAAAAAAGCCCATTATAACGAGTATATAATGGGCTTTGAAAAGGGGGGTAATCTAGTCTTCAATTCTTATTGTAACAGTGCTTTCAATAATTACTTTTTTGTTGTTCAATCGAGCATCACTAAAATAAGATTTAGCATCAATTTTTGCATCAATAAGTTCGTTTATTCTATTACTGTGATATTCAAATAATCTTGATTTTATAGCATGAAAAAAAGCCTGTTTCAAAATATTGAAACAGGCTTTAGTAATTATAGATTTTAAAAGAAATTAATCTTCTTTTTTATCTTCTCTTGGTTTTCTGTCATCACGACGGTTGTCACGACCTCTATTGTCACGAGCACCTCTGTTATCACGTCCACCAGAACGTTTATCATCTCTTGGTGGTCTTGCAACATAACCTTCTGGTTTTGGTAAAATAGCTTTACGAGATACTTTCTCTTTGCGTGTTCTTGGATCTTGTCCAAAATACTTCACATCAAAAACATCACCCATATTAACTACATCCGATACATTTTCAGTACGTTCCCAAGCTAATTCACTTACGTGTAATAAAACTTCGTTTCCTGGTGCATCCATATATTCTACAACAGCACCAAAATCTAACATTTTGATTACTTTTACTTCATATACATTACCAACAGTTGGTTTAAATAATAAAGAATCGATTTTTGCCATAACAGCATCAATACCTTTAGAACCTACACCTAATATTTCAACAATACCTTCTTCAGTAACTGGGTCTTCGTTAATAACGATAGTAGTCTCAGTTTCTTTTTGCATTTCTTGAATTACTTTTCCTCCAGGTCCAATTAAAGCACCAATAAATTCGTTAGGTACACGACGCGTTACCATAGTAGGCGCATGATCTTTAACGCTTTCTGCAGGTGCAGCAATAGTATCTGTAATTTTACCTAAGATATGTAAACGACCTTCGCGAGCTTGTTTTAGTGCATTCACTAAAATTTCGTAGCTTAATCCTTTAATTTTAATATCCATTTGGCAAGCTGTAATACCTTCAGAAGTACCAGTTACTTTAAAATCCATATCTCCTAAGTGATCTTCATCACCTAAAATATCAGATAACACTGCGTAACGATCACCATCAGAAATTAATCCCATAGCAATACCAGAAACAGGGCGTTTCATTTTAACACCAGCATCCATTAAAGCCATTGTTCCAGCACATACCGTTGCCATAGAAGAAGAACCGTTAGATTCTAGTACTTCAGATACAACACGTACAGTGTAAGGACAATCTGCAGGAATCATTCCTTTTAAACCACGTTGCGCTAAGTTACCATGACCAACTTCTCTACGAGATGTTCCTCTCAATGGTCTAGCTTCACCTGTACAAAAAGGAGGGAAGTTGTAATGTAAATAGAAATTCTCTTCACCTTCGTAAGATGGCATATCTATTTTATTAGCATCTCTAGATGTTCCTAAAGTTACTGTAGCTAATGCTTGAGTTTCTCCACGAGAAAAGATAGAAGAACCGTGAGTAGAAGGTAGGTAATCTACCTCACACCAAATTGGTCTAATTTCATCAGTCTTTCTTCCGTCTAAACGTAAACCTTCGCTTAATGTTAATTCACGTACCGCTTCTTTTTCCGCTTTGCTGTAGTATCCTCCAACAAGGTGTCCAAATTCTGCCATTTCTTCTTCAGTAAAAGATGCTTTAACTTCTTCTTTTACTTCAGCAAATGCAGCGCTACGTTCTGCTTTAGAAGTTCCCTTCTTTGCAATAGCGTAACATTTATCGTAAGCTAATTCGTGTATTCTTTTTTGTAAATCTTCGTTAACTTCTGCAGTAGCATATTCACGAACTTCTTTTTTACCAAAAGCTTCCGCTAAACGCAATTGTGCATCAATTTGTACTTTAATTGCTTCGTGAGCAAATTTGATGGCGTCTGCCATTTCTTCTTCAGAAATTTCATCCATCTCACCTTCAACCATCATAACCGAATCAGCAGAAGCACCAATCATCATCTCTAAGTCAGACTCTGCTAATTGTGCTCTAGTTGGGTTGATTACGAATTCACCATTAACACGTGCAACTCTAGCTTCAGATATTGCGCATTCGAACGGTAAATCTGATAATTGAATAGCAGCAGAAGCGGCTAATCCAGCCATAGCTTCTGGCATAACATCATCGTCATGAGACATTAACTGAATCATTACTTGTGTTTCTGCGTGGTAATCTTTTGGGAATAATGGACGTAAAACACGATCCACTAAACGCATGGTTAAAACTTCACCATCACTAGGTCTTGCTTCTCTCTTGAAGAAACCACCTGGGTAACGTCCAGCTGCAGCAAATTTTTCGCGATAATCTACCGTTAAAGGTAAAAAGTCAACATCACTTTGTTTGTAATTGGAAACAACTGTACATAGTAACATACATTTTCCAGATTGAACAACAACAGAACCGTGGGCCTGTTTTGCTAATTTTCCGGTTTCGATAGAGATTTCTCTACCGTCCCCAAGGTCAATAACCTCTTTAAACACTTTTGGAATCATAAATTTTTTCTTGTAATTCGAGCATACAATATACTCAAATTATGTTAAACAATGGTCGTTGTGTTGTTGTGTGTAGTTGTTGTGTGTGTGCGACCAATGAAAAACTTTTTGTCCCAAACTCGTTTTGGGATCTAGCTTCTTATAATTTGAAATTTATACTCGTTCAAATCGAGTTAATATATAACAAAAAACCACGCTGAAAAGCGTGGTTTTTTTATTGAGATTATTTTCTTAATCCTAATTCTTTTACTATTGCACGATATCTTAAGACATCTTTCTTGATTAAATAATCAAGTAAGCTTCTTCTTTTACCTACTAACATTACTAAAGAACGCTCAGTGTTATAATCTTTACGATTCTTTTTTAAGTGTTGAGTTAAGTGCTCAATTCTTTGTGTAAATAAGGCAATTTGTCCTTCTGCAGAACCAGTATCGCTTTTGTTTTTGCCATGTTTGGCAAACATCTCTTGTTTCTCTTCTTTAGATAAATACATTCTAATATTATTGTAAATGATTGTTATGTAGCTTGAAAGTTTTTCTTTCAAGCGTGCAAATATAAGACTTTTTTGCATTTATCTAATTTTTTATCTAGTTTTTGCTGTCCTTTTAACGTTTTAATATTAAGGAATATGTAAAAGGTTTAAGTTGGGTTACATAACAAAGTATGCTTTATGTAGAAAAGAGGTGTTTTTTTAGCATCATTGATCTTTAAAGATCAATGATGTTTAAGGGGATAATAAACTAAAGATTCTAAAACTAAGATGCGTTTGAGAAGTCGCTTGGCGTATAACCAAATTGTTCTTTAAACTTTTTACTAAAGTACGATGAGCTGTTTATGCCAATACTGTATTGTACTTCTTTTATTTTTATATTCTTATCGGTAGATAATAATTCGTATGCTTTTTTGAGGCGCAATTCTAATATTAGCTTTACAGGCGTTTTGTTTGTTTCTGCTTTTACAATTCTAGATAATTGTCTTTGGCTATAACCTGTTTTGTGCGATAGTAAATTAACATTAAAATCTTCTTTAGAAAGGTTGATTTTTATAAGATCTAGTATAGCATGGAAGGTGTTACTTTTCTTTTTTGTAACCTTTATAGAGGAGTCTGGATTATTGGTGTAAAGCTTTATTTTAGATATTATTTTTTTTTGATTAGAAAGTTTTATAACATAGTTGTTCATGTTTAAATCTTCTAAGCTTTCATCTTTTATATCTTTAGTGGTAATAATTAAAACAGGAATAATTTCATCATCATTATTAACGTCTTTCGAGAAATTAAGAACTTCTTTTTTTAATGTTTCACCATTTACTATAGGTTTTATAGCATTGCTCAAAATCAAATTAAACTGATTTTGGTTTGTTCTTTCTAAAGCTTGTAAGCTATTAAATGAAAAAACAAAATCGAAATTAGGACTTAGAATTTGGTCGTAATTTTGATTTATTCTCAAATTATCTTCTATAATTAAAATCTTGATTTTTAAACCTTCTATCTCTACATATTCAGGTTGGCTATTTGGGTTCAAATAGGCTGTAAAATCAAAAATGTCGCTATCAATGTTGTGTTTTGAGGTTCTCAAGATTATTGCTTTTTTTATAAGACACAATTTTGTTTGTGTAAGTCACATTAATTTCAGTTTTATGTTTTTTACTCCAATAAAATGTAGCTCTTGCTTTACAGCAACAAGTTAAAAATATTGTTCAAATTACCAAACAAATAATTATGATTTATTTAACAAGGTAAATAAGATTAATTGTGGTGTTCATGTCTAAAAAAAGTGATAACATCGATGAAATGTCCGTTTTAAGGTGTTCTATTGTTTTTTTTGAGTTAGAAAAATCTATTAGGCAAATGTATTTTTGTGGTATGATTTACATGTATTTTGTGCGCGGTAATATTTTAAGATGTTTTCTTAATCTTAAAAACATGCCAAAAATCTACAGTTTAAAATACACCAAAATTAAGAGTACAGTATAAGGCAAGCAGAATTAAAGCTCTTTCCCTAAATAATAAATTATTTAATAGATAATAAATATGAAATCAAAATTACAATCCTTAAAATTCGATAAGGTTAACCAAAAACAAGCTAGAAACATGATGTTGTTCTTAGCTTTTTTTATGTTTACACTTGGTTCTGTATTTGCTCAATTTGGAGCAGGTGGTTCCGATAATAATAACGGCGATGTAAGGTTAGTGTATGTAAGCGGGCAACAAAATTCTGTTGAAGCTTTAAAAACGTTAGGAACATCAAATGAGATTATAGTGCAATCTATAAAAGGTGCGCCTCAGCAATTACACTCTATCAGGGTTAAGGTTCAATTGCCTCCGGGTGTGCTTTATACGCCTTCATCTTTTGCTATTACTGATAATAATAATGTTACTGTTCAGCCTTCAGCTAATGTATATGTTTTAGCAGAGGATGATATAAGTGATTTAAATGCACCTATATTTTCCATATTCAATAATGGAATAGAAACAGAATTATGGGATGCAGGGGATTATATTCAATTTACTTTCGAAAGAACTGCTGGTTGTGCTGCTGTTACTTATAAAGAAGACGGAAATACATTTAAGGATACAGCAGAAATTAGCTATGTAAAAACAGGCTTCCCGGGTGTTCAAACAGCAACAGATACCAATGCTTTGTTAGCTAATTATGATTTATTGGCAGCTTCGGTATCTATAAGTAATATAACACCAGTAAATGGTACCGTCGGTTCTTTTGTTCATACCAGAGAAGTAACCGATTTTAATGGAGGTAATGCAGGAGTTCAAGAAGTATTGCATACTATTAAATTAGGATCTAGTGTTAACGCGTATTCTTTTTCTTATTTAGGAAATGTTATTCCTCCTAGCACAACCAGTACAGATGGCGCGGGGGTAACAACAAATACTTACATTGTTAATTTGTCATCTAACCCTAATTATAGTGGAGGAAATCCTGGTTTTGAGGATGGAAATGGTTTTTTTGATGCAGGAGAGTCTTTGGTTTTTGAAGAGAGTTTTACTTTAAAAGATTGTATAGATACTGGTATTCAACATCAGGTAGAGTGGACTTGTCAATCATCAAAAATTACAGAAGGAAATGTTTTGTTTGGTGCTAATAATCCAGAATTAGATATTGATATTTTAGAAAATCATCGAAACATATCAGGTGTAAACCATGTCAGGTTAAAAATAACTAATACGGCTTCAGCAACTGCTGCTGCTGGTTTTGCAAAAGATATTTTAATTAATGTAGCCCTGGGGTCAAATAATCAATCTGGAACTACAAGCTATAATAACAACCCGCACTGGGGAACTACTAGATATAATGTTAGATCTTTTAGTAACTTTTCATTAGGTAGTGAAACTGTTCAGGTTCCGTTCACACCGGAAGATTGGGGGTCAGATAATTCTTCCACATCCACTACTTCAACTCATGCATTGTTGCCAAATACCAATATAAATGTAGATGTTGATGGTGTAGGCGGCTTGCAAGATATTGATGGAGATAATTATTATGACGATCTTGCTCCGGGAGATTCTTTTGTAATTGAATTTGATTATGAGGTTTTGCCTCGAGATAATAATTGTGGTACAGGTCGGTTTGATTATATGCAATGGGAACATGTATTTGTTGATGCGCTTACCAAAGATCAATGTGATTCTGCAAGACCAACTGAAGGTGTAGATTTAGGGTATAATAACTTTATTAGAGATTATAATAATGCTACGGTTTTCGAGCAGGATACAGATATAGAGGAGCTTGTGCCTTTTGAGGTAGCTTTAAGGCCTTATTTGTATTCAAACTTTAATCATAATGATCATGCTATGATTAATAGTAACGGAGATAGTGAGTTTACAGTATCTATAGAAGTGCCTAGAGGTGTAGATTTAGTTGCAGGATCACCTCCAGAATTTAGTCAGGCAAATGGTACTTATACTGTTGGTTTACCAGAAGCTGGTACTAATGTTATTTCTTACACTTCAACTGATATCTTAAGTGGTTTTACACTTAGAGAGTTTAGCGATTTTTTTGCACGTTTTCCTCTTGTGATGAATTGTGCAGAGTTGGAATTAGGAGGTGTTACTAGCGTTATTAATATTTCTTATGAAACTAGTTTAAAATTATACGATGCTCCTGGAGGAAACCTAGTGTTTGAAAGAGATATTCATTGTGGGAACTTCGAACCAATTATAGAACATTCATGTAATCCTCCTTGTGCTGGTCCAAATATTACAGGTTTAGATGCGTATAGAATTACAGCAGGTTGGTCAGATAATACGATGACTTCTAAAGTAGATTTAACAAGCACGAATCCTGATGGTTCACCTGTTTATGAACTAGATAAATATTTAGCAGGAGATGAAATGGTGGTAGAAACCTCTGGGTTTATGTCTAGCTTATCATCAGATAACTTACATTTTATACAAAATTATACTACAGATGGGTTAACGGCAGGAGCAAATGATATAGAGTTTGTTTCTGGTACTATTGTAATTACTAAATTTGGAGGCAGTACAACACTGGAGTTACCGGTAAGCGCGCCTATTGTAACTTCTAGTGGTAATACTCATACATTAGATTATGATTTGTCGAGTGCGCTTTCAGATCCTATAGTTGGTGGGTTAATAGAGGATCAAGACACGTTTGAAGTGAATTTTAAATATAAGTTTACTACAGATACTTATACTAATTTTGGATACCACATTTTATCAGGTTTTAGAGGTCGATATTATGTTGATGAAACATTAACAGGAAGTACAAGTAATGTAGCAAATGATAATGATAATGATGGCATACCAAATGAAAGACTAAGCTGTTTTGATTGGGGTGATCAAGTAGCTTACTTAAGACCTGATAACTTATCTTACGGAGTTGCAAATAGTACATTTGAATATTGTGCTGAAGTTTGGGCAAACCTTATAAATGATTATACGCGTTCAAATTCACCACATTTACATACTGGAGAATATAGACCAACTACCATGATTCAATCTACGGAAATTACAATTCCGGATGGAGCGAAAATATTGGATGTTAGGCAATATAATAATGAGGGCTATTTTTATGTGAGCACGGGAGAATTAGATATTTCTCCAGCGCTTGGTACGCCAGGAGTGAATACTTATACGGTAACACCAAATAGAGCGGCTGGATACAGAGATCAGAATCAAACATCATCTGTTAGTTATAGAATGCAGGTACTAGTAAAAGGTAGTTGTGAATTAAAAGATGCTTCGGAAGGATTACCTATTCCTATTATAACATCTACAAGTATTGTTCAGCATATGGCTTATACCGAAACACCTTTGCCGGAACAACTATTAACAAGAACACCGTCAGCAAGATTATATTACACAAAACCAACTTTTATTTTTCAGCCTTTATCAAGTGCTATTATTGTAGGGTTTGGTCCTGAAGCAGATTTTGATCTCAGAGTAGTTAACAATAGTTCTTCTACTGGAGATGTAGGTTTTAACTGGATTAAAATACCTGCAAATTCTAATATAACCATAGTAGGGGCGGAAGATATTACTTCTTCATCAATACCATTAAATATTGTACAAGTTGGAGACGATAGTTATGTAGAAATAGGTAATTTAGATGCAGGAGAAACAAAAGATATTAGAGTTAGTGCAACTTATACTAGTTGTACCGATGTTCCTGTAGATTTTAGTTTAGGTTGGGATTGTGATGCATACCCAACAAACTATGGAGATGTGTCATCGGTTTGTTATGATAATACTGTACAATTAACATTGCAACCTGCTGCTGGCCAAGTACAGCAAACTATAGCTGAGCCTCAGCCAGTAGGTCCTTTTGCAATGTGTGATACTATTATTTATGATGTGGAATATAGTAGTGCTCAAGTAGCGACAACCATTAATCCGGAATCATCATTAACTCTGTTTAATGGAGCAAGTGCAGTGAGTATAACAAAGATTGAAGCCGAATATCCTGCAGGTAGTAATAACTGGGAGGACTTAGTGAGCACGATATCTAGAGGTGATACTTATGTTTCTCCTATTATTCATTCAGCAATGACTCCTCTATATGGAGGTATTCCTGGTACGGGAGCTGTAGGGCCTTCTGTAAATGATAGAAAAGTAATTGTTAGGTATACATTGCAAACAACATGTGATTTTGTTTCTAATTCACCGTTAACTTTTACTGTTTCTGGAGATGTACCTTGTGGAGAACCAACCGTTGGTAATGGTAGTAAGTCAGTATCAAACGGAATTGAAATAATAGGCTTAGACGCTACTTACGATGCTTTGTCAACAATATCTTTACCAGATTTTGCAAATCCTGATGGAGGGCATATTGATGGTTGTTCATCTCAAGAAACAATTAATATTTTTACGACAATCTCAGAGTTACCATCTAGTCCAGGGGCTAGTACTGGTGATTTTGATTACGGAAGAGTGGTGTTACCAACGGGAGTAACATATGTAGATGGGTCGTTTGTTAATCTTGGAGCTAACGTTTTAACATATGTAAGTTCATCACCTAATGAGTTAATTGTTAAATATCCTTCAGGTTTGTTGGATCAAGATCAAACTGAATTCGAATTCGATATCATACCAGATGCGGGATATTGCGAAGAGGATGCTACAGTAAGTTATCTTGCGTACATACAAAATGATACAGGTGCTAGTTGTGGAGGTACATCTTGTGGTGGTAACTTAATTGCCACAGGTACGTCTAGCGAATCTTTAGATATCAAAAAGGCGGCAGTCGTTATTAATTTAGACTCTGCAATAGGAAGTGTAACTGTTTTAGATGAATTAATAACAGCAGCCTTTACAATTGATAATACTTCTGATGTTGAGGTGACTGCACCTGCAACTATTGGAGCATATTTTGATGTGAATCTAGATGGTGTTTATGATGCTGGCGATTTAGAATTAGGTAGTCATATTATCACATCTGCGATACCGGCTGGAGGATCAATTTCAGAAAGTATTCAGTTTACAGCTACTCCAACTCAGGCTTGTAATATTTTATTAGTAATGAAGGTAGACGAAAATCCTTGTATTTGTGTGCCTGCAAGTGTAAGTATGGGGTCGCCAAGTGTGTTAACTGGTATTGGAGGTTCAAATGTACCAGTTTGCGAAGCTTATGCAGGTAGTAGTGTTGAATTAGGTTCGCCTAATAACCCAGATTATACTTATGTATGGACAGGGTTAACAGCAACTGATGATATTACGTATTTAGATGCTCCAACAACAGCTCAACCAAATTTCGTTTATGGAGGGCCAAAATTAGCGGCAACAACAACCTTTACATATCAAGTGGAAATTACACGTCCTGGCGGATGTACTTCTACAGATACAGTAGATGTTACTGTAGGATATATAGAAGATCCGGTAATATCTTCTAGTGAACTAGAAATTTGTTCAGATGAATATTTATCAGTAACATTTGGGAATACTTTAAGTGATGATGAAATTATTAAAATTTGGAAAAATGCAGCGTTAACAACACCTGCCAATTTACCAAATACAAGTGGTATTTGGACATCAACAGAGTTGTATCCTGCAGGAACAGGTAATATATATGCAACCGTAGAAAATACAGTTACAGGTTGTAGAACAGATGCCATAACTATTGCGTACACCATAACAGACTGTGTTGCAGATTTAGTAACTACAAAATCCGTTTCGCCTACTACGGCGTCAATTGGTCAAGATGTTGTGTTTACTATTAATGTAAGTAATATAGGTAGTAGTGTTGATAAGAATGTGACCTTATCAGATGTATTGCCAAATAATGTAGCTTACGTAAGTGATAATAGTAGTGGAACATACAATCGAGTTACAGGCCTATGGACTGTAGGTGAAATAGCTAGCGGTAGTTCGGCTTCATTAGAGATAACAGCTAACATTAATGCAGAAGCCGCAGGTGGTACAGTGACTAATACAACAACTGCAGCTTCTGGAGATTATACCGATGATACACTTATAGCAGGGGATGTTTTAGATGCTACTGTTTCTGTTAATTCATTAGTAATTGCGGCAGCAAACGATAATTATTCAGGGGTAAATGGTTTCGAAGGGAATACTAACCTAGGAAATATATTAACTGGTACAGGAGACGATTCTTTAAATGGAGATCCTGTTACTACGGCAGATGTAGCGATAACGTACCCAACACCTGCAACTGTAAATGGTAATCCAATTACAGGAACAGCTCCAATTATTAGTGCGTCTGGAGATGTAAGTGTACCAGCAGGAACACCAGCAGGAACATATTCTATTCCATATACTATTTGTGAAATAGGAAATTCAAGTAATTGTAGTAATGCAACAGTAACTGTAGTCGTAGAGGCACCAGCAATAGTTGCTACAAATGATGATTATACTGCAAGCCCGGTGCTTAGTGAAGATGGAAACGCTAATTTGGGTAACATATTAGCGGGTACAGGTGATGATACTCTAAATGGAGTAGCAACAGATATCAATGAAATCGACATTACTTTAACATCAGGAATGTTTTTTGATGGAGGTTCAGGACCAGTTCCTGCAACGGGAATAGTTCCAGAAGTTGATCCATTAACAGGAGATGTTAGTGTGCCAGCAGGAACACCGGCAGGACGATATACCATTAACTATAATATTTGTGAGGAGTTAAATCCTTCAAATTGTAGTGCTGATGCAGTAGTAACTATTGTGGTTATTGAGCCACCAGTAGCTAATGCAGATAGTAATTCGGGTAATACAACTACTCAACCAAGTACACCGATAAATATTTTATCTAATGATTTATTAGGTGATGGAATAACTACAGCTACAGTATTAAATACAACAGTAGATTTAGACCCTAACACAGCAGGAGATCAAGATGTCTTAGTGGTACCAGGCGAAGGAACTTGGAACTATAATACATCAACTGGTGAGCTTGTTTTTACTCCAGAAACTATAGTAGATGGATTTACATCTAATTATACCAATGATCCAACTCCAATTGAGTATACCTTAACAGAAACCCAAACAGGTTTAAGTGATACCGCAACGGCAACCGTAGATTATGATGCTATATCACCAACAGCAGAGAATGATGAGAGCTTAGCCAATGCGGCAGGCGCAGTAAGCATCGACCCATTAGTAACAAATGGTGGCTTAGCAGATTCAGATCCTGATGGAGAATTAGATGCAACAACGGTAAGTTTAGTAGCACCAGTAGGCGCAACAAGTATCGTAACGGATGCTAATGGTGACATTACAAGTTTCGCAGTACCAAACGAAGGAACATGGAGTGTAGATGAAACCACAGGAGCAATCACTTTCACACCGTTAACAACATTTACAGAAGACCCAACAGTTATCAGTTATAATGTAGAAGATAATGATGGCAATCAATCTAATGATGCGACGGTTACAATCGATTATTTACCAGTAGCAGAAGACAATGTAAGCGATGGCAATACAGTAGGTAGTCCAGCGGTATTCAATATTGTATCAGACGATACTAATGGCGATACGATTGTAGCAAGTACAATAGATTTAGATCCATCCACTCCAGGCACTCAAGAGACGACTTTAGTCGTTCCAAACGAAGGGACATGGAGTGTAGATGCATCAGGCGTATTAACTTTTACACCAGAAGTAGGCTTCACCACGGATCCAACAGCGATTACATATACAGTAGAAGATGCAGAGGGTAATACGTCAAATGCAGCGAATATCACGGTAACTTATGATGAAGTACCACCAGTAGCTGAAGACAATAGTGTTGCTAACCAAGTGACAGGAAGCGATGCTATTATACCAAACATCTCAGAGAATGATACATTAAGTGATGGCAGTGTAGTCGATACCACACCATTAACAGGAAACGCTGTAATTAGTCTAGATCCAACAGATTCAGATGGTGACGGTGATCCATTAACCTTAGTGGTGCCAAACGAAGGAACATGGGTTTACGATCCAGCAACGGATGATTTAACATTCACACCAGAAACAGGTTTCACAAACGATCCAACGCCAATAGAATATACCTTAACAGAAACCCAAACAGGTTTAAGTGATACCGCAACGGTAACAGTAGATTACGTTATAGAATCACCAACAGCAGAGAATGATGAGAGCTTAGCCAATGCGGCAGGCGCAGTAAGCATCGACCCATTAGTAACAAATGGTGGCTTAGCAGATTCAGATCCTGATGGAGAATTAGATGCAACAACGGTAAGTTTAGTAGCACCAGTAGGCGCAACAAGTATCGTAACGGATGCTAATGGTGACATTACAAGTTTCGCAGTACCAAACGAAGGAACATGGAGTGTAGATGAAACCACAGGAGCAATCACTTTCACACCGTTAACAACATTTACAGAAGACCCAACAGTTATCAGTTATAATGTAGAAGATAATGATGGCAATCAATCTAATGATGCGACGGTTACAATCGATTATTTACCAGTAGCAGAAGACAATGTAAGCGATGGCAATACAGTAGGTAGTCCAGCGGTATTCAATATTGTATCAGACGATACTAATGGCGATACGATTGTAGCAAGTACAATAGATTTAGATCCATCCACTCCAGGCACTCAAGAGACGACTTTAGTCGTTCCAAACGAAGGGACATGGAGTGTAGATGCATCAGGCGTATTAACTTTTACACCAGAAGTAGGCTTCACCACGGATCCAACAGCGATTACATATACAGTAGAAGATGCAGAGGGTAATACATCAAATGCAGCGAATATCACGGTAACTTATGATGAAGTACCACCAGTAGCTGAAGACAATAGTGTTGCTAACCAAGTGACAGGAACCGATGCTATTATACCAAACATCTCAGGGAATGATACTTTAAGTGATGGCAGTGTAGTCGATACCACACCATTAACAGGAAACGCTGTAATTAGTCTAGATCCAACAGATTCAGATGGTGACGGTGATCCATTAACCTTAGTGGTGCCAAACGAAGGAACATGGGTTTACGATCCAGCAACGGATGATTTAACATTCACACCAGAAACAGGTTTCACAAACGATCCAACGCCAATAGAATATACTTTAACAGAAACCCAAACAGGTTTAAGTGATACCGCAACGGTAACAGTAGATTATGATGCTATATCACCAACAGCAGAGAATGATGAGAGCTTAGCCAATGCGGCAGGCGCAGTAAGCATCGACCCATTAGTAACAAATGGTGGCTTAGCAGATTCAGATCCTGATGGAGAATTAGATGCAACAACGGTAAGTTTAGTAGCACCAGTAGGCGCAACAAGTATCGTAACGGATGCTAATGGTGACATTACAAGTTTCGCAGTACCAAACGAAGGAACATGGAGTGTAGATGAAACCACAGGAGCAATCACTTTCACACCGTTAACAACATTTACAGAAGACCCAACAGTTATCAGTTATAATGTAGAAGATAATGATGGCAATCAATCTAATGATGCGACGGTTACAATCGATTATTTACCAGTAGCAGAAGACAATGTAAGCGATGGCAATACAGTAGGTAGTCCAGCGGTATTCAATATTGTATCAGACGATACTAATGGCGATACGATTGTAGCAAGTACAATAGATTTAGATCCATCCACTCCAGGCACTCAAGAGACGACTTTAGTCGTTCCAAACGAAGGGACATGGAGTGTAGATGCATCAGGCGTATTAACTTTTACACCAGAAGTAGGCTTCACCACGGATCCAACAGCGATTACATATACAGTAGAAGATGCAGAGGGTAATACATCAAATGCAGCGAATATCACGGTAACTTATGATGAAGTACCACCAGTAGCTGAAGACAATAGTGTTGCTAACCAAGTGACAGGAACCGATGCTATTATACCAAACATCTCAGGGAATGATACTTTAAGTGATGGCAGTGTAGTCGATACCACACCATTAACAGGAAACGCTGTAATTAGTCTAGATCCAACAGATTCAGATGGTGACGGTGATCCATTAACCTTAGTGGTGCCAAACGAAGGAACATGGGTTTACGATCCAGCAACGGATGATTTAACATTCACACCAGAAACAGGTTTCACAAACGATCCAACGCCAATAGAATATACCTTAACAGAAACCCAAACAGGTTTAAGTGATACCGCAACGGTAACAGTAGATTACGTTATAGAATCACCAACAGCAGAGAATGATGAGAGCTTAGCCAATGCGGCAGGCGCAGTAAGCATCGACCCATTAGTAACAAATGGTGGCTTAGCAGATTCAGATCCTGATGGAGAATTAGATGCAACAACGGTAAGTTTAGTAGCACCAGTAGGCGCAACAAGTATCGTAACGGATGCTAATGGTGACATTACAAGTTTCGCAGTACCAAACGAAGGAACATGGAGTGTAGATGAAACCACAGGAGCAATCACTTTCACACCGTTAACAACATTTACAGAAGACCCAACAGTTATCAGTTATAATGTAGAAGATAATGATGGCAATCAATCTAACGATGCGACGGTAACGATTACTTATATTGTTGTAACGACGGATGCAATCAATGACGTTAATAATACATTTAAAGACGTAGCAGTAAATGGAAATGTGATTACTAATGATATCGATGCTGAAGGCGATACGCAAACAGTGTCAGATTATAGTCCGTTAAGTACGGAAGGCGGAACTGTAGTTATGAGTCCAAATGGTGATTATGTTTACACACCAGCTGAAGGGTTTACCGGAACAGATACCTTCACTTACACTGTATGTGATGATGGTTTCCCACAAGCTTGTGATACGGCTACGGTGACTATTAAAGTTTTGGCCGATCCAAATACAGCGGAGAACGAAATAATTGCTAATAGTGATACTGCTACAACGGAAGCAGGAAGTCCTGTAGATGTTGTTGTTTTAGCAAATGACGTTGATCCAGAAGGTGATCCATTAAGTATAACTCCAGGATCGATTACCGACCCAGTAAACGGAACGATAGTAGAAAATGCAGATGGAACTATTACTTATACACCAGATGCCGGTTTTGTAGGTGAAGATACATTCACATACGAGGTTTGCGATACAGGTAGCCCACAAGCTTGTGATACAGCTACGGTAACTGTAACTGTAGATCCATCAAACGGAATAGATAATGATACTTATGCTAATGATGATGCTTATAACGGTAATCCAAATATGGATATCACAGGTAACGTATTAGATAATGATACCGATCCAGAAGGCGATACACCAACGGTGAACACAATACCAGTTACTGGTGTTGAGAACGGAACATTAGTGTTAAACCTTGATGGTACGTTTGTTTACGCACCAAACCCAGACTTTAGCGGAACAGATAGTTTTGTATATGAAGTTTGTGATAATGGAGTACCACAAGCCTGTGATCAAGCAACGGTTTATATCACAGTAAACCCTAATGTTTACCCAATGATTGAGTTGTTAAAAACTGCAGTTGTAGATAGAGGAGTAGATGGCCGTGTGAATGAAGGTGATATTATTACATATACATTTACTGTTGAAAACACAGGAGATGTTACAGTAAGTAATATTACAGTTTCAGATGTTATGCTAGGTGTGTCTAATTTAGCGATAATATCAGGAACATTAGACCCTACGGAAACAGGAACAATTGAGTTCGATTATGCCATTACTGCTGCAGATATTTTAGCAGGAAGAATTGAAAATACGGCAACTGCAAATGGAACAGATCCTTATGGAGATTCAGTAAGCGATATATCAGATGATCCTAATGATACGAACACAACAGATATAGAAGGTGATGGTGAAGCAGATGCTCCAACAGTCACATTGTTAAAAAGTCCTCATTTAGAATTAACTAAGGATGGAGTATATGCCGATGCAGATGGAGATAATGTTGTAGAAGTAGGAGAAATTATTACTTATACATTTACTGTTAGAAACACAGGGAATATTGATGTAACAGGATTAACTGTTGATGATGCAAAACTAGGGGTTACAGGTTTACCTGTTTCGCCAGCAGATTTAACACCTGGATCTATAGGAACTGTAACTTATGAATATGCCCTTACTCAAGCAGATTTAGATGCGGGAGTTGTATACAACGTAGCAGTAGCAAATGGAACAACAAGTGAAGGTTCTGTTAGCGATGAGTCGGAAGATCCAACACCAGTTGGTTCGTCGCATCCAGCATACGATCCTACATGTCCAGACTGTACAGTAACACCATTAACAAGTCCACAAATGGAATTGAGAAAAACCGCAACTATTGATATAGGTAGAGATGGTGTTGTAGAAGAAGGTGATGCTATTACTTATACATTCACAGTAGTGAATACTGGAAATGCAATCATAGAAGGAATTACAGTTACAGATACTATGTTAGGGGTCATAGATGCACCAATAGTGTCGCCATTATTATTCCCTGGTCAAGTAGGTGTATATACATTCGATTACAAAATTACAGATGCAGATATTGCTGCAGGTCGTATTGAAAATACAGCAACAGCAAACGGAATCGATCCTTATGGAAATCCAGTAACTGATATATCAGATGATCCTAATGATACGGATACAACAGATGTTGAAGGTGATGGAGAACCAGATGGTCCAACAGTAACAGTATTACCAATTCCAATGGCAGATATTGTAACTGTAAAAGATGATGGAGAAGCAACTTATATAGCAGGTACAGATGTAGTTTATACAATTACTGTAACCAACAATGGTCCAAGTGATGCCGCTAATGTAATAGTTAGCGATCCATTACCAGTAGGTATTATTGATGCGACATGGGTTGGAGATAACGGAACAAGTGGAACGGGAGCATTGACTGATACAATCGATTTATTCTTAGATGGAGATTCAATAACTTACACAGTTACGTTAAGTGTGCCATTTGAGTTTACGGGAGATTTAATCAATGCAGTAACTGTAACAAGTGATACTATGGATCCTGATCCAACTTGTGCAGATTGTATAGATGTAAATACACTTGAGCCTGCATCCGATATTGGTGTAACAAAAGAAGCAAGTGTAGAATCTGCTCTTGTAAATGATGAAGTGACTTTCACAATCACTGCTCAAAACTTTGGTCCTCAAGATGGAACTAACATTATAATTGAAGATATATTACCTAGTGGTTACGAATATATTTCTCACTTAATAACATCTGGAGTTTATGATGAAACCTCTGGTTTATGGTCAATAGATGCTTTAGAGTATAATGGTGTAGAATTATTAGAAATCACGGTTAGAGTCTTAAACGCTACAGATTATACAAACGTAGCTTCAGTGTTAAGTGTCGATCAGGTAGATCTATATAATGATAATGATACAGATGAAGTTACTTTAGGAGTTGTGCTTTCAACAACATGTATTGAAGTATATAGTACATTCACTCCGCATAATGTTGATGGAATAAATGATTATTTCACTATTGATTGTATTGAGAACTATCCAAAAAATACCTTAAAAATTTATAACAGATGGGGGTATGAAGTGTATACTGCCAGCGGATATAATAACACTTGGGATGGTGTGTCAAACGGACCTAGAACAGTAAATGAAGAAGATAAAGTACCAGTAGGAACTTACTACTACGTTTTAGATTTAGGACAAGGAGACGAGCCAAGAATAGGATGGTTATACATAAACTAATAAGAGTTGAATACGTAAATTATTAAAAAATTAAAAATGGAAATACAACATAATATATTAAAACTCTTAGTGCTGTTTTGCTTCTTCTCTTTTGTTGTAGAAGAAGTAGAAGCACAACAAGACCCTCAGTATACGCAGTATATGTACAATACCATGAGTGTAAATGCAGGTTATGCTGGTACGGGTGGAGATTTTACTGCCACAGGGTTGTATCGTACACAATGGGTAGGTGTCGATGGAGCTCCAAAAACAATAACATTTGGTTTGGAAACTCAGGCAGGAGAACGTGTTGGTTTAGGTCTAAATATTATTCAAGATGAATTAGGCCCATCTAACGAAGTTTATTTTGACGGGAATTTTTCATACACCATTCCTGTTGGCTTAGAAACTAATTTATCATTTGGTATTAAAGCCGGTGTTAGATTTTTAGATGTTGATTTTTCTAAAGGAACGGCTGAGCAAATGAATGATCCTAATTTAGAAAATATAGATTCTAAGTTTTTACCTTCTATAGGTGGTGGTATTTTTTATCATCATGATACCAAATGGTATTTAGGCCTTTCGGTTCCTAATATTATTAGTTCGCAGCATTATGATGAGTTTATCCAAAGTGTGGCAGAAGAGCGCTTGCATGTCTTTTTAATAGGTGGATATGTGTTCGATTTAAGTGAGAATTTAAAGTTTAAACCAGCTTTTTTAGGAAAAGGTGTTTCCGGTGCCCCAATATCGGTAGATCTTTCTGCTAACTTTTTGTTTAATGAAAAGCTAACTTTAGGTTTAGCCTATAGATGGAATGGTTCTGTTAGTGGTTTGGCTGGTTTTCAAATATCTCCCGAATTATTTGTTGGGTATGCTTATGATTATGCAACAACTCCAATAAATGAGTACACAAGCGGATCGCACGAAATTATGTTAAGATTCAATATCTTAAGACAAGGAAAAATTAAATCTCCAAGATTCTTCTAAAAATTATATTATGAACAAAATTAAGATACTATTAATTATAGGTTTTTGCTTTGCTTTTTCTGGTATGTCTGGTCAAAGTAAAATTGTAGCAGAGCGCTATTTTAATGAATTCGCCTATGTTAAATCTGCCCAATTATATGGTGATATAGTTAAAAAAGGTGACTCTTCACAAATTACCCTGCAACGCTTAGCAGATTCTTATTATAACAACGCAGATGTAACGGAAGCACAATTTTGGTATGCGTTACTTTTCGATAAATATAAAGTACAGTTAGATAGCGAATATTATTATAAATACGGATTAACGCTAAATGCTTTAGGCGAAAAGGAGTTAGCTAAAGAGATGTTTTCTCAGTATGCACTTTTAGAGAAAGATGATGTTAGAGCAAAACAGGTGTTATTAGGTTTGGTAGAAGATGAAAATAATATAACCTATAATAACATCACAAACTTAGATATAAATACAAGCTATTCAGATTTTAATGGCTTTGTAAAAGATAGTTCACTTTTTGTTTTTTCAACACAACCATTTTCTGGGAAAAGTAAAAAAATATATAAATGGAACCGTCAGCCTTTTTTAAATGTTTACAAAGGTAATGTAGGAGAAGATGCACAGCTAAGTGAATTAGATTATCTAAAAGGAGATGTGAATACAAAGTATCACGAGGCGACTTTAGTAATTAGTAAAGATGGAAAAACTATGTTTTTTACTAGAGATAATTATCATGGTAAAAAATTAAGAAAAGCCAAAGACAAGACTACAAATTTAAAATTATACAGAGCCGATTTAGAAGATGGAGAGTGGGTTAACGAAAGAGAACTGCCTTTTAATAGTGATGAGTATTCAGTTGGGCATCCTACTTTAAGTTTAGATGAAAAAGAACTTTACTTTGTGTCTGATATGCCAGGAGCGATAGGAGAGACTGATCTTTTTAAAGTAATCTTAGATATCGATAAAAATCAGTATGGAATTCCAAAAAACTTAGGCTCTGGAATTAATACAGAGGGTATGGAAATGTTCCCTTTTATAAGTGAAGATAATACCTTGTATTTTTCTTCTAACGGGCGTTTTGGTTTTGGTCTTTTAGATATTTATAAAACAGATTTAAATAATAAAGAAGAAAACAAAGTTTATAATTTAGGAGAGTCTATTAATAGTAATATGGACGATTTTGCCTTTACATTGAAAGATGAAAATTCTGGTTATTTCTCATCAAATAGAACAACCGGTAAAGGAGATGATGATGTTTATAGCTTTGGTTCTACATCTCCTTGTTTACAAAGTATAGTTGGTGTTGTAACCGACAGCTTAAGTAAATCAATTTTGCCGGAAGCAACAGTTAAATTAATTGATGCAAGTGGTAAAGTTTTGAAAGAGGTACTTAGTGATGTTGGCGGAAATTATACGTTTACTAAAGTTGCTTGCGATAGTGAGTACACTGTTATAGGTTCTAAATTAGATTATGTCTCAGATCAAGAAACTGTTGTAACCAAATCTGAAAGAGGTAAGATAAATCAAGCTGATTTAGTGCTGAAAGCCTTAATAGTTGGAAATGAAATTGTGATTAACCCAATTTTCTTCGACTTTGATAAATACATCGTTAGAGACGATGCAGAATATGAATTGGAGAAGATTGTTACAGTAATGAACAACCATTCTGATATGGTTATTAAAATTGAATCTCATACAGATAGTCGCGGGTCTAAAGCTTACAACAGAGAGTTGTCTGATAAAAGAGCGAAGTTCACGCAATACTATTTATACACTAGGGGTATTGCAAAAGCACGTATAGAGAGCGCTATAGGTTATGGAGAAGATCAATTATTAAATAACTGTGATGATGCAAATACAAATAACTGTAGTGAAGAAAAGCATCAACGTAATCGTAGATCGAAATTTATTATTGTAAGTGGCGGAACCAATGTTACTGCACTAGATCCAAGTGTGGCACCGTTGCATAAAGTAGATAAAAAACCTGGTAAAAATTAAGTGTAATACCATAGTTTAATATAAAAAACGAGCTATTTTCATTCTGAAGATGGCTCGTTTTTTTTGTGTTGCTCGTATATCAAATAAAACGTTAAGTAAGTATAATCTAGGCTAAAGCATATTGCGTAAGTAAATTACGATATTAATTGATTAAATCTTTCCGTAATTGAAAAAAAACATTTAACTTTTCTCCTTGTATAAGTTAACGCGCAATTTATGGCTATTAGTTTTTCAAGACATAAACTATTTGAGAACATTTTTAATTATGCCATGGGCGGTCTCGCCATTGTTGGTATGCGCGGTGAGTGGATAAAGGTTAATGATAGTATCGTAAAATATTTGGGTTATTCTAAGGAAGAACTCTACACAAAAACCTTTCAAGATATTACACATAAAGAGGATCTTAATAAAGATTTAGGAGCTATGCGCGCTTTACTTCGTGGCGATATTTCTAATTATACTATCGAGAAGCGCTATTTTCATAAAAATGGATCTATTGTCTGGGTAAGACTTTCGGTATCATTAGTAAGAGATGATAAAGATGAGCCTGAGTATTTTATTTCTGAAATACATGATATCTCTCAACAAAAATTGGACCAAGAGGAGCTGAAAATTTTACTAGATTTAAGTAAAGAACAAAATAATAGATTATCAAATTTTGCAGATATTGTTACACATAATTTAAGAACGCATTCTTCTAATTTGGAAACATTAGTTGGTTTTATATCTGCGGAAGAAGGAACCGTTGATGCCTGTAAAAGTGAGAATTTTGATTATTTAAAGAAATCTATTAAGAATTTAAATGATACGGTATCTCACTTAAGTGAAGTTGCCAAAATAAAATCAATGAACAAAGAGGAGGTTAAATCTTTAAACCTTCATGAATATTGTAATAAGGCTATTTATAATGTTAGTGGTTTAGCAAAAAACATAAAATGTAAAATTGAGAATAATGTAGATCCTAAACATGCGGTTTTAGCCATACCAGCTTTTTTAGATAGTATCATTTTGAATTTTTTAACCAATGCTTTAAAGTATAGCGCTAAAGATAGAATAGCAGAGGTGTTGCTGTTTAGTGAAATAAATAAAGATTTTATTGTAATCACTTTTAAGGATAATGGTTTGGGAATCGATATGGAGACTCATGGAGACCAACTTTTTAAAATGTATAAAACATTCCATAAACATAAAGATGCGCGAGGTGTTGGTTTATTTATAACCAAAAACCATATTGAATCGCTTGGAGGTAAAATTGATGTGAAAAGTGAATTAGGGAAAGGGACAGAGTTCTCAGTATCCCTTAAGAAAGCCGTTTAAAGGGTTTGTTTTAACTTAAAGATAATATTAAGAGTATTTATAGTATATAAAAAAAGCGAGCCGTTTGGCTCGCTTTTTTTAGTTTATGATCTTAATGGTTGATTTGTAATTAAATCTACATATAGATTTACTCTGTCTTTTAAATCTTTTCTTAGAGTAATGAAATCTAAGAAACCATGTTCTAGTAAAAATTCTGAAGTTTGAAAACCTTCTGGTAATTCTTTTCCAGTAGTATCTCTAACAATTCTAGGTCCTGCAAAACCAATTAACGCACCAGGCTCGGCTATGTTGATATCACCTAGCATAGCAAAAGATGCTGTTGTACCTCCCGTAGTTGGGTCTGTACATAAAGATATGTATGGTAAACCAGCATCGGCTAATTGTGCAAGCTTAACAGATGTTTTAGCTAATTGCATTAATGACAATGCAGCTTCCATCATTCTAGCACCTCCAGATTTAGAAATAACCATTAAGGGTAATTTGTTTTTTAAGGCGTAATCTGCAGCACGTGCAATTTTCTCTCCTACAACACTACCCATAGAACCTCCAATAAAAGCAAAATCCATACAAGCTACTACTAAATCTTTTCCTTTAGATTTACCAACAGCGCAACGTACGGCATCTTTTAGTTTTGTTTTTTCTTGAGCGGCTTTTAAGCGGTCTGGATATTTTTTAGTATCCTCGAATTTTAATGGATCTTTAGAGTCTAGGTTTTTATCTAGTTCTTTAAATTTATTATCATCAAAAAGGATTTCAAAATATTCTTTACTTCCTATTCTAACGTGATATCCATCTTCTGGACTTACGTAAAAGTTTTTTTCTAATTCTTCGGCATCTACAATTTTACCTGTTGGAGATTTGTACCACAGTCCTTTTGGAGTGTCTTTTTTCTCTTCCGTAGTTGTAGTAATACCTTTTGTTTTTCTTTTAAACCAAGACATAGTGATGTGTGTTTTAAAGTTTAAAGCTTTAATATTAAGCCGTTAACTGCGTTAAGGATTGATGCGGCATCCTTTTTGTTTTTAGTTAAAATGCAAAGCGATTTTAAGTAAAAATAAAAAGATACAGCGGAAAGCCTGGCGGCAAAATTAAACCTTTTTTTAATTTTGTGGTAACGCCCAAGTGATTTTATTGACTTTTATCCTTTAATTTTTTGATTTAGAGTATAATATACAAAAAAAGGCTCTGCTATATGCAGAGCCTTAATATGTGTTATAAAACAATCTATAATATTATAGAGTGTTTACGTTGTTTAAATCTTCAAAAGCTTTCTTTAAACGTGCAATAAAGGTTTTTTCACCTTCACGTAACCAAACTCTTGGGTCGTAAAATTTCTTGTTTGGAGAATCAGAACCATCAGGGTTTCCAATTTGTGCTTTTAAATATTCAGATTTTCCACCCATGTAATCACGGATACCTTCCATGAATGCATATTGTAAATCTGTATCAATATTCATTTTAATTACACCGTAGCTAATACCTTCTCTAATTTCTTCTACTGTAGATCCAGATCCACCGTGGAATACAAAATCGATATGGTTTTCTTCAACACCATATTTTTTTGTAATAAACTCTTGAGAATTTTTTAATATTTTCGGAGTCAACTTAACGTTACCTGGCTTGTAAACACCGTGTACATTTCCAAAAGCTGCTGCAATTGTAAATTGAGGACTTACTTTACTTAATTCTTCGTAAGCGTAAGCTACTTCTTCTGGCTGTGTGTATAATTTAGAATCATCTACGTCAGAGTTGTCTACACCATCTTCTTCACCACCTGTAATACCTAATTCAATTTCTAAAGTCATGCCCATTTTAGACATTCTTTCTAGGTATGTTTTACAGATTTCGATGTTTTCTTCGATTGGCTCTTCAGAAAGGTCAATCATGTGAGAACTGAATAAAGATTTTCCAGTTTCTTTGAAGTGTATTTCACTAGCATCTAATAAACCGTCGATCCAAGGTAATAATTTCTTAGCACAGTGATCGGTATGTAAAATTACTGGAACACCATAAGCTTCTGCTAAAGTGTGTACATGTTTTGCACCTGCAACAGCACCTGCAATAGCTGCTTTTTGACCATCGTTGCTTAAACCTTTACCTGCGTTAAATTGCGCACCACCATTAGAAAATTGAATAATTACTGGAGCATTTAATTCTGCTGCAGTTTCTAAAACACCATTAATAGTGTCCGATCCAATAACGTTTACTGCTGGTAAAGCATAACCGTTTGCTTTTGCATGGTTAAAAATTGCTTGTACTTCTAGGCCTGTAGCTACACCTGGTTTTATATTGTGTCCCATTTTAATTTATTTATTATTAATTACTAAGTTACCAAAAGTAATCAATTTTTAAATAAAAAACTGAGATTTATACCGCTGAAAGTGCTAAAATAATACTAAAACGTTATAGTGAAAACGTGAAGAAAAAGGTGTTTAGAACGGGTAGTTTATCCCGATATTATATACGGCATTGGTGAAATTATATTCGTTAAACCAACGGTCTTGCGTTTCGTTGGCAGGGTTGTAGGTTTTAAAACCAACATCGAACCTAAAAACAAAAAAGCTAAAGTCGTAACGTAAACCTAGACCAGAACCGATGGCAATATCTTTTAGGGAACTAAAATTATCGAAAGTGGCTCCTTCGGTTTCTACATCGTCAAAAATATTCCAAATATTTCCGGCATCAACAAAAAAGGCACCGTTTAGGTTTCCGAATAAGTTAAAACGATGTTCAAGATTTAAACCAAGTTTAAGGTTGGCTTCGTTAAACTCGTTTGTGGTTTGCGAGCTTCCTGGGCCTAAGCTATAGGCTGTCCAAGCTCGGTTATCATTTGGTCCGCCGGCAAAGAAACTTTTAGAAAAAGGAATACTTGTAGAGTTTCCATAAGGTATTGCAATGCCTAAAAAGCTATGCATAGCTAATACGTTTTTATCTCCTAGATCCCAGTGTCTGGTGTAGTTGAATTCTGTTTTTACATACTGAGAAAAGGCAACATCTAAAAGCTCGTATCTGTCTTGAGAATCTTTTTGAAGGCCTATTAAACCAGCTGTACTCGCTAATATATTTCCTGCTAATTCTACTTTGAATTTGAAAATTGAAAAGTTTTCATCAAAAATATTAGTTCTACCATCTTTAGTGAAACTGAAACTAGACGATAGTATTAAGTTGTTTTCTGTTAAACGCGTTTTACGCTCGTCTATAGCTTGTATGGTTGATACTTGGTCTGTAGATAATTCTGTAGGTGTGGTGTCTCCCAAAGCATAGGCTATAAACTCATCGGCTTGGTTGTTTGGATTATCGGAATTAGGAATGTTTAATTCTTCATCTGGACCAACATAACCAACTTCTTGCGCAATATTGTTTAGCGTGGTAAACGATGTGGTATAAACTCTAAAGTAATTTTTAATGTTTAGGTTATTAATATATTGAATATTAAAAATATCTAATCGGTTAGTAACTTTGTTATTTGGTTGCCAATTAAAATTAAAAGCACCACTAAAAGTTTCTTTATCTAAACCAATGTTGGTTTGGCTGGTTAGCGATAAACTAATATTGGTACTCGGCGACATGTATTTTGGAATAATACGCTCGGTATAAAACGGAGAAAACAACCTAGGTATGGTTAATTTTAAATCGAGACCATACTCGTTAATATCAAAAAACGGATCGTCTATATTGTTTTTGTCTTTGGAAGAACCAATAGACGCAATACCCGATATTTGGAAGGTTTCTGCACCTCTAAATATATTTCTTATCTGTAAACTTGGGTTTAATGAAAATCCGAAATTCTGAATATTACTTTGAGACACATCTGCACTAAAACCAAAATTAAATTTCTTTAGAGGTGTTAAGCGTATAGTATCTGTTAAGGTATTATCTTCATGCTCGTAATACTCAATGTTAGGGTATTTAAAGGTTCGTAGCTCGTTAAGGTGTCTATACGTTCTGGTTCTATCTAAGTCTTTAAAAATAGTACCTGCATTCGTGAACATAGCATCGGTAAGTGCACGTGGTCTATATTTTATTTTATCGTAGGCATAAATGTTATAGCCATTGTATTTTATAGAATCTAGAAATGGTTTACCTCTGTTTTCAAAAGAATAATCGGTAATAATATTTACATCTCTAATGGTATATATTTTAAAAGGAACACGAGTTACAGAGTCTTGATTTCTAATAGCGCGATTTAAAATATTAATACCAACATTCATTTTTTTATTAGTTCCAATGGTATCAATATCCATGGTAATGTAATCTTGAGAGAAATGGTAAACTCCCGAGTTTCTAATAATAGTTGCCAAGCGTTCGCGCTCTTGCTCAAAATTAACGGTTTTATATTGTTCGTTACTTTTTATTAACGCATCCTTTTTTATCTTTTGATAGATGGTGTCAATAATTGGCGATTTTATATTCTCGGTAATGGTATCTATTAAAAAAGGTTTTCCTGTTTCAACTTTATACTCAACCTTAGCGCGTTTATCTTCAGTTTTAGAAATCTCGTAATCGGTTTTCACATCCAACCAGCCATTATTAATATAATAACTATTTAGGCGCGCTATAGATTTTTGTGTTTTTAATTCGTTAACAAGTACAGGTGCTTCTCCTGTTTTTTTAAGCCATGAGTTAAAATCTCTTTTAGATTCAAGAAATTTATTTAATTGTTTTTTTGAAAGAAAATTTTCTAGATGCTCTTTTTTCTTTGGTCGCTTATTTAAATCGGCATTAATAATAGAATCGATATTAGGTCGTGCTAAGTTATAAATGTGTAAACGCAACGGTACACCTAAAAACGGAATTTTAGTATTCGGTTTTTGGTAAAGTAAATTGTTTAAGGTTTCGTTACTTTCTTTCTTGCCATTAACAAGAATAGTGTTTTCTGAAAGTACGTGCTCATCATCGGAAACACGCTTTAAGCTATTACATGCAGTAATACATATAAAGCCGCCTAGTAAAATTAATATGGTTTTGAATTGAAGTTTCAAATGTACTAGTCCTTAATTTTGGTTAAATCTGTTTTCAGTATGTTTCAACTGAAAAAATAATTAAAATATGCGTTACGCGTTCAAAAATACATTTTTTTCAACTGAAAAATTAATGTCTAGGCTATTGTTACTAATATTTTCTTTTTCTTTATCAAAAAATTAGAAAAAGGCATGCTTAGTAAAAGCCAGATAAAATTAATAACGAGTTTAAAGCAAAAAAAATATAGACAAGACCTTGGTTTTTTTGTTGTTGAAGGTGTTAAAACAATAAAAGAATTATTGGCGTCTAATTTAAAGCTTCATGTATTATATACGACGGAATCGTTCAATATTGATGCCAAAGATGAAGTTTTAATTTCTGAAACCGATTTAAAGCGTATTAGTTTTTTAAAAACGCCTAATACAGCGTTAGCAGTCTTTAAAATTCCTGAACAAACACCTGTTGAAACCAAAGGACTTATTGTGGCTTTAGATGATGTTCGCGACCCGGGAAACTTAGGAACCATAATTAGACTTTGCGACTGGTTTGGTATAAAACAATTGGTGTGTAGTAAGGCAACGGTAGATTGTTTTAACCCAAAAGTGATACAAGCTACTATGGGCTCAATTACAAGAGTAAATATTAGTTATGTGGATTTAGAAACCTTTTTAAAAGATACTGATATACCTGTTTTTGGCGCTTTTATGGATGGCGAAAATGTTTATAAAAAGCAATTGCCACAACATGGCATTTTAGTTATGGGTAATGAGGCTAATGGTGTATCGAAAGCCGTAGAGGCTTTAATTACTGAAAAAATTAGTATCCCAAGATTTGGCGATTTACAAGCTACAGAGAGTTTGAATGTGGCTACAGCAACCTCAATTTTGATAAGTGAGTTTAGGAGAGGTTAAAAGGTTGTCATAAATTGATATGATTGTGTTTTTGTAATCTAAAATGCTGTTTTTGGAATATTAGTGAGTTTCTTTAAAGAGTCAATTTCTTTTTTGTATTCGGCTTTCCACCCAATTCCATTTAGTTTATCCAAGTAATTGTTTATTTGAGAATTGTAAATTTCAATTCCGTTTTGTTCTGATTGACTTATTATACAGCCAAAATTCACAATCTTAAATCCGTATTTTTTGCTAACCTTGTTTAAATCTGAAGTTGTTAGTATAGCTTCACCAAAAAAAACAATTTGAGGATTATTAACTGCAATATGAGATTTTGCAGTTAAATAGTTATAGCGATTAAAGAATCCGAAATTCCAAAATGAAACTCCAATTCCGATTAGCATAATTGTAATAAAAAGTAGAGTTTTCTTCTTTCTCATTTGTATAATAAATGGTTAAGGTTTTGTGTGCGAGGGTTTTTTGAAGGAAAATCAGACGTAACAAACACGCAACGACCTTTGATTAAGCACTAAGCCGCAATTATTTTTATAAGGTGTTAGTAAACGTGTTTTTCTTTTTTCAGATACTCATTCCATTCAACCTCCGTAAATCCGTGTTTTCCAAAACTTGTTCCTTTTCCAAATTCAGAGTCTTCCAAGTCAATTAGTTCCACGCAAAATAAATCAGATATATAAAACTCAACTACTAATCAAAAAGTAGTAGATAAAGCAACTGCGTTTTTATCCGAATTCAGTCCGATATTTTGAGTAAAATGATTGTCTTTGAAATTCTCATTTTCTTTTAAAATTGAGAATGATTTTATTCCTCTAAATTTTAAAATTGATTTTATTCCGTTGTATTTCGTTTTCGTTCCGAGTGAGTTTTTTTTAAGCGTTACATTGTCAAGAGTCCGTCTTTCAATTTGACATTCTACCGAATCATTTTTTAATTCCGATTTTAGATCAAAGCATTTAGAATATGAAGTTGATGAATATCAAAATTGTAGGTCATTTTGGTCATATTTTTGCCAACAAAAGAATATCCTTAACCCTTCCTACTGAAAAGTAAAGTTAATAAAAACACCACGACTTTTCATGCTATTGATATTACTAGTCCATGGGCTGTTTGGATCTTCATCTCTAACCAACTCATCGTTTAAGCCAAATACACCTCGAATGGATGGTGTGAATTTAAAGTTATAAAGGTAAAAATCGATACCAAAACCTAATTCGTAGAATAGAGAGTTTTTAATAGTACGGAATTGGCCGTTTTTATTATCGTTTGGGTTGTCTTGGTTACTCGAAAGGTTTAATGCAGTAGAGAATCCGCCAACAACAAAAGGTTTAAAGTTGTTAATACGTTTGGTAGAAACTTTAAGTAATAACGGAATGTGGATATAGGTCGATTTTACTTCGCGAGTTAAATCACTAGTTCGAGGTTCTGAATCTACAAAATAAGTTGGACTGTAATTTAATTCTCTAGTAGTAATTATTAAACCTGGTTCAATACGTAAATCTAAAAACTTATTAATTCTTAAGTTTCCTATTAAACCAACATTAAAACCGGTAGTGCTTTTTACATAAACATCTTGTAAATCTTGATTGTAATCAAAGTTGAAATCGTAATTATTAAAACCTAGAAAATACCCCCAACGCAATAGTTTATATTCCGTAGAACCACGTCCTTGGTTGGCATCGTAGGTTATCTTTTCTTTTTTGAAAAGCTGTGCACTCGATGTTTGGATTACAAATAAAAATGCTAATAATGCAAAAACCTGCTTCATATTATTACTTACTCGATTTATAAATTGTGGCCACACCTAAAGTTTGTGGCAAATCTTCAACATCTATAAACCCGATTTTACGTAAAATATTGTTCAAAGCTTCTCCATAAGGAAAAACAGATGCCGATTCGCATAAATATTTATACGCACTTCTATCTTTAGAAAACATTTTTCCGATAAGTGGTAAAATGTTTTTAGTGTAAAAATTATAACCTTGTTTATAAGGTGTTTTGTCTGGCATAGAGGTTTCTAAAATAACAAAAGTACCGTTAGGTTTTAAAACTCTATAGATTTCTTTTAAACCGTTTTCAAGCGATTCAAAATTACGGACACCAAAGGCTACCGTTATGGCATCAAAGCTGTTATCTTCAAAAGGCATGTTTTCACTATCACCCAAAATCATTTCAATTTTAGAGTCTAAAGCCTTTTTAGTCACTTTTGTTTTTCCAATTTCAAGCATGCCGCTACTAATATCAAAACCAACAATTCTACTAGCATTTGTTTCTGCTAAATTAATGGCTAAATCTCCAGTACCTGTAGCAACATCTAAAATACTATCAGGATTGGCATCCTTAACTATTTTAACAACTTTTTTGCGCCATTTAATATCAATTCCAAAAGAAATTACACGGTTTAAGCCGTCGTAATCTCCAGAAATGGTATCAAACATTTGGGTAACTTGTTCTTTTTTACCTAAATCGCTGTCTTTGTATGGTTTAATTTTCGACAAATCTTTATTTTTTTGGCAAACCTACATAATTTATTTCTACTTTATAATGTGTACTTAAAAGTGAAAAGAAGGTTATACTGTTTTACAGTGTCAAATTTATTAAATTTATAGGTATTAATAAGCTACATTTAGTTTTATAATGCAGATTTTAAATAGGTTCGTATTCTGTTATAAAGTTTCATTTTAAATAACTAATATTAATTTTGCACTATCTTTGCAGCACTTTATCATGAAGAATTACAAATGAAAATAATTATAGCAGGAGCTGGCGAAGTTGGATTTCATCTAGCAAAACTCTTATCATACGAGTCTCAAGAGATTACTTTAATAGATACCCAAAAGGATAGTTTAGCTTACGCAGATACGCATTTGGATATTAGAGTTATTAAGGGAGATGCCACTTCTATTGCTATTTTAAAAGAAGCTAGGGTAGAGGCGAGCGATTTATTAATAGCGGTAACAGCAAGCGAGACTACTAATATTACCATTTGTGTATTGGCGAAACAATTAGGCTCGAAACGTACCATTGCTCGAATTTCAAATACAGAATTTATACACCATAAAGATGAGGTTGGGTTTACCAAATTTGGTATCGATGAGTTAATTTCTCCAGAAGCTTTGGCTGCAGCAGAAATTGAATTATCACTTAAACAATCGTCATTTAATGATACTTACGAGTTTGAAAATGGGGCTTTAACCATGATTGGTTTAACCTTAAGAAGCTCGGCATCCTTTGTTGGTAAAACAGTAAAAGAAGCAGCAAAAATATTTCCTGAACTTCACTTTGTGCCCATTGCTATACAGCGTTTTGGTACACAATTTACAATTATACCACGTGGCGATACCAAATTTAAACGTGGCGATCATGTGGTTTTCATAACTTCTAAAGGAGGAAATGAAGAGTTATGTAGACTTACCGGTAAACCGAATAGAGTTATTAAAAATGTAATGATTTTAGGCGGAAGTCAAATCGGGTTTAAAACGGCGAGATCTCTTTCTGATAAAGGTTTTAATGTGAAACTTTTAGAGGAAGATAAGGAACGTGCTTTCGATATTGCCGACGAGTTACCAAAGGTGTTAGTATTGCATAGTGATGGCAGAAAAGTAGATTTGCTCGAGGAGGAAAATATTGGCGACATGGATGCGTTTATTGCGGTTGGAAAAAACTCCGAAACCAATATCATGACTTGTTTAGTGGCTAAATCTAAAGGCGTTAAAAAAACGGTAGCGCTAGTAGAGAATATGGATTATTTTGAATTATCTCATTCCATAGGTATTGAAACCTTAATTAATAAAAAATTATTAGCAGCAAATAATATTTTTAGATACATTAGAAAAGGTGAAGTGGTTGCCATGACGAAGCTTAGTAACATGAATGCAGAGCTTCTAGAATTTGAGGTAAAACCTACATCGGCCATTTGTAATAAAGTGATTAAAAATGTAGACTTTCCGCGTTCTGCCATTATTGGTGGTGTTATTCGTGACGGATTGGGAGTTATTGCTTTAGGCGATTTTAAAATACAAGCAGGAGACCGTGTGGTAGTTTGTAGTTTATTACAATCTATAAAAGGTGTCGAAAAATTATTTCGCTAAAACGTATAGAGCCTGCTAAGTTGGGTTTTATATAATCAACAATAAATTTCCAAATGAAATTAAATTACAAAATCATTTTTCATTTCTTAGGTCTGTTACTTTTGTTTAATGGTGGCTTTATGTTACTGTCGGCATTAGTAAGTCTCCTTTATAAAGATGGTGTTACTTTTGATCTTTTTTTAGCAGGTATGGCTACCGTAATCATTGGTGTGGTTTCTATGGTTTTAACCAGAAACCATAATAAGGAAATGAACAAGCGAGAAGGTTATATTGTGGTAACTTTTGGTTGGATCATGATGTCGCTTTGTGGTGCTTTACCTTATGTTTTTACTGGAGCGATACCAAGTTTTACTGATGCGTTTTTTGAAACCATGTCTGGTTATACAACGACGGGAGCATCTATTTTAAACGATATTGAAGCCGTACCAAAAGGCGTGTTGTTTTGGAGAAGTCTAACACACTGGATTGGTGGTATGGGTATTATTGTACTCGCCATTGCTATTCTTCCATTGCTTGGTATTGGTGGTATGCAACTTTTTGCAGCCGAAGCTCCAGGGCCAAGTGCCGATAAATTACACCCAAGAATTACAGATACAGCAAAGCGTTTGTGGCTTATTTATTTTGGGTATACTGCCGCTGAAACTTTATTACTAAACTTAGCCGGAATGTCGTTTTTTGATGCGATTAATCATGCTATGTGTACGCTTTCTACAGGTGGGTTTTCAACTAAAAATGCTAGTGTCGCTTATTGGAATGATCAACCTATAATACAATACATTATAATTGTATTTATGTTTTTAGCAGGTGTGAATTTTGTACTGAGTTACTTTGCTTTTAAAGGAAAAGTTCAAAAAATTATAGCCGATGAAGAATTTAAACTTTATAGTAAATTCATAATCATATTCACAGCCATAGCAGCTCTAATTATTTATTTTCAAGCCGATGCTTCTGTTTCCTCAATAGATCATCCAATGGTTTGGGGAAAGGCCGAAAGTTCTTTTAGACATGCTCTTTTTCAGGTACTTTCAGTAATAACAACTACAGGGTTTGTTTCGGCAGATTATACACTTTGGTCACCATTTTTAGTGGTGTTCTTTTTTGGGCTTATGTTTCTTGGTGGTTCGGCCGGAAGTACATCTGGTGGTGTAAAAGTTGTGCGTCATTTAATATTAATTAAAAACGGTTTTTTAGAGTTTAAACGCACCTTGCATCCTAATGCTATTTTACCGGTTCGTTACAATAAACGTGCGGTTTCTGGAGATATCGTATTTAATGTTTTAGGCTTCTTTATTCTCTATATGTTGTCTTTTATTATTGGAGCTCTAGTGTTTTCTATGTTCGGAATTGAGTTTGATGCTGCAATTGGTTTGGCGGCATCTAGTCTGGGGAATGTAGGGCCTGCATTAGGCGATTTTGGACCTGTAAATAACTATTCAGCTTTACCTCCATTAGCAAAATGGTGGTCAGCATTTTTAATGCTTATTGGGCGTTTAGAACTTTTTACAGTATTAATTTTATTTACACCATTTTTCTGGAGAAATAGGTAGGTTTAATTTTCTGAGTTGTGTTTGTTATACTGCAAATCAACATTAATAATGATTATTTTATCTTCGGAAGAATGATTTTATAGTTTTCAGATAAAGGCTGAAAGCAAGTTCCATTCTCAATAAACTGATTGAATTTGAAGCTCATTTTTACACGAAACGTTTCAATAAAAAAATCAAACAATTTTCCCAAGCAACGTTTCAGCAATTCATCTCAAAAAAGTATCTTTGAAACATTCAAAATCAGCACATGAACGTACATTTTATAGCCATTGGCGGCTCGGCCATGCACAATTTAGCCTTAGCGCTTCATAATAAAGAATACAAAGTAACAGGCAGCGACGATACTATTTTCGAACCTTCAAAATCTAGATTAGATGCTAAGGGTTTACTACCAGAAACATTTGGTTGGTTTCCTGAGAAAATATCCGAACAATTGGATGCTATTGTATTAGGAATGCACGCTAAAGCAGATAATCCTGAGTTACTAAAAGCACAAGAGCTAGGCTTAAAAATTTATAGTTATCCAGAATTTCTATATGAACAGTCCAAGCATAAAACTCGTGTAGTTATTGGAGGAAGCCATGGTAAAACTACAATTACATCTATGATTTTACACGTAATGCATTATCATGATCGTGATGTAGATTATATGGTTGGAGCACAATTGGAAGGTTTTGATGTAATGGTGAAACTTACAGAAGATAATGATTTTATAGTTTTAGAAGGTGACGAGTATTTAAGTTCGCCAATAGATAGACGACCAAAATTTCATTTATATAAACCAAATATTGCTTTGTTAAGTGGTATTGCTTGGGACCATATTAATGTGTTTCCTACCTATGAGAACTATGTGGAGCAATTCAGCATATTTATAGATTCTATTGTAAGTGGAGGTAGTATTAATTACAATGAAGAAGATCCTGAAGTAAAACGTTTGGTAGAAGCAAGCAATAATACCATTAGAAAAATAGCTTACCAAACACCAGAATATACAGTAGAAAATGGGGAGACTTTTTTAGAAACACCAGAAGGACTATTGCCAATTGAAGTTTTTGGTAAACACAACCTTAATAATTTGGCTGGAGCAAAATGGATTTGTCAACACATGGGTATTGATGAAGATGATTTTTACGAGGCCATTGCTACTTTTAAAGGAGCGAGTAAACGTCTAGAAAAAATAGCAGAAAGCAAAAACAGTGTGGCTTTTAAAGATTTCGCACATTCGCCAAGTAAAGTAGAAGCAACAACAAATGCGGTAAAAGAGCAATATGTTAACCGTACTGTGGTTGCTTGTTTGGAGTTACATACTTATAGTAGTTTAAACGCTGAGTTTTTAAAGGAATATAAAGGCGCTCTAGATGCTGCCGATGTTGCCGTAGTGTTTTACTCACCGCATGCCGTAGAGATTAAAAAACTTGCAGCAGTAACGCACGAGCAAATAGCTACAGCTTTTGAACGCGACGATTTAATTATTTACACAAACCCAGACGATTTTAAAGACTTTTTATTTAAACAAAGTTTAGAGAATAAAGCTCTGTTGTTAATGAGTTCTGGTAATTATGGAGGCTTAGATTTTGAAGAGGTAAAAGCCTTAATAAAGTAAGGTGTAATTCAATGTAGATTTCAATACAGAGAAAACACTGGCCATTTTACTTATAAATGGCCAGTGTTTTTTTATATACTAATGCTTAGTAATCGGTTTTTGTAAAGAGTAATTGAATGGCATAAATCTCTAATGGATAGTTATGGTTTTTTGTTTTTAAGAAAATCTCGATTAAATAATCATTTTTGTTATTTTTAAGTATTTCGCTAAATAATTGTATTGAAAAAGTTTCGTATTAGAAAAAATCGCTTTAATTTAATGCCTATCTTTTCTCAAAACAAGAAGGCTTTTGTTTTTTTATAGACGAGCTATAATATTTTATATGAAGGTTAATCAAATTTCTTTAAACGAAAAAAACTGGAATCAAGGCTTGGCTTCAATAGCTATTAAACCCACTTTAATTATGCTTTTTGTTTCGCCAGATTTCGAAATTATAGATGAGGTTTTATCGGAAATACAATTAAAATATCCTGATGCTTTAGTATTTGGTTGCTCTACAGCTGGAGAAATTTCAAATGTTACTGTTACAGATAAATCTATTTCGTTAACAGCTATTCAGTTCGATAAAACAAGCTTAAAACTAGTTTCTGTAAAATTAGATTCAGAAGTTGATAGTGGTAAAGCAGGAGAACGTATAGGTAGCATGTTACAAAAAGAAGATTTAAAACATGTTATGGTTTTAAGCGATGGCTTAAATATTAACGGAGCCGATTTAGTTTCGGGTTTAAAATCTACTTTACCAAATATTAGTGTTACTGGCGGTTTAGCGGCAGATGGCGAAGATTTTGAAAAAACCTTTGTAATTAAAAACAACCAAGTGCTAGAAAAAACAGTTTTAGGCTTAGGTTTTTATGGCGATTACTTGAGTGTTAATTATAGCTCTAAAGGTGGTTGGGATGGTTTTGGTATTGAGCGATTGGTTACAAAGTCTAAAAAAAATATATTATACGAGCTCGATGGGAAACCGGTATTAAAACTATATAAAGAGTTATTAGGTAAAGATGCCGAAAAGCTACCAAGTTCAGGACTTTTGTTTCCTGTAAGTATTAGAACGAGTAAAAAATCGAAAGCTGTGGTTCGAGGACTTTCGGGTGTAAATGAAGTCGATCAAAGCTTAATTTTTGGAGCTAATATTCCGGAGGGAAGTTATTTGCGCTTGATGAAAGGTAATGTGGATAAATTGATTACAGGTGCGGAAGAATCTGCAATTTCTGTAACTCAAGGATTAAAAGAAACAATAGAATTAGTGGTTTTAATTAGTTGTGTTGGGCGCCGTTTGGTTTTAAAACAGCTAGCAGAAGAAGAGATTGATGCCGTGCGTAACGTCATTGGAGATACTTCAAAAATAACAGGGTTTTATTCTTATGGAGAAATAGCACCTTTAAACGAGTCTTTGTGTGAGTTACATCATCAAACAATGACTATCACAACACTTTCAGAATGTTGAAAAACGATTATCATAGATTATTAAAACGACAGCTTTTAAAAGCCGGTTTAAGTGAAACAGATAGCCCTGAGCTAGCTAGTTTTATAAAAACGGTAAACGAAGCCTACAATAGTTTTGATAAAGATGTTTATCATTTAGAAAATATTCTTGAGTTAAGTTCTAAGGAACTTTTTGCTCTAAACGAAGAGTTAACAAAAGATCACAATAAAACAAAATCGAAATTAGAACATGTAGCTAACCATATTGGAGATGTTATTTTTGAAACCGATCTCGAAGGGAATTTTACCTATCTAAATCGGGCTTGGGAAAAATACATGGGGTGTTCTGTAAAAAAGACTTTAGGTCGAAATTATAAAGAGTTTATTCCGAAGAAAAATGTAGAAGAAAACAAAAAACGCTACAATTTTTTCAATAAGAAGAAAACTGTATTTGTATTTAAGTTAATAAGGAATGATAAGGTAATGTGGTTCGAGTTGAAAGCTCAACTTTTTAAAAATACAGATAACGAAGCCTATGGTTTTATTGGTAGCATAACCGATATTACCAACTTTAAGGAAATAGAATTAGCCCTGCATAAGGCAAGTATTTCTAAAGATGAATTTCTATCTACCATGTCTCACGAAATTAGAACGCCATTAAACGCCGTTACTGGTTTGTCTAATATTCTACTCATGGAAGATTATTTGCCAGAACAGGTAGATACATTGAAGGCTTTAAAATATTCCAGCGAGCATTTGCTTGGGTTAATAAACGATTTGTTAGATTTTAATAAAATTAAATCCGGCAAGGTCGATGTTATTGAAAAGGAATTTAGTTTAGTTTCTTTTTTAGATCATATAAGAGATCAGTTTTCTATGCAGGCCGTTAAAAAAGATGTTCGATTTAAATTAGTTGAAGAAAACGATTTGCCCGAGGATATCATTGGAGATAAATTGATGCTGAGTCAAATAGTACAAAATCTACTAAGTAACTCGTTTAAGTTTACCGAAAAAGGGTGCATTACACTTAATGTGAGAAATCAAGGAGTGCTTAATGATAAAGTAACACTTGGGTTTAAAGTAATTGATACGGGTATAGGCATAACGGAAAGTAGACAAGAAACTATTTTTGAAAGTTTTGTACAAGCAAGCTCGGAAACAGCAATAAAATACGGAGGCACTGGTTTGGGACTTTCTATTTGTAGAAGGTTGCTAAGGTTTAAAAATAGCGATTTAGAAGTTAGCAGTAAATTAGGTGAAGGATCTACGTTTTTCTTCAATATAGATTTCAAAATAAATCCTATTAAACACGTATTAAATAGTAAAACATCAAATTTAAAATCAGTTTATAAACCATTAGATATTAATGTTTTGGTTGCAGAAGATAATAAAATGAATGTTCTTATTTTAAAGAAATTTTTTGCTAATTGGGATGTTACTTACACTGTTGTTGAAAATGGTGCTGAGGTTTTAAAAGAGTTTGAAAAAGAAACCTGTGAATTCGATTTGGTTTTAATGGATCTTCAAATGCCTATTGTTAATGGTTATGAAGCCACAAAAGGTATTAGAGATTTAACCGATCCAAAAAAAGCAAATATTCCTATTGTGGCTCTAACGGCATTGGCACAAACCGATGTAAAAGAAAAAACAGAATTACATAAAATGAATGGTTTTATGGGGAAGCCCTTTGAGCCAAACAAATTATATGCGCTTTTAGAAGTCTATAGTCATTCCTAGTAAATCTTTAATCGTTTGATTATCATCCTTTTTTTTTGAAATTCCAAAAAGAAAATATTAAAAAAATATGTAGATTTATCGAATGGCGGATAAACAAGGAGCATTTTCTATTAAAAATTGGAGTCAGGACGATCAACCTCGTGAGAAATTATTATACAAAGGTAAAGCCGCCTTAAGCGATGCTGAACTTGTTGCTATTTTAATTGGTTCTGGTAATCGAGAAGAAAGTGCTGTAGCTTTATGTAAACGGATTTTATCGAGCACAGATAATAATTTGAGTGCTTTAGGTAAAATGTCTATCAAACAACTTACGGCGTTTAAAGGTATAGGCGAGGCTAAAGCTATAAGTATTATTGCTGCTTTAGAATTAGGCCGGCGCCGTCGTGGAGAAGAAGCACTTCAGAAAAAGAAAATAACTTCAAGTAAATCGGTATTCGAACTTATGCAACCTATAATTGGTGAGCTTGAACACGAAGAGTTTTGGATTATTTATTTAAATAACTCTAATAAAGTAATCCATAAAAATCAATTAAGTAAAGGCGGCATTACAGGAACTTTAGTAGATGTCAGGTTAGTGCTTAAAAATGCATTAGAAGTTGGTGCACTTGGGCTTATATTGGCGCATAACCATCCATCTGGAACTTTGAAACCTAGTGAAGCGGATAAAAACATCACCCAAAAATTAAAAACGGCCGCACAAAGTTTAGATATAAAAGTGCTAGATCACCTAATTATTACTGAAAAAGCATACTTTAGTTTTGCAGACGAAAACGTGTTGTAAGGTTTCATGTTTAAAACACTATGAAACACCAAAAATTAGAACCGATTTTAAATATATAGGACTCAATAAAAGTTATGTTATTAGTATATACTCATAAAATATCACCACGATTAAATTATGTTTTTAAGCATATTTGCACGCGTGTATTAGGCATAGATGTTACATTTACTACAAAGGTTGAGAAATTTATTGCCCACGATAGTATAAAAATGTCGTATACCAAACAAGCGTTAGGAAATGAGTTTTTTGTAAAAAGTAACGAGTTGCTATTTGAGCAAGGTTTAAATGATATTGAAATTAATGTCATGGATTGGGGCCATAGCAAATGTTTTTTTTTTAACGGAGACAAAAGCTTTATTCCTTTTGATATTTTTGCTGCATCTTTTTATTTACTGTCGAGATACGAGGAGTATTTACCTCATGTAAAAGATGAGTTTGGAAGGTTCACTGCATCAGAAAGTGTTGCTTATAAACATAAATTTTTACACCAACCCGTAGTAGATATTTGGGCTTATAAATTTAAGGAGGCTTTACAAAAACAATTTCCCGATTTTGAGTTTCCAACAAAGACATACAGTATAAAACCTATTATAGATGTGCCAAATCCGTATCGTTACAAATTAAGCGGTATTATGCGCACCATTGGTGGTACATTAAAAGATGTTTTTAAGTTTAAATTTAAAAGTCTCTATACAAGGTTTATGGTGCTCATGCACTTTAGTCACGATCCTCACGATACTTTTAAGTATGTTATTAATAAGCAAAAACAATCTAAATTTAGATTCAGTTTTTTCTTTTTATTAGGTGAATATTCTACTTATGATAAGGGAGCGAATGTGAATAATAAATCGTTTATATCGCTTATAAAACATGTTGGAGATTATAGTAATGTGGGCTTAAAAATATCATATTTTGCTATTGATGATGCTGATATTTTAAAGAAAGAAAAAACAAAAATTGAAGACATTATCAATAAACCATTGAGAGCTTCTCGCCAATCGTTTTCAAAATTAAACTTACCAGAAACTTACAGAAACTTAATAGAGTTAAACATAAAGGAAGATTATACCATGGGGTATGTAAACGAAATTGGTTTTAGAGCCGGTTCGTGCACACCATTTTTGTTTTACGATTTAGATTACGAAATACAAACACCACTTAAAATTTGTCCGTATCATGTTATGGACTTCGCTTTGCTAAAGCATAAATCACTATTAGATAAAAAGCGTGTTTTAAACAATATTATAAATGAAGTAAAACAAGTTAACGGCCAGTTTGTTTCCGTTTTTCATAACTATACATTAAGTTATAGCGATAGGTGGTCAGGCTTTAAAGACTTGTTTAATATTATCTTAGAATCAGGAAATAATGAAAATTAAAAATATAACCGATGTCTTTTTCGATTTAGACCATACACTTTGGGATTTCGATAAAAACTCGGCATTGACGTTCGAAAAAATATTCGAAATAAATAAAATAGAAGTTGAAATAAATAAATTCTTAGATATATACCTTCCTATAAATTTAAATTATTGGAAGTTGTATCGAGAAGATAAAGTATCTAAAGAAACCTTGCGTTTTGGTAGACTAAATGATGCTTTTTTAGCCTTAGAAGTTGAGGTTGGCCGTGAGGTGATTGATAAGCTGTCCGATGATTATATTGAACATCTATCTAGCTATAACCATTTGTTTGATAATACTTTCGAAATTCTTGATTACTTAAATGAAAACTATAGTTTACATATAATAACCAATGGTTTTGATGAAGTTCAGCATAAAAAAATGGCAAAATCGAATATTTTACATTATTTTAATACCGTTACAAATTCGGAAATGGTTGGTGTTAAAAAACCAAACCCTAAAATTTTTAACTACGCCTTAGATTTGGCCAACACAAAAGCTGAAACAAGTATCATGATTGGTGATAGCTTTGAAGCTGATATTCTTGGAGCAAAAAGCATAGGCATGGATGTTATTTTCTTCGATGTAAATAATATAACTTTAAATGATGACACAAAGCAAATAGATAATCTGTTAAGCTTAAGGCATTATTTATAAGAACACTATATACTAACTAGTGTTTTAAATTCGTTTGTAAACTGATATGATAAAAAGTATAAGATTTAAAATAAGTTTACTATTCAGCATTGGGTTTATGGCAATATCTTGCACAGAAGCTATAGATTTTGATCAGGCAGACGATATTGTATTAACACCTGCTTTGGAAGCCAGTCTTGTTTATTTTGATGAACCTGCAAGTCGTTTTGTTGATAATGGTAGTACAATTTTAAGTATTCAAGATTTTATTTCTGTTGCTTTTTTTAACGATGAATTTGTTGTCGATAATGTTGAAAAAGCTGAGTTTGTTTTCGAAACTCAAAATACAATCAATAGAACTTTTGAGCTGCAAGTAGATTTTTTAGACCAAGCTGGTAATTTACAGCACAGCCTAACTGTAAGGGAAGATGCAGCTCCTGATAATACCGATACAGTAACAACCTATACCGAAGTTTTTGAGGGGAATTCACTTTCCGCATTAAAACGCACAGTAGCTATAGTTTTTACAATGCGTCTTTTACCTGGTGCTCCTCTAGATGAGGATACGGTAGGTAGAATTCAATACAAATCGTATGCTGCATTTTACATCAATTTAAATAAATAGAGGTATGCGGAAACTATTTTTAATGTTTACATTACAATTATGTTTGTTTTCGTTTTCTCAAAACAAGCAATTGCTCTATGGGTTTTCTGAGATTCCGCAATCTTTAATGCAAAACCCCGGAGGTAAAGTAAAAAACGATTGGTATATCGGTATTCCGTTGTTATCGCATGTTCATGTTAATGTTGGTATTTCTGGAAGTACAGTTTACGATGTTTTTGCTGATAATGATGTCGATTTTAATGTTAAGCTTAGAAATGCTGTAGACAGTATGGAACCCACCGATTTTTATGGTTTTAATCAACAGTTAGAAATTTTTTCTGGCGGTTTCGCATTTGGGAGTAGTTATAATAAAAATGAATATATCAGTTTTGGAATGTATCAAGAATTAGATTTTCTGCTGTACTTTCCAAAAGATTTCGCTGTTTTAGCATTAGAAGGAAATCAAAGTAATATTAATAGAGTGTTTGATGCTAGAGATTTAAGTGTGGCTGCAGATGTGGTTTCAGTACTTCATGTGGGATATAATAAAAAGGTTGATGATAAATTTACCTTTGGTGTTAGAGGAAAAATTTATTCGAGTATAGCCAACGTAAGTTCAACTAAAAACAAAGGAAGCTTTGTTACAGTCCCTGGAGAAAATAATGTTTACGACCATATTTTTGATTTAGATTTAGCGCTTCAAACTTCCGGGATTGCCAGTTTAATTGATGATGAAAATTCAGATGTATCGAACGATGTAGATGTCTTAAAAAAACGTGTTCTATTTGGAGGTAATTTAGGGTTGGGAGTTGATTTTGGTTTTACATATCAATTAACCGATCAATGGAGTTTTGACGCTAGTTTGCTAGATGTTGGTTTTATTAGCCATACAAAAGATGTGGAGAATTATGCTATTAATGGTCAGTATACATACAACGGCGTAAATCCGCTTTTTTCTCCTGCGGATGATGGACAAACAGCAGATGATTATTGGAGTGAAATTGAAGAAGATTTTGAAGATATTTTTACCGTAGATACTACAGCTACAAAATATACAAAATGGCGACCTGCAAAGTTTAACGCGTCGCTTAATTATGCCTTTGGAAAAAAACAAAGTCAAGATTGTAATTGCATTGTAGATGATAGCGGCTACCTCAATGCAGTTGGGTTACAGTTATATGGTATTAGTAGGCCAAAACGACCTCAAATGGCGTTAACGGCTTATTATTACAGGCGTGTGTTTAACGGCTTGCGTTTAAAAGCGGCATATACCATAGATTCATATTCCTTTAATAATTTAGGACTTGGTGTGTCGGCTCATATTTGGGGTGCCAACTTTTATGTTATGGCCGATAATTTATTGCAATATAAAAATGTATATGATGCGCAAAGTGTATCTTTACAATTAGGATTTAATTATATATTTAATAAGAAATGAAAACTAGATTTTTAACTACAATTTTTGCTTGTTTATTTATTGCAAGTGCATTCTCTCAAACTGAATTAAACAATTACAAATACGTTATCGTTTCCAAAAAGTTCGATTTTTTAAAATCTGCTAATCAATATCAATTGAATGATTTATCAAAATTTTTACTGAATAAATATGGGTTTATTGCCTTAATTGAAGGTGAATCATACCCAGAAGATTTATCTAGAAATAGATGCTTAGCTCTAGATGCCGATGTTTTAAAAGAACCAGGCATGTTTAAAACCAAGCTAAAAGTAGAACTTACAGATTGTAATGATCGATTAATATACACATCTGGAATTGGCGAGAGTCGTGAAAAAGAGTATCAAAAATCTTACGTAGAAGCTACTCGTGCTGCTTTTGCTTCTTTTGAAAATTTAGGATATAAGTACGAACCTAAGGCTGGCAGTGTAGTAGCTTCGACTCCAGAGGTTGCAGCAACATCAAGCACATCAAGTGAAATAGAGAAATTAAAGGAAGAAATTAAATCGCTTAAAGAAGAAAAAACTGTTGAGGTTGTAGAAGAGCGTATTGCTCCTATAAATAATCCAGTAACTATTACCGAACAAGCAGTTATAACGGAATCAGTTAATACAGGTGTGTTATATGCGCAAGCTATTAAAAACGGATTTCAGTTAGTAGATAGTTCTCCAAAAGTACTTTACCGTATGCATAATACACAATTAAGTGATGTTTTTTTAGTTGAAAACAAATCGGCTATCATATTCAAAAAAGATAATAAATGGTTTATTGAGCACCATGAAAATGGCACTTTAAGACTAGAAGTTTTAAATATTAAGTTTTAAAAATTTAGTGTATTTATTTTTAAGACCTGTTGAGTATTAACCGGTGAAAACTGAAATATTATTGCTATTTTTTTATTTAGTAATATCTTTTAATTTTAAAATTAGAATCAAATTTTGGTAACAAGGAAATTACTAAAGCATCAAAAGAAATTCCTGCCATGATTTCTTATAAAACTTGGATCTACCATCATCTACACGGCTAATTCTTCCAATAACTTTCATGGGGATATCATGAGATTTTAGTAAAACTTGCGAAGCAAAAAGCCTTGTTTTTGTGATGTTAAATTTAATGCGGCTTAGCCGAAAAGAAATAAGTAAACTTTACTAATAATATACAATCCTGTTGGGCTTTTATAGTCTGGCAGGATTTTTTTGTTTAAAGCCGTTTTTTAATAACCGTATTTATCCTTCCAGCGCTGTTTCAAAAAGTCGCGATGTGCATTTTCTCGAGCATTATTTCCAGGCTCATAAAGCTTTGTGTTTTCAATTTCCTTAGGAAGAAACTCTTGCTCAGCAAAATTGTTTTTGTAGTTGTGTGCATATTTGTAGTTGTCACCATAACCCAGCTCTTTCATAAGTTTGGTCGGTGCATTTCTAAGCTCTATCGGCACGCCTAAATCACCAGTTTGCTTTACCAATTGCTGCGCATTTCCAATAGCCATATAAGCAGCATTACTTTTTGGAGAGCACGCTAAATAAGTAGCACATTGGCTAAGTATAATTCTAGATTCCGGATGTCCAATAGTACTTACTGCCTGAAAGGTGTTGTTTGCAATAACTAGAGCTGTAGGGTTCGCATTTCCAATATCTTCAGATGCCGAAATCAACAAACGTCTCGCAATAAATTTAACATCCTCACCACCTTCAATCATGCGAGCCAACCAGTATACCGCACCATTTGGGTCACTACCTCTAATAGATTTTATAAATGCCGAAATAATATCGTAATGCTGTTCGCCTGTTTTATCATAACGAGCCGTATTGTTTTGTACACGTTCTAAAACGGCCTCGTCGGTTATTACAATTTTATCCTCACCAAAGCTATTTACCAGTAACTCAAAAACGTTTAATAATTTACGTCCATCACCACCCGAAATTCTCAATAAAGCATTCGTTTCTTTTAAAGTGATTTTTTTTTGAGATAGAAATTCGTCATTTTTAATAGCACGTTTTAGCAACGTTTCTAAATCTACTTTAGCAAAAGCATTTAAAATATAAACTTGGCAACGGGATAAAAGTGCAGGTATTACCTCAAAACTTGGGTTTTCTGTAGTCGCACCAATTAGTGTAATCCAACCTTTTTCAACGGCTTGTAACAGCGAATCCTGTTGCGATTTGCTAAACCTATGTATTTCATCAATAAATAAAATAGGGTTTTTGGTGGTAAATAATCCGCCGCTTTGTTTGGCTTTATCAATAACATCACGAATATCTTTAACTCCAGAATTTATAGTACTAAGCGTGTAAAAAGGTCGTCCAGATTCGGATGCAATAATGTTTGCCAATGTGGTTTTTCCGGTGCCGGGAGGACCCCAAAATAACATCGACGGGATTAATCCTTGTTTTATATGTTGCGTAAGTGCGCCATTTTTGCCCACTAAATGCGTCTGACTCACGTAGTCTTCTAAAGTTCTTGGGCGTAATCGTTCTGCTAAAGGTGCGTTCATAAATGTAAAATTAAAGTAAATTCTTGTCAAATTAGAATACTTCAACATCCAATTTTTAGTTATTTTGGGCGTGCCCCAAAAAGGGTCGGGCTTTCACTACTCGCTCCTCCTAAGGTCGGGAGCTCAAACAAGCCGTTCAATCCCTCACGCAGGCCAATCTGCCAATTTAGCACATTTTATAAAGTTGGATAACTATTTGTTATATTCATCACAATGAAACAGCACGAACATTTTAAATTCTCACCAGGAGTCATTGCATATCCGGTGTTTTTCGTGCTTACCATTTGGCTCGTATTTTGGTTCGAAGTACGTTTTGGATATAATTTAAGTAAGTATGGTGTTTATCCACAAACCTTAAAAGGACTAAGAGGTGTTATTTTTAGTCCGTTTTTACACGGTAATATCGAGCATATCTATCACAACACCATTCCGTTATTTGTACTCTCCACGGCGCTGTTTTATTTTTATAGACCAATAGCTTGGCGCGTTATTTTATTTGGGATTTTAATTTCGGGATTTTTAACTTGGTGTATTGGTAGACCATCTTACCATATTGGGGCAAGCGGACTCATTTATGTTTTAGTAAGTTTTACTTTTTTTAAAGGTGTTTTCGCAAAACATTACAGACTTATTGCATTATCGCTTTTAGTTATTTTTTTATACGGAAGCATGATTTGGTATACATTTCCGATAGAAGAAGGTATATCTTGGGAAGGGCATCTATCTGGTTTAATTACCGGCTTGGTCTTTGCGCTTTTCTTTAGAAAAGAAATAGCAAAACCTAAAAAATATGCTTGGGAACAAGAAAATTACAATGAAGAAAACGATTTGTTTTTACAACATTTCGACGAAAATGGAAACTTTATAGAAACCAAAGAAGAACCCGAAATAGAGGAGGAGCTAGAGCCCCTCTCTATAAGGTATATATTTAAAGAAAATAAAGATTAGTAGTATAAAATAAACTAATAATTACTTCACCATTCTTTGTCTTACGGCTTCATATAAAAAAGCACCACAAGCTACAGAAACATTTAAAGATTCAATTTCACCTAATAAAGGTAATTTAGCTTTAGAATCTACAACCTTTAAAGTCGATGGATTAATTCCTCTACCTTCCGACCCCATAATAATGGCACAAGGCTCAACAAAAGAAACATCGTAAATAGTATCGTTTGTTTTTTCGGTAGCAGCAATTACTTTAATATCCGATGCTTGCATATAAAATACGGCATCTTTAATGTGATCTACTTTACAAATAGGGATTTTAAAAACAGCGCCAGCACTGGTTTTTATGGTGTCGCCATTTACAGGTGCACCACCTTTTTTCTGAATAATAATACCATTAACACCTGTGCATTCTGCAGTACGGATAATAGCTCCAAAATTACGAACATCACTAATTTGATCTAGCAATAAGAATAATGGCGTTTTGCCAGATTCCACAACCTCTGTAATTAAAGCTTCCATATCATGAAACTCTATTGGAGATATTTGCGCTACTGCTCCTTGGTGATTTCCTTTGGTTAATCTATTCAGTTTTTCTACAGGAACATAAGATTTGTTAACCGATTTTTTACTCAATAAAGATTCTAACTCATTGAATAATTCGCCATCCAATCCTTTTTGAAGGAATACTTTATCAATAGTTTCGCCAGCATTTATAGCTTCTATAATGGCTCTAATACCAAAAATTTGTGTTTGTTCTTGCATGCTGCAAAGGTATAAAAAAAGGCGTCTTAAATAGTAGGAGTTTTATAAATCATTCTTTTAAAATATAAAAAAGTGAATGTAAATGTTAAAGAAAATGAAAATAGTAATTTCAACTTTAGTTTTTTGTAGTTTTGCACCGTGATAAAAACAGTTTTACATAAAGGCTTTTCTATACTAATGACTTGTTTAGTATTGTTTTCAACAGTATATTTTACTATTGAAAAGCATTTTTGTGGCGATGTTTTAATAGATGTTTCTGTGTTTTCTGAAGCTCAAAATTGTGGTATGAAAACAGGAACAGTAATGCATAAAGAAAGTTGTTGTAAAGATGAGGTTAACGTTGTAACAGGCCAACGCGAACTTAAATTTTCTTCTTTTGACGATTTAGATTTTGTTCATCAACAATTTATTACCGCATTTTCATATACATTTATTAATCTTTTTGAAGGTTTAGAAAAACAAGTTGTTCCTCACAAAGATTATTCTCCACCCAATTTGGTAGCCGATATTTTGGTGCTAGACCAAGTGTTTATTATTTGATAAAATAGATAATTGTTTTTTCCGCGAAAGCGTAAATCTCATCATGTTCTAATTTTACTCAAATATTTTTCAAAAAATGATACATACTTATAAGGTTGCAGGCATGACTTGCAACGGCTGCCGCTCATCGGTAGAAAATAAGCTTAATGCTATGCCGGCGGTTAAAACGGCTACGGTTTCACTCGAAGATTCGGAAGCTGTAATCGAAATGACTAAGCATATTCCTTTAGAAGATTTTCAGGCAGTATTAGCTAATAAATACACGATAACCAAAGGCCAAGCGAATAAACCTGATGTAATTTCTCCAGAAAAATCTGAGTTACAGCAGTTGTTTCCATTATTTTTAATTTTTGTTTACATTTCTATTGCTGCTATATTATTAAACATAAAACCTTGGAGTGCAACAGGTTTTATGCTCGATTTTATGGGCTTGTTTTATGTGGTATTTAGCTTTTTTAAATTGCTTGATTTAAAAGGGTTTCCGGAGAGTTTTAAAATGTACGATCCGTTAGCTAAGGCAATACCGGCTTACGGTTGGGTCTATCCATTTATTGAAGTGGTTTTAGGGATTATGTTTTTAATGCGAATAGAAATTTCTATAGTATTAATAATAACCTTGGTGATTTTAGGCATAACTACAATTGGTGTTGTAAAAACACTGTTAGATAAAAAATCTATTCAATGTGCGTGTTTGGGGACGGCTTTAAAATTGCCCATGACCAAAGCCACTTTTATTGAAAACACTATCATGATTATTATGGCTATTACTATGTTAATCATGATGGCTTAAAGCTTTGTTGTTTTCGGAATTTTTACAAAAATAAATATGAAAAATATAATATATATCATGTTATGCTTTCCGGTATTTCTGTTTTCTCAAGAGAAATTAACAGGTACTATTTTGGAAGCTAACGATAATAATACGCCAATGGGCTTAGCAGGTGCTAACGTCTATTGGCTTAATACTTCTATTGGTGCGGTTACCGATATTGATGGTGAATTTAGTTTGCTGTACGAAACGAGTTATAAAAAACTGGTGATAAGTTATGTTGGTTTTAAAACCGATACGCTTACTGTTAATTCTTTAAAGCCTATTAAGCATTGGTTAAACCCAACTAGCGATCTAGATGAGGTAACATTAACCTCTAGAAAACAGGCGACAGCAAAATCTTATATGCAGGCACAAAACGTGTTTACTGTAAGTAGTGATGAACTTTTAAAGGCCGCTTGCTGTAATTTATCTGAAAGTTTTGAAACCAACCCATCTATAGATGTTAATTTTGCCGATGCGGTTTCTGGAACCCGACAAATAAAAATGCTGGGGCTTACAAGTCCGTATATTTTAATAGCTACCGAAAATATACCTTCTATTCGTGGAGCATCTCAGGCTTTCGGGCTTAGTTTTATTCCTGGTACTTGGGTAGAAAGTATTCAAATTACCAAAGGCGCAGGTTCTGTAGTTAATGGTTATGAGAGTATTGCTGGGCAAATTAATGCAGAATTGGTTAAACCTACAACCGATAATAAGTTGTTTGTAAATCTATTTGGTAACATTGCTGGACGTTTTGAACTCAATACACATATAAACACAAAAGTGAACGATAAATGGAGTACTGGGCTTTATTTACACGGAAATGTGCATAATCAAAAGCATGACGTGAACAACGATAACTTTTTGGATATGCCAATTTATAACCAGATTAATGTTATGAACCGCTGGCAGTATACCGATGCCGAAAATGGTTTTATGAGTTTTATTAATTTGAAGGTTTTAAATGATGAAAAACAAATGGGTGAATTGGATTTTAATCCACAAACCGACAAATTAACAACCAATGCTTGGGGTAGTGAAATAAACACGAAACGCTATGAAGTTTCAAGTAAATTGGGATATGTAAATCCTGAAATCCCTTACCAAAGCATTGGTGTGCAAACCGCTTTTAGTCATCATGTTCAGGAATCTTATTTTGGATTAAATCAATATGATATTACACATAATAGTTTATATGCTAATGCCATTTATAATACTATAATTAGTGATTCTCGACATAAAGTAAAAACAGGTATGAGTTATACTTACGATGATTATGATGAGATGGTAAACTTAACAGACTACGGGCGCGCAGAGCATTCTGTTGGTGCTTTTTTTGAATATAATTTTGATAATTTAGATAAGCTTAATGTTACTGCTGGCTTACGTGTAGATCACCATAACTTATTAGGCAATTTTGTAACGCCACGAGTGCATGCGCGTTATACTCCATGGGAGAAATCTGCCGTTCGAGCCTCTTTTGGTCGTGGAAAACGAAGTGCTAATATTTTTACTGAAAATCAGCAAATGTTTGCGACGTCTAGAAGTATAAATATTTTAAATTCCGGAGGAAATATTTATGGTTTAGATCCAGAAATTGCATGGAATTACGGACTATCATACCTTCAAGGGTTTAACTTGTTTGGTCGAAAAGCCGATGTAACTTTAGATTATTATAAAACAGATTTCAAAAACCAAGTAGTGGTAGATTATGAAAACCCTCGGGAAATCAATTTTTATAATTTAGAAGGAAAAAGTTTTGCTAATAGCTTTCAAGCGGAGTTAAATTATAATGTGTTTGAACATTTTGATTTACGTTTGGCTTATAAGTATTATGATGTGAAGACCGATTATAAATCTGGAGAATTAGAGAAAGCTTTAGTTCCTAAAAATAGATTTTTTGCAAATGCATCATACGAAACAGCCAAACAAGGTGTAAAGAATTCTCATTGGAGATTTGATACTACGTTTAATTGGGTAAGTGAACAACGTTTTTCTTCTACAGTAGCAAATCCTTTACAATATCAATTACCAGAATACTCACCAACGGTAGGAACTTTAAATGCGCAAATTACACATGTGTTTTCTCCTAAATTTGAAGTATATTTAGGTGGGGAAAACATAACAAACGTTAGGCAAAACAATCCTATTTTGGGCGCAGATGATCCATTTGGATCTAATTTTGATTCTACGTTTGTTTATGGTCCAATTTTTGGTTCTAATTACTATATGGGATTACGATTTAAAATTATTTAATGCTAACAACTTAAAAGTATATATTATGAAAAAACTATTAATTATTACCTTGTTACTTGCGGTAACAACATCATTTTCACAGAGTAAAAACGAAAGAGCATCTATAGAAGTAGATGGCGTTTGTATGATGTGTAAAGCTAGAATAGAAAAGGCGGCTATTAGAACAAAGGGTGTTAAATCAGCGGTATGGAGTGTGAAAACTCATGAATTGAAATTAATTTATGATGGGAGAAAAACAAATTTAGACTCTATTAAATCTAGTGTTTTAAATGTTGGGCACGACACCATGGATCTTAAAGCTACGGAGGAGGCTTATAATACAGTACATCCATGTTGCCGATACAGAGATAATGAGGTTATAGATGATCATAAAGACGAAAAAGAAGAGAATGATCATGATGAACATGCTCATTAAATATTTGAATTTATAATAATTGTTTAAAAGTTCACCTTAAATTTAGGGTGGACTTTTTTAGTTTTTATAGTTGAGTGAAATTTAAGCGGATATTACTAACAAGTAAATCTTATTACGATGCCTTATAGAATTTATGTTATCGAATTATCAAAACGTGTCCATACAGAAAACGCGAAATTTAGAGCGGCTAATCCGCAATTTAACGGCGTGATGCAATGTGTGTATGTGGGCATGACAAGCAAGACTTCTAAAGAGCGTTTTATACAACATAAAACAGGTTACAGAAACAAGAAGGGGCATAAGTTATCTGCTAATATTGCAGAGAAGTACGGGGCTTATTTACGTCCTAGCTTATACAATCACATCGATCCGATAGTGAGTAGGGCAGATGCCTTAAAAAGGGAACGTATTTTATCTTTGGAATTACGACGCCAAGGTTATGCCGTTTGGTTTAATTAGAAAGTAGTCTTAGAAAATAACCTATAGTTTAAATCAAAAAAAAACCTGTGAATTAAATTTCACAGGTTTTTTAGTATGATTTTAAAAAGAAATTAGATACCTAAATCTTTCTTTACATCGTTTAATAAATCTTTACCATCAGCAAGAATAGTTACACCAACTCCTGAATCTAAAACGTAATCAAAACCTTGAGCTCTTGATACTTTTAAGATAGCTGCTTTAGCTTTTTCTGTAATAGGTTGTAACAATGCAATTTCTTTTGCTTGCAAATCTTTTTGTGCATCTGCTTGAAATTGTTGTAAACGTTGTTGTTTTTCTTGTAATTCTAAAATACGCTTTTGGTTCTCTTCATCAGTTTTATTCTTAGCTTCAGCTTCGTATTGTTTTTGAAGATTTTGAAATTCTGTAACAGAACCTTGCATATCCGTTTGGTATGTTTTGCTTAAAGATTCTAATTCTGCTTGTGCCGTTTTCATTTCTGGCATAGCTTTAATTAATTCTTGTGTATTTATATGTGCAACTTTAGTTTGAGCTTGAGTGAAACTAATTGTTCCAATACATAATGCAGTTGCTAATAAAAGTGTTTTAAAGTGTTTCATTTTGTAAATAGTATTTGTGTGTTATAAATTATTAATTTTTGTTTAAGCTGTCTTTTGCTTTTTGGCGATCTTCTAATATTTTTTGTCTTTTCGCTTCCAAGGCTTTTTTACGTTCTTCGCGTTCTTTTAATTTTTTTAATCTGTTTTCTTCAATAAGTTCAGCTCTTGTTTTGGTTTCGCCTTCTGTTTTAGTAGCTGTACTTTTTGAAGCCGTTTCAGTTTCTTCTTTTGTAGCGTCAGTTTCTGCTTCAGCTCCCGATCGTTCTTGTTTTGCTTTTTCGCGATCGTCTAATATTTTCTGTCTTTTATCTGCGGCAGCTTTTACTTTAGCTTCTCGAGCAGCTAACTTTTTTTGCCTTGCAGTTTCAATCGCACTTTCTCTTTCAGCCTTTTTTTCTTCTAATATTTTTTGTCTAGCTTCAAGTTCTAAATTTACCTCAGGAACAATATCCTCTTTTTCGGCAGCTTTACGTTCTGCTTTAGATTGTACTTGTGTACGTTTTGATGTTCTGGTGATGCTTCTTAAAACTTGGTCGCTAATATCTAAAGAATTTGCGACATACAACATACCTCCATTAGCTTTATCTAATACTAATTGATATTTTCTTGCGGCAACAATAGTTTGTACGGCTGCAAATATTTGATCTTGAACAGGCTGCATTAATTGTCTTTTCTGTATAAACAAATCGCCATTAGGTCCAAATCGTTTTTGTTGGTAGTCTAATATTTCATTTTCCTCAAACGTAATATCTTCTTCGCGTTCTTTAATTAATTCTGCTGTTAGAAGTGCCTTCTCGTTACTTAAGTCTTTTCTTTTTTGTTCAACAGTTAATAATTGCGCTTGAATTTCGTTTTTCCACTTATCAGCCTTTTCATTTAATTGGGCTGTAGCTTCTTGATATTCTGGTACGTTTTCTAAAATATATTCACTATCAATGTAGGCTAGGCTTACACCACGTTGCGCATGCACCGATAGGGTTAACATAAAAACTAGGGTCAATAAAAAAAGAACGTTGTTTTTCATCTGCTTAAATATTTTTATCATTTATGTTTTATAAATTCTAAAAATGACAGACGATTAGTTTTGTTGCTGTCAGTTCTATGAATTGTTTTTTATCCGATTGAATTCCTTAATTTTTAATTGTTCCTGTTGGAACTTGCAAAATAAACATTTTCGTTGTTATGGAAAATTTTTAATTGCTCATTTCAAAATTAACGAAATTTAATCTTAAAAATTTCAATTCATATTCAAATCATCATGGTGTTAATAGAAAATATCGTGCCAAAAATAATTTACAGGTTAAAATTGTTGACCAATAATGAAGTGTGTTTCCCATCCGTTTTTAACACCGCTGTTATCAATTGAATCAAATCCATGACCAAAATCGATACCTAATAAACCAAATGCTGGCATAAAAATACGGATACCTAATCCTGCAGAACGTTTTAAATCGAAAGGGTTGTAATCTCTAAAGTTATCAAATGATGCTCCACCTTCTACAAAACCTAAAGCATAAATTTTAGCAGATGCCGCTAGGGTAATTGGGTAACGTAATTCTAAAGAGAATTTATTGTAGATAGAACCACCATCTTCACTAGAAAGGGATTGGTTAGGGTAACCACGTAGTTGTACAACCTCACGGCCGTCTAAACTATAATTAGCTAAACCATCACCACCTAAAAAGTATCTTTCGAAAGGAATTACACCACGATCTTGGTTGTAGGCTCCTAAGAATCCGAATTCAACATTAGGTCTTAATACTAAATCTTTAGCAACTTGTGTATACCAAGTTCCTTTAAAGTTTACTTTATAAAATTCTAACCAGTTGTAACGTTGTTGATCTATTTCTCCTGCTTTTTCAAAATCATCCGCATCTGTAAGATCTAAAGCGTCGTAATCTTCTTTTAATTGAGCGTAATCCGTTCCGTTAAATAAAGAGTAAGGTAAAGATGCTTTTGCCGTTACAGAGAAGCTAGAACCTTCTATAGGGTAAACTGGATCTACACTTGTATTATTTCTACTTAAACCAATAGAATAAGATAGGTTATTTGAAAAACCATCTCCAAAAGTAAATAAACCTGTATTGTAATTATTTAAATCGTAACGTTGGTAAGATACAGATTGAGATAATACGAAGAAATCATCTGGCACAGTTAAACGTTTAGCTAAACCAAAAGTAATACCTGTAATATTGAAACTTCTACTTTTATCTGCTTCGTAGTTTGTGTAATCGTATAAAAATTGTTTAGTATGCGATAATGATGTCGAGAATTGCACTGGACGTTTTCCTCCTAACCATGGCTCAGAGAATGAGAAACTGTACGTTTGGTAAAATTGACTGGCTTGTAAACGTAATGCTAGTTTTTGACCATCACCCATTGGTATTGGCTTGTAGGCATCTTTTTTGAAAATATCTTTAATAGAAAAGTTATTGAATGATAAACCTAAAGTACCAATAAAGCCACCACCACCGTAACCACCTTGTAATTCAATTTGGCTAGATCCAGTTTCTTTAACTACGTATTCCATATCGATAGTACCTTCGTTTGGATTAGGATTGTTAAAGTTTGGAGTAATTTCTTGAGCATCAAAGAAACCTAGTTGCCCAAGTTCTCTAACAGTACGTACTACATTGGCTTTACTATACAGTTGGCCTGGACGAGTACGGATTTCACGATATACAACGTGATCGTTTGTTTTATCATTTCCAACTACAGATACACTATTGAAATAAGCAGGTTTTCCTTCTGTTATTCTAATTTCCATGTCGATAACATTGTTATCAGCACTAACTTCTACGGCATTAATATTCGAGAATAAATACCCGTTGTTTTGGTATAAGTTGGTGATATCGTTAGCATCTGGTTTTGTATCATCTGCGATACGCTTTGATAATGTAACACCATCGTAAGTATCACCTTTATCAATACGTAATAGACGGCTTAATTGTTGATTGGTGTAAACAGTGTTTCCAATAAAAGTAATATCTCCAAAAGTGTATTTTTCACCTTCTTCTAAATTAATTTTAAGTGCAATAGTTTTATCGCTATTAACAATAATACTATCTGATAATACACGAGCATCTCTATAACCGTTTTCTTTATAGGTATCAATTAAGGTAACTAAATCTTCTTTGTAATCGGCTTCAATAAATTTAGAACGCTTAAGTAAACGAATTGGGTTTTTCTTCTTCGTGTTCTTCATGCTTTTTCTAAGCTGTTTTTCACTTAAAACAGAATCGCCAGTAAAGATAATATCGTCGATTTTAACTTTTTCACCTTTATCAATATTAAGCACCATGTTTACTCTACTTGTTTGAATAGAATCTTTTACATCAATGGTGTTAATATGTACTTTGGTGTTTAAAAAACCATCCTTTTTGTATTTGCTTGTTAGGTAGTTTTTTGTTGTGGTTAAAAGGTTTTCGGTAACTTTTACACCTCTCTTAAGTTTGTTATCATCTATAATACCTTCTTTTTTACCATTTTTAACGCCATTAATTTTCAGGTCGTTAAGTTGTGGTAAATCGGATAAGTGGATTTCTAGAGTAGCAACATCCCCTTCTATATTGGTTACAAATACTTCGATATCACTAAAAAGATTGGATTTCCAAAGCTTTTTAATGGCATCTCTAATGTCTTCACCAGGGATTTTTATTTCTTTTCCTTTGCTTAAACCGGAGTAAGCAACAATAGTTTGCTCACTAAAGCTAGTGTTTCCGGAAACGGTAATTTGTCCTAAAGTATAAGTTTTACCGTTTTTGTAATCTAAATCTTGAGCCTGAATATTAAAACAACTTACAAAAAGTAAAAATGCTAAATAGCACTTTGAGTATGTTTTAAAAGCTAGTAAATTAACTAAGTTGTTCACTTGTTTTCCCAAATCGTCGTTCTCTTTTTTGATATTCAATAATAGCTTCATACAAATGTTGCTTTGTAAAATCGGGCCAAAGTATATTTGTAAAATATAGTTCGGCATAAGCAATTTGCCAAAGCAAGAAATTACTTATACGCTGCTCCCCACTGGTTCTTATTAGCAAATCTACGTCGGGTAAATTTTGCGTGTAAAGATGCTCATTAATAATTGATTCTTCAATATTTTCGGGCGAAATTATATTATTTTTAACTTTAATACTAATCTCCTTAACAGTATTTATGATTTCTTCGCGAGAACCGTAGCTAAGTGCCAAGGTTAACGTCATGCGCGAGTTGCCCTTGGTTTTGTCTATAACCTCATGCAGTTCTTTGTATGCTTTTTTAGGTAATGTACTTAAGTTTCCAATAGCCATTAACCTAATGTTATTGTCTTGTAATGTCTTTATTTCTTTCCTTAAAGCTGAAACTAACAGCTTCATTAATGTTTGCACCTCAAGTTTCGGGCGGTTCCAGTTTTCTGTAGAAAAGGCATATAATGTTAAGTTCTCTACACCAAGTTCTGCAGAAGCCTCTACGGTTGTTCTTACAGATTTGGTGCCATTTTCGTGCCCAAAAGCACGAAGCATACCTTGTTGTTTAGCCCAACGTCCGTTGCCATCCATAATTATGGCAATGTGTTTGGGTAATTTTTCGAGTTGTATGTTTTCTTTTAAGTCCATTTTAGTCGTAACAATAACAGGGTTTAATTCCGAAGGTGTAAGTTAATGTAATTCCTGTAAAGGTGTACCAATCGTTATTATTAATATTTCCAAATTGGTATTGTTGGTTTTCACTACTTTCCGGGAAGTTACCGTCTATATTGTCGGTAAAGGTGTAGCGCGCTCCAACTTCAAAACCAAGTATAAAATTGCCTAAAATGTTTGTTTTGTAACCAATAGCCATAGGTATCCCAACGGTCCAATCTTTTCCGCCTTCAGGGATTTGCAGACCATTTTCAAAATGATTGTTGCTAAATTGTGTAGCCGTAATACCACTATATAAGTATGGTGTGCCAATTGTTTCGCCTGAATGAAGATTGAAATCTACAAAAGTAAGTTCCATTCCCACAGCTATTTCTAGTAGGTTAGAGTCTAAAGAATAGTCGCGTTGTATACGTCGTGGGTCTTTAGAGTCGCTGTCTTCTGCTTTTAGATCGGCGTATATTAAGGATATTCTATACGAATGTCTAGAACTTCTATTCCATTTGTATAGTAGTCCAATGGCTGGACTGTTAGGGGCGATAAAGTTAGTTTCGCCAACATCGCCAATTAAATTACTGCCACCTACATATACACCAATTTCGTTTATTTGAGCATGGTTTATTTGGGTGCTTAATAGGCTTAATGCCAATATGATTAAATATCTCATAGATGTTTAAAAGTTTGCAAATATAATAAATAAGAATGGACTGTTGCAATTTGAGGTTAACAGTATGAGTTTAAAACTGTTTTTATTTGAAATTATTGTTTTGTGAATAATTAGAATTATGCTTTGGCTGGTGTGTTTTAGTTGAAGACAAGAGTTTTTACATCTATATAATAGGAGGCATTAGTTACTCTGAAAAGATAATAGATTAGTGGGTTTTTGAATAGAATTAACTTTAAGATGTTCTGGTTTTTAATAAATGAAAGCTCATTTTTGTTTTACATTGAACGAAGTAGGGAACGTTACATATTGGTTAATATCCATAGTTCAACCTCTTCGGTGCTGCGCCAATGTTGATCTCTTTTTGTTTTAGATGAAGCGTTTTTAACCGATTTTTTATAACATTTTTCTAATTGAAACCTATTACCTTCAGTTAATTCTATTTCTATAGGATGCTCCTTAGATGCGTTTGTAATTTGTGCTAAGTTTGAAAATATAAGGACGAGCTTTCCTTGAGGTGCTAATCTTTTTTTTGCGGCTTCAAAAAAATCTGGAAATAAGGTTTTATTGTAATAAATAGCATTATCAATGCTGTTTAAATTATGCGTTTCTGGTAACCAGGGTGGGTTGAAAATAATAAGTTCGGTTTGATTTTTCCATTTGCCAAATAAGTTTCCGAAGTCTAATTCTATTTTCCGAGAGAGTTTTGTGTTGCCCATAAACTCGCTTAGACCAAAAATGGCATTTGGGTTTATATCGGTTGCAAATACTTTTTGAAAACCGTGTTGTACCATTAATAAGGATAGCACACCACAACCTACGCCAATATCTATTGCCGATTTTTTAGCTCCGCTGTAGTGTTTTAGCCAGTTATCGAAAAGTGATAAATGCTCAAAACGTGTTGGGAAATAAGTACCATAGTAAGGATGTATTTTATTACGAAGTACCGGTATGGAAACACCGTTTTTATACCATTGCCAAGCACTATTTAAGCCTTGTATTTGTGGAAACGTTAAAAAGAAGTGGTTGTTTTCGGGATAAAATTTTTCTAACCAGCCAATACTAGGCGATTTTTTTGCCGATAGTTTTTGGTCTGTAACCTCTAGTAAAATAAGGTTTGACAGTTTAAAGTATTCCGAGCGATACGCTTGCTGTTCTATAAACGATTTGTTTGGTAGTTTTAAGTTTAGATGGGTGTGAAGGTCTTTTAGTAGCGCCATGCCATCGCTATAAAAATCTTTTATAAGTATGGATTTTCCTTTTACAAGATTTTCAATGGTGAGTTCGACGTCGGTATCTCGCTTAAAGGATTTTAATGTTTTGCTAAAAGCAATAGGTGTTGGTTTATTTACTTTTAGATCGGTAAGCATAGACGGATTTGGTTTTTCGATAAGGTAGGTAAACCATAACGCCTATTACTGCTATTTGAAATTAATTGAGTTCTTTCTTTTTTCTGAGGATATTGTAGATAGTTATAAAGATTCTGGAAATCTAAAAACATAGCAAGTACCCGCGTTAGGGATTGATACGGCATCCTTTTTTGTGCGCGCCTTATTTTTACAAATGAAGACGCGCCTTATGTTTTAAGACTGTTTTATCGTTTTGGACGAGGCGTATTGTGCACAATAAAAGATATAGCGGAAAGCCCGACCCTTGTGGTAACGCCCAAAAAGCGAATTATTGATTACGTTTATCTTCGCCCCAAAGTAGTTTTTTTCTAAGGGTTACTAGGAAGCTTTCGCTAGGTAAATCGATCATTTTTATTCTGAAATCGGCCTTTTTTATGGTGATTAATGTGCCATTATCTAAGGTTGCAATTCTAGAATCTAGAGAGACTAGATGTTGTTCTTCACGACCATTTACTTTAAGTTGTATTTCAGTAGAATCTGGTATTATCAATGGGCGTGCACTTAAATTGTGCGGTGCTATTGGTGTTAATGCAAAACTGTTAGCGCCTGGTGTTATTACTGGTCCGCCGCAACTTAATGAGTAACCTGTTGAGCCGGTTGGTGTTGATACAATGAGGCCGTCGCTCCAATAGGAGGTTAGGAGTTCGCCGTCTAAATAGGTTTCTACGGTTATCATTGAGGTGGTGTTTTTTCTGCTTACTGCAATTTCGTTTAAAGCGAAATTCATAGATAATATATCGTCGTTTTCTGGCGATGTTTCTACAGAAAGTAAAGTGCGTTCGGATATTTTATAATTGCCATCTATAATGTTTTGCATGGCATTTTCTATCTGGTTTACTTGTATGGTTGCTAAAAAACCAAGGCGACCTGTGTTGATACCAATTATTGGAATGTCTAGGTTTTTTACATAGGTTATGGCACGTAAAATTGTACCATCGCCACCAATACTTACTAGTAAATCGAAGGAGTTATCGAGTTTGTCGAAGGTTTTAAATGATGAATAGTCGCTTTCGTTTTGCGATTCACTTTTTATAAGATTCGAGAATTCGGTTTCAATATAGGCATCGAATTCTTTTTTGAGTAAATAGTTTAGAAGCGTTTCTACAGAGGTGGTAGTTGTTTTGTTGTAAAAACGTCCAAAAATTGCAACTTTCATAAAATTATATATCTAAGTACTTGTTTAAATAATCCGATCGTTCTTTTAGGCTTTCAATATAGCTGTCCTCTTCGTGACCAGAAATAATATTATAACTGTAACGTCTGAAGGTTTGTATAATTTCGTTTAGGCCTGTATTTCCTATTTTAAGCGTAACTTGTACTAAGTCGCTATTCATTTTAGATATAAATGCGCCAAGTAGTTTGCCATCGTTAGATTCTACAATTTGGCTAATTTCACTAAAAGAGTAATCGTTCACTCCTTTTTCAATAACTAAAACGCCTCCAACTTCGGAGAAAAAAGGCGATTCGTTAAAAAGGCTAATCACGTCGTTAAGTTCGTAATACCCAAGATATTTATTTTGTTCACTTAAAACGGGCATAATATTGGTTGAGTTTTTAGCAAACGCTTCTAAAACATCGAGCCAAAGCGTATCGTGACGTACAAAGAAATCTTCGAAAGCGTATGGATATTCCGATAGTGGTTTAGTGCTGTCAAAGCAATGGGCATCAGTTTCTGATAAACTCCCTAAATACGTTCCGTTTTCATCAGACACTGGAATATGTGAAAACGTTAACTGATTGAACAGTAATTGTAGTTCACTAATTTTACTAGTGTTCTGTAGTGGTTTTATATCGTTTATAATGTATTCCGAAAGTTTCATAACGCCCTTTTAATAGGTATGCAAATTAATCAAAAAAATAGCAATTATGCCTGTTCTACTTTGTATTTTTGTGTTTTAAAATGTATTTATGACAAAGTTAAGTGTTAATATAAATAAGATTGCCACGTTACGAAACTCTAGAGGTGGTGATGTGCCTAATGTTGTTGGGTTTGCAAAAGATGTACAACGTTTTGGAGCAGAAGGTGTTACTGTACATCCAAGACCAGATGAACGCCATATTAGATATCAAGATGCACGCGATTTAAAACCAGAAGTTTACACCGAATATAATATTGAAGGTAACCCTGTAGAGTCGTTTTTAAAACTAGTTTTAGAGGTAAAACCAACGCAGGTTACTTTGGTGCCGGATGCTGAAGATGCTATTACAAGTAATGCGGGTTGGGACACTATAAAACACAAAGATTTTTTAGTTGACGTTATTAAGGAATTTCAAAATAACGGTATTAGAACATCCATTTTTGTCGATCCTGTTTTAAAGCAAATTGAAGGCGCTAAAGCTACCGGAGCAGACCGAATTGAACTATATACCGAGGCCTTTGCACATCAATATGGTTTGGGTAATGAGGCTGCAATAAAACCTTATATTGAAAGTGCCGAATTGGCAAATAGTTTAGGTTTGGGTATAAACGCAGGTCACGATTTATCTTTAGATAATACAGCATTCTTTAAACAAAATATACCGGGATTATTAGAGGTTTCTATAGGTCATGCCTTAATTGCCGAAAGTTTATATTTAGGCGTAGAGAATGTAATACAAATGTATTTACGTAAATTGAAGTAAATTATAGAGTTTAGATTTAGAAAATAGAATATATAGAAATAGAAGTGAGGTGCTGTTTGTGCTTTAGAAGGATTTAAAACGTATATGGAAGAAAAAAGAGTGTTATATTCAAATATTTTAGGTGAAGGAAAACCATTTGTAATTTTACATGGTTTTTTAGGAATGAGCGATAATTGGAAAACACATGGAAAACATCTTTCTGAGCAAGGTTTTGAGGTTCATTTGGTCGATCAAAGAAATCACGGTAGAAGTTTTTGGGATGCTAATTTTAGTTATGAAGTACTTGCGGAAGATTTAAAAACATATTGTGAAGCACATAACTTAAAGGATATTACCTTACTAGGTCATTCTATGGGAGGTAAAACCGCAATGCTTTTTGCTTGCGAATATCCCGAATTGGTTTCTAAATTAATAGTAGCCGATATTTCTCCACGTTTTTACCCAGTACATCACGATGGGATTTTAGCAGGATTAAGTGCTTTAAATTTTGATGTTATAAAAACAAGAGGAGAAGCTGATAGCGCATTAAGTGGGTATGTGGACGATGTTGGAACGCGCCAATTTTTATTAAAAAACCTGTATTGGATTGAAAAAGGAAAATTAGCATTGAGAATAAATCTTAATGTTTTAAAAGAAGAAGTATCAGAAGTTGGTGAAGCTTTACCAAGTTATTCTAATTTCGATAAGCCTACGTTGTTTATGCGAGGGGATCGTTCGGAATATATAGGTGTTGGTGATGAAGCTATTATTAAAAATCATTTTTCTGATTTTGAAATCGTTACTATTGCAAACGCAGGGCATTGGTTGCATGCAGAAAACCCGAAAGACTTTTTTGCAGCCTTACTTAATTTTATTTAATTTTAAAATAAAAATATTATGAACATAATAATTAAACTTTTAGTAAACGCTATAGCTGTATTTGTATTGGCAAATGTGCTTTCGGGCGTTCAGGTAGATGGGTATCTTTCTGCAATAATAGTGGCATTGGTGTTATCTATTTTAAACTTATTAATTAAACCTATTTTGGTTATTTTTACTCTGCCTGTTACAGTTATTACATTAGGCTTGTTTTTATTGGTAATTAATGGGGTAATTATTCTTTTAGCCGATGAGTTTATTAGTGGTTTTTCTGTAGATAATATTTGGTGGGCTATATTATTTAGTGTGCTTTTATCCATTCTGCAATCTATATTACAATCCTTTTTTACTACAGATAAAAAGAGTTCATAAATAAAGACGAATTATTCAATTTGAAGTTAATAAAACCTCAAGTGAATAAAAATGCTTGTGTTGGCGTGGTGTTCGTAAAGGAATCCTCATAAAATCAGCAAATTAAAAACTTTGTTAGGATGTAAAAATATTGTACTTTTGCATCCCGATTTTAGTTGCTAAAAAAATCTAATAATCATACAGATTAATTTTTTTACTAAAATTTGGTTTTCCTATTAACTTAGGGGAATTCAAAGAAATATAAGGTTTTAAACCTAATTGTTAAATGCCTTTTCAGGCTTATATCATTAAAAATGAATATTACAAGAGAAAACGTTGATGCATTAAATGCTGTGGTAAAAGTAGATATCGTTAAAGAAGATTATAACGATAAAGTTGAAAAAATCTTATTAGATTACCGCAAAACAGCAAATATTCCTGGATTTAGAAAAGGGCATGTGCCAATGGGAATGGTTAAAAAACAATACGGAAAAGCAGTTTTAGTTGATGAAGTAAACAAGCTTTTACAAGATGCTTTAAACAAGTATTTAACTGAAGAGAAATTAGATGTTCTTGGACAGCCATTACCTAAAACACAAGATGAAATTAATTGGGATGCCGATAAATTTTCATTTGAATTCGAATTAGGTTTAGCGCCACAATTTGATGTTGAATTAAAAGGTAAAAAAGCCATCACACAATATAATATTGTTGCTGATGATAAAATGATTGATGAACAAATTGAGCGTATTCAAAAACAATACGGAAAATTAATTCCTCAAGATGTTGTAGAAGCAGATAGCGAAATTACTGGTGCTTATACAAACGAAGAAAAAGAAATTGATAACACGGTAACTTTAACTTTAGATAAGTTTAAAGGAAAAGCAACAGCAAAACAATTTATTGGAGCTAAAGCAGGAGATGTTATTGTTTTAAAAACTAAAGGACTTTTTGAAGATGATCACGATTTAATGCATGCATTAAAATTAGGTCACGATGAAGTTCATGGTTTAGATATTGAAGTATCTTTTACTATTACTGAAGTTAACAAAAGAGAGTTGGCCGATTTAGACCAAGAGTTGTTCGATAAGCTTTTTGGCGAAGGTACAGTGAAATCTGTTTCTGAAGTAAGAGAAAAAATTAAAGAAGATGCTGAAAAGCAATTCGTGCAACAAGCAGATCAAAAGTTATTAAATGATGTAACAGAGCATTTAGTTGAAAATACTAAATTCGATTTACCAGCTGAGTTTCTAACGAAGTGGATGCAAACTGCAGGTGAAAAAGAAATGGATGCTGACCAAGCTAAAGAAGAGTATGAGAAGTCTGAAAAAAGCTTACGTTACCAATTAATTGAAGGTAAGTTAATCGAAGCTAATAACGTGCAAGTAACTATGGACGATATTAAAAATCATGCAAGAGAAATGATTAAAGGACAAATGGCTCAATTTGGTCAAATGAATCCTTCTGATAAAGAGTTAGATGATATCGCAGCACGTGTATTATCAAACCAAGAAGAGGCACGTCGTATTTCAGAACAATTAGTAAGTCAAAAATTATTATCTGTTTATAAAGAAAAGGCAAACCTTAAGGTTAAAGAATTAAGTTACGAAAACTTTGTTAAAGAAGTTTACGGTGACAAATAAATAAATAATAAATGATTATCTTTAGGCGCTTAAATCTATTAGATTTAAGCGCTTTTTTATTCAAAAACAAATTATATAAATAGTTTTATTTAGCACAAACGCTTTTGAGTCAATGTGTTAAATTGAATTTAATATCTAAATAATATATGGATTACGCAAAAGAATTTGAAAAATTCGCGATAAAAGATCAAGGTATTAGCAGCACATACTACAATAAAATTATTAGTAGCATGTACCCAACTAATTTAACGCCAAACATTATTGAAGAACGCCAAATGAATATTGCCGTTTTTGATGTGTTTTCGCGTTTAATGATGGATCGTATTATTTTTCTAGGAACAGGAATTAATGATCAAGTTGCAAACATTGTACAAGCACAACTTTTATTTTTAGAAAGTACAGATGCTAATAAAGATATTCAAATTTACATTAACTCTCCAGGAGGAAGTGTTTATGCTGGTTTAGGTATCTACGATACTATGCAGTTTATTAAGCCAGATGTAGCCACTATTTGTACAGGTATGGCTGCTTCTATGGGAGCTGTTTTATTATGTGCAGGTGCAAAAGGAAAACGTAGTGGTTTAACACATTCACGTGTTATGATTCACCAACCTTTAGGTGGTGCACAAGGACAAGCTAGTGATATTGAAATTACAGCTAGAGAGATTTTAATCTTAAAAGAAGAACTTTACAATATAATTAGTAAGCATTCTGGTCAAGATTACGACAAAGTATATGAAGATAGTGATAGAGATTACTGGATGAAAGCCGATAAAGCCAAGGAGTACGGTATGATCGATGAGATTTTAGCTCGTAATTAATAAAAAAACACTAACTTTAAAGTGTTGGTATAAAGGGGATTGAAATTTATATGCCTCAAAACAAGGAAGATTAATGGCAAAAGAAGAATTAGAATGTTCGTTTTGTGGTCGTAAAAAACCGGAAACAAATTTGTTAATAGCAGGATTAGATGCACACATCTGTGATAGATGTATTGAGCAAGCTCATGGTATTGTTATAGAAGAATCTAAACAAAACGATAGCAGCGATCTATCTGCGGAATTAAAATTGCGTAAACCTTTACAGATTAAAGAGTTTTTAGATGAATATATCATTGGTCAAGACATGACTAAAAAAGTAATGTCTGTCGCCGTGTATAATCACTATAAACGTTTATTACAACCACCAACTGGCGATGATATTGAAATTCAAAAATCAAACATTATTATGGTTGGGCAAACCGGTACAGGTAAAACCTTAATGGCGAAAACCATTGCGAAAATGCTTAACGTACCTTTAGCTATTGTAGATGCAACTGTATTAACAGAGGCTGGTTATGTAGGTGAAGATGTAGAAAGTATTTTAACACGTTTATTACAAGCGGCCGATTATAATTTAGAAAAAGCTGAAAAAGGGATTGTTTTTATTGATGAAATTGATAAAATAGCACGTAAAAGTGATAACCCTTCAATTACTAGAGATGTCTCTGGTGAAGGTGTGCAGCAAGCTTTATTAAAATTATTAGAAGGTACAGTTGTGAATGTGCCACCTAAAGGCGGACGTAAACATCCAGATCAAAAATTTATAGAGGTTAATACTGAAAATATTTTATTTATTGCTGGTGGAGCTTTTGATGGTATTGAAAGACATATTTCAAAGCGACTAAATATGCAAGCAGTAGGGTATAGTGCTTCTATGTCTGACGAGAATGTAGATCAAAGTAATTTGTTACAATACATAATCCCAAAGGATTTAAAAGATTTCGGTTTAATTCCTGAAATTATAGGAAGACTTCCTGTATTAACATATATGGATCCTTTAGATGCTAAAACTTTAAGAGCAATTTTAACAGAACCTAAAAACGCTATAATTAAACAGTATAAAAAACTGTTTACTATGGATGAAGTAGATTTTTCTATTAGCGATGGTGCGCTAGATTTTATTGTCGGTAAAGCTATTGAGTATAAATTAGGAGCAAGGGGATTACGTTCTTTATGTGAAGAAATTTTAACCGATGCCATGTTTGAATTGCCAAGTAGCGAGGATAAAAAGTTAGATGTAACTCAGGCTTACGCCGAAGAAAAACTTACAAAAACAACCATTAAAAAACTGAAAGCAGTTTCTTAAAGTTAAATTGTATTATAATTTAAAAAGCCATTTGTAAATATATTTACAAATGGCTTTTTTATGTTATATAAATTTCAAAAAAAAAGCCGACACTAACACATGGTTGGGGTCGGCCTTAAAATCAACTAGTTTTAGGGAATAAGTTAACTTTAGTTATTAATCATTACTTTGTTAATAGCATGTATTACACCATTTCCGGCTTGTACATCTACAGCTATAATCCCAATATCTGTAGCTCCAGATCCATCGGTAATATTAGCAATATTATTTCCTGTTCCAGGTAATGTGATGGTAATATCATCGCCTTCAATTGTAGTTGCTGTTGTATCACCAGGATTGTTTAGCATGCTAGATGTTATGTTTGCTTCTTTTATTACGTGGTGCAATAATATTTGTGTTAAAGGTCCTTCTTCTGGCACTGCAGCTAAAGCAGCAAAAGCATCATTTGTTGGTGCGAAAACCGTAAAGTCTGGATTTAAGTTATCAGAGTTCCCTGTTTCTGTTCTTGAAAGTACAGCTGCAAAATCTGTAGCAGGTGTTAAAGTTGTTAAAGCTTCTACTAAAGTCGAGAACGTTGGGTCTGCAAGTGCAAAGGTTACCACAGTTGGTATATCGATAACAGTATCTACTGCGTGAATGATACCATTAGTTCCAATAACATCTGCTTGTATTACACTAGATATTCCGTTAAACATAACACCATTAGTTGTGTTGTAGTATAAACTTAATGCATTTTCTCCAGGTCCAGTGGCTCCTGTGTTTGTATATCCAGCCTCTAAATCTACTAAAGCCGTTGAAGTTATAGGCGAACCAATAATAACATGATTCAATAATATTTGAGATAAGGCGGCAGTATCAACATCACCTAGCGCTGTACCATCTAAAAAGGTATTAAAAGCGGCATTAGTAGGTGCTAAAACTGTAAATGGTCCATCGCCACTAAGTACGTTAACTAAATCACCATCAGCACTACCTAAAGCTGCTACTAAATTTGAGAAGTCTGAGTTTGCCACAGCAAGATCTACAATGCTTGGTAATCCTAAAACAGCATCTATAATATGCACTGTTCCGTTAGATGCGCTAACGTCTGCTGCTGTAACTGTTGCAACATTGTTGAAAGTAACTCCATTGGTTGCATCAAAATAAATGCTAATATTCTCATCTCCTGCTCCAGTAGCACTTCCTGAAGTATATCCAGATCCTAAAGAAACTAAATCACTAGCAGATACATCGGCCATGATTACATGGTTAAGTAGAACTTGAGATAATACATCTGTTGGTACCTCTTCTAAAGAAGCAAATCCGTTATCAGATAAGAAAGCAGCAAAGGCATCATTAGTAGGTGCTAAAACTGTAAATGGTCCGTTTCCACTTAGTACGGTTGCTAAATCTCCATCAGCTCTAAGTAAGGCAGCTACTAATGAGCTTAAACTCGGAGTTTCTTGTGCCAATTCTACAATGTTTGGTGTTGCGGCTGGTGTTTTAGTGCCATCGTCATCACTACTACATGATGTTGCTATTAATGATAGACTAAAAAGTGCGATAAAAAAGTGTTTCGTTTTCATAATGTCTAATTTATTTTGTTTTTTGTTAGACAAATATATGTAAAAATTTAATATTGTCAAACAATTTTCAGTAAACGTTAGACGAAATGGGTTTTAATCTAAGTGTAATTATTATTTTTTGTTTAAGTTTGTGTAGTAAATATTTAGACATGAGCAAGTATACAATGGCACAAATAGTGGCTTTAACTGGTATTAAAGCACATACTTTGCGTAAGTGGGAGACTAGATATAATTTCTTGGACCCGGAACGTACAGATACTAATATTCGCTATTATTCTGATAATCAATTGAAGAAATTATTGAATATTGCTGTTTTGACCCGGAATGGTTACCGCATTTCTAAGATTGATAAAATGACGGATGATGAAATTCATAAAACCATTTCTAATGGAATTACTGAAGGAAATTATGAAGATGAAATTAGTGCTCTCGTTATTAGTATGCTCGATATGGACGAGGTTTCTTTTAATGACGTGCTAAGAACTCAAATAGTTAAAAAGGGTCTATTGGCAACAGTAACAGAATTAGTATATCCCTTTCTTCATCAAGTAGGAGTGCTTTGGGGTATTAATAAAGTCATGCCAGCTCAAGAACATTTTATTTCGAATTTAATTAAGCGGAAAATGTTCGCTTCAATTGATGTTCTTGCTTATCCTCCAAAAGGTGCGCCAAGTATATTAATGTTTTTAACTGAAGATGAATATCATGAAATAGCACTTTTACTTGCGTATTATATAGCCCGAGAAATGGGATGGAGTGTATACTACTTAGGTCAAGATGTGCCTACGGAAAATATTAAGCAAGTTATAAAAGAAGTAAAGCCAAACTTAATGTTGTCGATGTTTGTAACACCAACAGAGCAACCCGCTAAAGTAAAAGTTGAAGCGATACTAGAGCAAGGAGATGTGCCTTTACTTATTTCTGGTAATCCAACAAATTTAGAAGGTATTATGGATGATAAAAGAATTATCTACTTATCACATCCAAATGATTTAATTAAGAATTTAAAAGCAATAAAACCTGCTTAAGTTTATAAGCAGGAGGTAGGAGTTCTTGTTTTTCTTAAAATGAATTTAAGCATAAGAAACATTTAATTCTAGAAGCTCATCGATATAATCTCTAGTATTTGAAAGTCGTGGAACTTTATGTTGACCACCAAGTTTGTTATTTTGTTTGAGCCAATCGTGAAACAAATTTTTTCTGGCTATGGTTATTTTTGGTTTATTTAAAGTAATACTATTATAACGCTTCGCTTCATAATCTGAATTTAAAGCTTTCAACGCATTGTCAAAAAGTTCATTAAAGTAATCGATATCTGTAGGCGGCGTTTTAAATTCTATAAGCCATTGGTGCGCACCTTTTTCTTTTCCTACCATAAAAATAGGGGCAGCGGTATAATCTACTATTTCGGCTTCAGTTTTAGCACACACATTTTTTAATGCTTCTTCTGCGTTTTCAATAATAAGTTCTTCACCAAAAACATTAATATGGTGTTTTGTGCGGCCAGAAACTTTTATTCTATAAGGACTTAAGGAAGTAAACCTGATGGTGTCGCCAATTTTGTATCGCCACAATCCGGCATTAGTTGTTATTATAACCGCATAATTTTTATGTAGCTCAACTTCGCTTAACGGAATTGCCTTTTCTTCGGATGTGGCATAAATGTTCATAGGGATAAATTCATAAAAAATCCCATAATCTAACATTAGTAACAATTCATTTGAATCATTTCTGTCCTGAATAGCGAAAAAACCTTCCGAAGCATTATAAATTTCATAATACTTAAAATCTTTTTGAGGTAATATTTTTTGGTATTGATCTTTATATGGCGTAAAACTTACTCCTCCGTGAAAATAGACTTCTAGGTTTGGCCAAACCTCGTGTAAACTTTGTTTTCCTGTAGTTTCAAGAACATTATTTAAAAGCACAAGCATCCAGGACGGGACACCAGCTAAACTTGTTACTTTTTCATTTATAGTTTCGTTTACAATGGCTTGCATTTTGTGTTCCCAATCGCTCATTAAAGAGACTTTGTTGCTAGGCGTACTGCTGTATTCTGCCCAAAATGGCATGTTATCAATTAAAATTGCCGATAAATCTCCGAATACGGTGCCGTTCTGTCTAGAGAGTTCTTTACTTCCTCCTAAGCGTAAACTTTTGCCTGTAAATAATTGTGAATCTTCGTTGTTATTTAAGTACATACAAAGCAAATCTTTACTCGCCGCATAGTGGCAATTTTCTAGAGATTGCTCGCTTACGGGTATAAATTTACTTTTAGCTCTGGTTGTGCCGCTAGATTTAGCAAACCATTTTATAGGTGTTGGCCAAAATAAGTTATTCTCCCCATTACGCGATCTATCGATAATGTCTTGCCATCCGTCGTAATTTTTAATTGGAACGCGTTCGGAAAATGTTTTATAATTTTTTATAGACCTGAAATCGTATTGTTTACCTAATTCAGTGTCTTTAGCCGTGTACAGTAGGCTTTGTAGTAATTCATTTTGAACTTCATTTGGGTATTTCAGGAACAATTCTATCTGATGAAATCGTTTTTTTAAAAACCAAGAAGCAATTGAATTTACTATAGGGATTGGCATAATTATTTTTATCTTTAATTTTTTAAAAATAAGACTTTTTTTTATGACTTACCAAGGTGTTTTAACAAAAATGGAAACCGAATTTTCTAACCCAATTCAGTATTATTTGGTTTTTGATTCTGATTTTATAAATATGAATCAGTTAATAGGGAAAGAGATTTCTATTGAATTTGTAAAATATCAATGTTTAAATTGCGGATTAGATAAACCAATATTCCGCCAAGGCTATGATAAGCAGTGTTTTTATAATACGGCACAAACGGGAGATTGGATTATGCGACCGGAATTAAGCACAGCACATTTAGGGCAAGAAGATCGCGATTTGGAATATGAAAAACGTGTGCAATTGCAGCCACATATTGTTTATTTAGCAAACTCTAGTAATGTAAAGGTTGGGGTCACTAGAAAAACGCAAGTACCTACACGTTGGATCGACCAGGGGGCACATGAAGCATTGGAAATTGTAGAGGTGCCTAACAGGTATTTAGCGGGCGTTACAGAGGTCGCTTTAAAGTCTTATGTAGCAGATAAGACTAACTGGCGTAAAATGCTTAAAAACGATAATGAAGACGAGAATTTAGTAGAATGGCGTGATCGTTTAAAGCAATATATCCCGGATGAAGCTGCTCAGTATTTTATTGAAAACAATACTGAAACGCATTTAGACTTCCCGGTTGACAAATATCCGTTTAAACCTAAGAGTTTGAATATTAAAAAAGAATTAAAATATACAGGGAAGCTAGTTGGTATAAAAGGGCAGTATCTCATTTTTGATGATGAAACGGTATTTAATATACGATCTAACGAAGGTATAGTAGTAAAAATATCCGTATAATTAAAAAATCCCATTACGACATAATCGAATGGGATTTTTTATAAGCTTCAAACTAAGCAAAGACTAAATTTCTTCTTGGTCTCTTAAATTTTGAATGTAAGCTGCTTTCTTAACTTGACGACGTCTTTTTACAGATGGTTTAGTAAAAAACTGTCCTTCACGTAAATTTTGCATCACTTTGATGTTACGGTGTTTTCTTTTGTAGCGTTTTAAGGCACGCTCTATATTTTCACCATCTTTTACAATAATCTTTAACATAGATACTCTTTTAATTAATTGATTTTAAGTTTTAGGCTTATCCTAAATACGTTTTTAATACTTTACTTTTTGAGGTTTGTCGTAATCTACGAATACCTTTTTCTTTTATTTGTCTTACACGTTCCCGTGTTAAACCAAAAGAGTCACCAATTTCTTGGAGGCTCATAGGTTGTTTTTTACTAATACCGTAATAATGACGAATAACCTCTGCTTCTTTTTCCGAAAGGGAATTTAAAGCACGGTTAACTTCTATATTCAAAGCGTCCTGCATTAAACCAGAATCTGGTCTAGGCGATTCGCTAGAATTCATTACATCATATAAGTTTGATGTTTCACCTTCTTGAAAAGGAGCATCCATAGAAACATGGCGCCCAGATATTTTCATAGACTGTTTAACATCGGTTAATGAAAGATCTAATTTGCTTGCAATTTCTTGCGCACTTGGTGGTCTTTCATTCTCTTGTTCTAAAAATGAATAGGCTTTATTAATTTTATTAATCGAGCCAATTTTGTTCAAAGGTAATCTAACTATTCGAGATTGTTCAGCTAAAGCTTGAAGAATTGCTTGACGAATCCACCAAACAGCATAAGAAATAAATTTAAACCCTCTGGTTTCGTCAAAGCGTTTTGCCGCTTTCACTAGGCCAGCATTGCCTTCGTTGATTAAATCGGGTAGAGTTAGACCTTGGTTTTGATATTGTTTTGAGACTGAAACTACGAACCTTAAATTAGCGGTTGTGAGTGTATCTAGAGCTTTTTGGTCGCCATTTTTAATTAATTGGGCTAGTTCGACCTCTTCTTCAGCAGTGATTAGTGGTATTTTACTAATGTCTTGAAGATATTTGTCTAGGGATTTTGACTCGCGGTTGGTAACTTGTTTCGTAATTTTTAATTGCCTCATGTAGTGTTTTTAAAGTTATACTAAAGGATAATATAACTAATTTGGCGAGAAAACCTAATAAATGATTATTTATTATTTTTATAAAATAAAAAACCACCTCTCTAGAGGTGGTTTTAATTTTATAAAAATATAATTGAATATAGAGAAATTAATTTCCAACTCCATTTATATCCCAAAATACTCTTGATGATTTTTCATCGCCACCCATTGCAGCACTTGCAGCGGCATAATTATCAGGATTAAGATCTTGATCATCGTTTCCGTACGTATAACGTCTAGGTACTGCTTCTAGAGAAATTGGAGGACGTGTGAATGTATTAGGGTAGTCTAATAACCTCCATGTTGTCCATGCTTCGAAACCTCTTCCGTATAAAGCAATGTATTTTTGGTTACCAATAACTTCTTTCCATGTACTACCTGCAGTTGTATAAGCAACTGAAGGTTGTGCCAAATAAGTGTCAGCATCGGCTTGAGATCCACCCCAGTAAGTAATTGAGGCTGAAATAGCTTCGTTATAGTAAGTTTCAGCATCTCCACTAATTAAACCTCTTTCAACAGCTTCAGCCAATAAGAACTGGACTTCATCATAACTTAAAAGAACACCTTCTAAATTTGGTTCGTGGAAGGCATCTCCGATATGAGTATAGTCAGTATAGGCACTACCTACACCATATGGTGCACCAATATACGAATCTTTGTTATCAGCAAAAAATACAGATGCTCTTGGATCGTTTAAAGGGTTTACTAAATCTACAAATGTATCAGCAACTAAATAATCATTACGACCAGATTCAACTAAATCTACCCATATACCATTTGTATTTGGACTAGTAGATTCAAAAGGAAAAGCGAAATTGTCATCATTAGAAGTAAAAACACCTGCGGCAACGGCTGCAGAGGCAGCTGTTGTTGATCTCGCTGAATCATAATCTGCTGTATGAACCGCCATTCTTAATTTTAAAGAATTCCCAAATTTTTTCCAGTTAGCAGTTGATCCTTCGTATATAAGGTCAGCTGATCCAAATGAAGCTGCGCTAGCATTTAAATTAGCTAATGCAACATCTAATCTATTAAATAAATCGTCATAGATATCTTCATCATTATCATATACAGGTGTAACGTTCTCAACTCCCATAAGAGCTTCTGAGTAAGGAACATCTCCGTAGGTATCAACTAATACCGTCCATGTGTAAATCTCCATAAGTTCAAGAACTCCTAACTCTGCAGATTTTGTACTGGCGTCTAGAAATTCATCTGCATTAACTAAATCTTTTGCAGCATGTAAATCAATTAGTACATCTCTGTACATATATAAGAAGAAAGTTCCTCCAATATCTCTACCACTAATATCGTAATTTACTTCATCAGTATATTGAGTTTCTGTCCATTGTTGAGCAAAAAACTTAAAAATGTTGTAATTAACGTTTGGACTCGACATTCTGTAAAATAAATCTCGTTGAGTACTTGTCAGCAAATATGATGCAGGTACTTCGCTCGGATTTTTATCATCGACATTCCATCCTTCAAAATCTTCACATGAAGTAAATGAAATACCTATCAATGAGGCTATTAAAAATATTTTTTTCATCTTTTTTTTTTTAAAATTGTAGTTTAACACTAAATCCATAATCCTTTGTTGTTGGGTATACACCAGACTGGTAACCTTGTACATTACCAGAACTTAAACCAGCTTCTGGGTCTGAGTATGGAGTGCTTTTATCAATAATCCATAAGTTTCTACCAATTGCAGAGAAAGTAACAGATTCAAAAAATGCATTTTCTAACATTTCAGATGGTAAAGAGTATGATAAAGAAAGCTCTCTTAATTTTACATATCCAGCGTCATATACATGTAAAGCATTAGGAGCTCTAGTGTAACCTAATGCATTTGCAAAGTTACTCATGTCCGTTCTAACAGTATTAGCAGTTCCATCCGAAGTTGGGTTTCCGTCTCCATCAGTACCTGTTTGAACAACACCTGGTAAAATAATTCCTCCACTAGTGTTATCAGTTGTAAGTGCATCCCTTACTGGGTTTCCTAATTCATTAGTACCAGCTGTTTCTGGGTATAAACCAGTAGCCATACCGTACCAAGTATCTAAAGAGAAAACATTACCTCCTTTTTTTATGTCAATTAAGAAACTTAAACTTAGGTTTTTGTAAGTGAAACTATTGTTAATTCCACCTTTCCAATCTGGTTGGAAAGATCCTAAGTTTTCATCAGACCCATCACTTACTAAGTATCTACCATTAGTAGCATCGATAATTCTGCTTCCATTATCATCATAAACAAAATCTGTACCTCTAATCATTCCATAAGTTTCTCCTACAGTTGCGTTAATAGATACACCACCTTGTAAACTAGCTAATTGAAGATTCTTTAAGCCAAGAGGAAGAGATATTACTTTACTTTCGTTTTTACCCCAGTTTAAGTCTACTCTCCATTCAAAATTATCTGTTTTTATTGGAGAACCATATAAAGATAATTCTACACCTCTGTTTTGTAATTCACCAGCATTTAACCATTGTGCGGTATATCCTATTGCAGATGTAACCGATATAGGTGTAAGTAAATCAGAAGAGTTTTTTTCGTAAATAGAGAAATCAAAACCTAAACGTTTTTTAGCAAACATCATTTCTAAACCAATCTCCTTTTCAATAGATTCCTCATTTTTTAAATTAGAGTTATTGTTTGTTGAAGGTAAAGAAGCTGAAGCTTGTCCTCCTACTGATGTGTTTAAAGAGTATGTGTTGTATAAGGATAGCGGTGAAGCAGCATTACCTGTCTTTGCATATCCTAATCTTAATTTTCCTAAGTTGATAAAATCAGATTCAATAACTTCTGAAAATAAGAAACTTCCAGATAATCCGTAATAATCATATTTATTATCATTCGTAGGTAAAGTAGAAGCAACATCAACTCTGTAAGACCCTTCTAAGAATAGTAAGTCTTTGTATCCTAAAGATACATTTGCGAAATAACCATCAACGCCAGAGGTGTACTCGTATTGAGTTGGAGCTTCGAGAGAGTTAACACTATTAGATAAAGCCCAAAGACCGTCAATATTAATCCCGCCATTAGTTGAAGCATCAATATAAGAGTAATGGTTTCTTTGGATATTTGTTCCAAGGATAGCTTTTAAATTTAAATCGTCACTAAGGTCTTTATCAAAATGAAATTGTAAATCGTAAGTGTTTTGCGTGTAAGATTCATTAAAAATACTGTAAGATGATGGTGAGCTTGTACTACCATTATTTATACGCTCTTCTTGGTTACCTGAGTAGGTGTCTAAAGAAGCTCTACCAAATACACTTAAATAATCAGTAATTTGATAGTTTAAGTTTACATTACCTATAACACGATTTCTTACATCAGTTTCGTAGTTGTTGTCACGCATCCAATATACGTTATCATGATAGATAGCACTAAGGTCTTCGTCAATGTAACTCGTATTCCAAGTTACGTTTTCTCCAGTTGCTAAATAAGCAGCTTTCTGATCTTCTAAATCTACATTCGTTTGCCACCATTGTCTAGCGGTTTGCATAAAGTTTTGAGAATCGTAACCTGTACCGTAACGTCCTTTTCCAGATGTTTTATTGTAAGATACACTTGATGATGCCGTTAATTTATCTGTTAGATTATAAGAAGCAGAAAAATCAACATTGTCCCTTTTAATCTGACTGTTTGGCATGATACCTTCGATATCAGCTTTTGAGTAACCAAATTTAAAATTACCTTTATCATTACCACCGTCTAAGAATACACTATTGAATATTGTTGTTCCTGTTTCAAAAACAGAAGATGGGTCGTTAGCACCAGCGACCCATGGAGTTGCTTCTCCGTAGCCTTCTAAGCCTGGGTAGAAAGAATCCCATTGGTGTACTAATGTGTTTGGGTCAAAAGCAGCTCCATATGAGCCATCCCAATCAGCTAATGTATAATTTTCACCGTTCTTTGTGTAGAATTCATCGTGATAAACACCAATCCAGTATCCTGCACCATATTCGTCTTGATAACTCGCAAAAGTATCTTTGTTATACTTGTTAAAGGTTATAGATGAATTTACTGTTACACCTATAACTCCTTCTGTGTCTCTACCTTTTTTAGTAGTGATTACAACAACACCATTAGCGGCTTGAGAACCATAAAGAGCTGTTGCAGCTCCACCTTTAAGTATGTTGATTGATTCAATGTTGTCTGGATTTATATCCGCAGCAGCATTACCATAATCATAACCAGCTTGACCTGATCTTTGTCCAGATGAATTGGTGTTTTTATTACTAATTGGTACTCCATCAACAACAAATAATGCTTGGTTAGATCCATATAAAGAAGAGTAACCACGGATTACAACGTTAGTTGAACCTCCCATTGTTCCACTGCTTGATACATCTATACCGGCAACTTTACCTGATAAAGAATTAGCGAAGTTTACATCTTTGACAGCGCTTACTGCATCTCCTTTTACTTCTTGAGAAGCATAACCCAAAGATTTTTTCTCTCTTTTAATTCCTAAAGCTGTGACTACAACTTCATCTAGAGTTGCTGCGTCTTCAGCTAAAGTAATGTTAATAGTATTACTTGTTCCAATTGTGATTTCTTTTGTTGTGTATCCAACAAAACTAAAAACAAGAGTTCCTCCTGAGTTAGCTTTAATAGCATATTTACCATCGAAATCTGTTGATGTACCTGTAGAGGTACCTTTTACTAAGACAGTTGCTCCAGGTAAAGGTAGGCCAGAACCGTCCGATACTACTCCTGAAATTGTCTTTTCTTGTGCAAACGTTAGTTGCACAACAAACGCTAATAATAGCGTTAGCATTCCACTAAACTTTGTTTTCATTTTGTATTTATTTGAATTAGTCAATGTCAAAAATCACAATAAAAAGTTAATAAAACAATAAATAACCGTTAAAATTTACTTTTTAACTGATAGTTTTAAGGATATTTAGGTTTTAAGGTCGAAAACTGTAGTTGTGGTTGTTTGAATCTTAGAATTTGATAGGTTAAACCTCTGATTCTTTAATTAAGTAACTTTTATTTAGCTTCTGCGCGGCAGGTTTAAGTGTTGTTTTTATCGATTCTGTACTTATAATCTGTTGTATTCATTAGGATATTTAATTTAAAAACAAAAAGCCTGAACAATTTATTGTTCAGGCTTTAGTATATAATCATCGTTTGGCTGTTGTAGCCAATGTATTACTTGGTCAGATTGGTATTATTTAGTATCAAATTCTGTAGATTCACTAGCTCCGAAATCACCTCCACCTGAAGCTTTAGTTTCTCCGTCTATAGTTAATGTGTAAGTACCATTTGCAGGGTAACTTAAACCATCTCCGTAGCTATCAGTAAAAGTAAAAGTGTAGTCTCTACCAGAACATAATGATATCGTTTCAGAAGCTGAAGCTTGTCCTTGAGTATAAGGGCCTCCACTAATAACCTCTTCATCTAAACTATCGGTGATAACCCATCCTGATTCATCTCCGTAACCATCAAAAACGATGTCGAGGGTAGCTATTGTTTCTGTGCAGTTTTGGATATATTGTACTTCAGTTGATTCGCCTAAAGCATAGTTAAGGTTTTCAGGATCAAAATTAAGAACGAGTTTATTAACACCTATACCTAAATCTAAATCCGACAGACTTAAAGTAAGTACTCCGGTATTAGTACCACTAGGAATTGTTACAGATGTAGGAACACTGTATGAGCCAGCAGCAGCGTTTGAACTTTCGTCGACAATGATGTCAAACGAAGTATCAGCGCTTACTGTTCGGGAAGTGTATACGGTAACATCTAGTGTTGTACTGCCATCTACATCTACAGCTGTAGAATAAACTGTGTCACCAAAAGTTACATAGTTAAGAGATGATTCAAATTGCTCATCTTCACAATTTTGAAAGAGTATACATGTTATCGCTAAAAAAAAGATATTTGCTATTTTTTTCATGTTTATGTTTTTATATAATTAATATCTAGTTTTGGTCAGCTTCTGTAATGTTTGGATTTGCATCAATTTCCGATTGAGGAATCTTAAAAATCCATTCATCGTTTAAAGAAGGTTTCTCAACGATAAACCCGTCTTGGTATAATACCTCTGATGCACCAGAATTCGTTTGGTCTAGACCTTCATCCCATCTAATTTGATCATGATAGCTAAATCCTTCACCCCATAATTCAACGCGTCTTTGCCATTTAATTTCGTCCATAAGGGCAGCTTGCGTTGTAAATGCTGTTTTATCAAAAGCACTATCTCTAGCAGACCCTAAAATCTCTAAAGCATCTTGTGCACCAGTAATATCTGGAATCATTGCTTTAGCTTCAGCTTCAATAAGCACCATTTCTGCCGAACGCATGTAAATAACATCATCCGGATCAATACCACCAGGGTTTTTCTGTTTGAACTTTACATTCATGTATGGGTGTGTGTTGTGTCCACTAGTAGCTCCATATTCTTCTATTATTGCAGCTTTAGCAGCGTCAAAATCTGCTTGATTATCGTAGTTAGGGTCTGTTTCGTAGCTTCCTCCTAGATCGTTTGAAGCAGCAGGGTTAGAGTTTGGTGCTAGTGGTAACCATGCTTGGTTTCTGTAATCTGTATCAGGTATTCTGTCATACAACTCTTTGCTAATTATCTTAGGGTTACTTCTGTTTTGACTACCATTAAAAGCGAATGCGACATAGTAAAAATACGACGAGAAGTAATTCGTTTCTGTGTCGATAACATATCCACCCCAAATAACTTCGGATAAGTCGTTAGTGTTGAATCCAGAAAGCCAATCGGTTTCATCTAGTAAAGGGTATCCTTCTCTTGCAAGTGCTGCATAAGTAGCTGCGTTAGCCCAGTCGCCTTTAGATAGAGCAACTCGTGCTCTAATACCATAAGCTGCATTGATTGATATATGAGATTTGTTTTCTGGAGCGCTAGCTTTTCCTAAGTAGTTAATCGCTGAAGCAATGTCTTTTTCTATTTGAGTATATACTTCTTCTACTGTTCCTCGAGGTGCACTAGTGTAAGGTGCACCTGATTCAAGGATTAATGGTACTCCGGGATCTGTTGATGGATCTCCAATTATATAACCTTTAGAGAATGTTGTTACCAATCTCCAATAAGCCCATGCTCTGTAAGCGTAAGCTTGGCCTAAAACATTATTTAGGTCTTCAGTTTCAGAGAAACCTTCTGCTGCAGATGTGTTAATTATCGAACTTACCACATTTATAAAGTGGTAACGTTGAAACCAGAAGTTAAAATTAGTTGTTGAAGCAGAATTAGTATGGCTAGTCCATTTTAAATCGGCAGTCATCCAGCCGTTACCTGGAGAAGAGTGAATAATGTTTCCTCCTATAGCATCTAGTGAAGGGATAAAGTGACTTTCGCCCGTTCTACTTGTTGTAGCCCCTTCTAAAAGGTTTTGAGCATACATCATTCTATGTAGACCATTAATAACAAGTGCCATGCTTGATTCACTAGAAAGCGCGGTTGCTTCTGCTATTGCGTCTGTTGGAACATTTTCTAGATATTCTTCTGAACAAGAAACAAAAATTACCATTGACAAAGCAAATAGTAATATGATTTTTTTATGTATCATTTTATATTGTTTTAATTTTTTTTATTTAAAAAGTAACATTAACACCAACTGAGATCACTCTACTAGGGTTATAATCATTACCTGATGGTGTTCCGGCAAGATTGTATTGTGGGTTTAAACCGTTTCTCTTTGTGAAAAATACAAGGTTTTCTCCAGATAAGAATAACCTTAATTTATCTACACCAATTTGTTCAGCAACATCACGATCTAAGTTATAAGCTATACTTGCATTTTTTATTGCTAAATATGAAGCATCTGTTAACCATCTAGATGATAAAGCTGGTGATAAATCGGTATTTCCATTTTCTAATCTAGGAACATCTGTAATATCTCCTGGGTTTTTCCATGCATTAAGAGCATCTGGGTGTAGCGAAGAACCGTAATCACCTTCGTGCATCATGTCTGCGTAACCATAATCTATATAATCACCACCAATTTGGTAAGTAAGAAGAAAATTTAGGTCTAAGTTTTTATATTTAAAACTATTTGTAACCGATCCTATGATATCTGGAATAGCAGAAGCTCCAACATACGCTTTTCCTGCATCTTGAAAATCGTTAGTCGTTGCATGTGTTCCGTTTGCATTTAATACCGCAACACCTACTTCATCTCCAACTTCTTCATACATATAGAAAAGTGCATCACCATTACTAGGGTCTACACCTGCGTAATCGTATAAGTAAAAATCATATCTTGAACGTCCAACTTCCCAACGTTTAGATCCGTCAATAAAAGGAGAAGGTAAGAAAGAAATTTCGTTCTTAAGAGTAGATGCTTGAATTCCTAAGTCCCAAGAAAAATTATCAGACTTAATTATTTGTCCGTTTAGCCCAAGCTCAAAACCTTGGTTAAATAAATCACCAACATTGTTAGGCGCTTCTATTTGGCCTTCTGAAGCAGGAATAGGAACGTTGTAAAGTATATCTGAGGTGGTTTTTTTATAAAATTCGAATGTTCCAGTTAAGCGGTTGTTGAATAAGCCAAATTCTAGGGCAATATCAAAACTTTCTGATGTTTCCCATTGTAAGTCGGCATTACCAGTTGTATCCCAACTTAATCCAGGTGTTCCTGCGTTAGAGTATATGGCGTAAAGAGGTTGCGATATGTAGAAACTACCTAGTTGGTCATTACCTACTTCACCATAAGACCCTCTTAATTTTAAATTATTAATAAAAGAAACATCATTCATGAAGTTTTCTTGGCTAATTCTCCAAGAACCTCCAATAGAATAAAATGTTCCCCATTTGTTGTTTGTAAAAACAGACGATCCATCTCTTCTTGCGGATGCACTTAAGTAGTAGCGATCGTCAAAGTTATAGTTTAACCTTCCTAAGAAACCTTCAAGATTGTAATCTGTACTGCTTCCATCTGCCGATAATACTGTAGAGAAGTTGTCTAACTCATAAATACCAGATATTGTTTCAGTACTTTTAAAAGCACTATTTGATGAAAAATTTCTACTATAACTTTCGTGACCTACTGTTAAGTCAAAGTTGTGTTGACCTAATGCTTTTTTGTAAGTAATTAACTGGTTAAAGTTTTCTACAGTTCTTGTAAATCTTGTATCTTCAAGTCTTGCGGTTGGAGCACCATCACCTACAATAGCGTTTTCATAACTTTGGTTAACACTATCTTGAATATCTTGGCCGTATAAAATATTTACAGTTAAGCCTTCAATTATCGTGAAGTCTGTATTATATCTAAAGCCATATTTGTTTCTTTTTGTAAGCTCATTATTTAAAATAGCTTCTTCTAAAGCGTTTCGTCCAACGTTAGTTGGTCTAGAAAGAATGCCTAAAGAAGAATCACTTTCACCTCTATCCCACCTAATAGCTCCGGTTTCATCGTAAAGATATTGACCTGTTGTTGGGTCTAATAAGTAAGGAGAATAAATAGATCCCATATTTTTAGCAAAAGCAAAAACATTTGCGATAGATGTATCTCTAGAAGGAGATCCTGTTGTTGATTCACCTGTAAAATAAGCGCTACCACCCATAGATAACCAATTGTTTACGTCAAAAGTCCCGTTTAATCTTGCTGTTGTTCTTTTGTAAGAACTTTCAATAACATATCCCTGTTCATCTAAATTAGAAACAGAAAAGAAGACAGAGTGGTCATCTCCTCCTCCAGAAACATTAATAGAGTGACTTTGTCTTGTTCCTGTTCTTTCAAGAGCATCATACCAATCTAAATCTTGAGCGATAAGTTGAGCATTTGGATTTAGTATTCCATCTGTACCAATTATTTGGTCGTTAGCTACGTTGAAAGGATTTCTTCCTAGGCGATTGAAAATTGATGAAGATGCTTCTGCAGCAGCTGCATCACCTCCACCTAATGAATTTTTATAAGATTGCCACATTAGCTCGTAGTAATCACCAGGACCTACAGCGTCATACTCATCGATAGCTTTAGTTATTGTTCCAAACTGGCTTGAAGCACTTACTTTAACACCGCTAGATTTTTTGCCGCTTTTAGTAGTAATAATTACAACACCATTAGCTGCTCTAGAACCATAAAGAGAAGTAGAAGCTGCATCTTTAAGTACAGTTAAAGACTCTATATCATCTTGATTTAAAGTATTTAAACCACCTTGGAAAGAAACACCATCTACTATATATAGAGGGTCTGTGCTTCCGTTTAGCGTACCAACACCTCTAATAACAATGCTCGGTGAGGAACCTGGTTGTCCAGATGCAGCAATAAACTGTACACCTGTAGCGTTACCTTCAATGGCCGCTATTGGAGAGGTTAAAGGTCGGTCTTGTAAAGCTTCTGCTTTAATTACACTGGCAGAACCTGTAAAAGCTTCTTTTGTTGTTGTACCAAAGGCAACAACAACAACTTCCTCTAAAGCAGAAGCATCTTCGCTTAGTTTAACGTTAATTGAATTTGAAGCTGAAACTATGGATTCATTAGTTTTGTAACCAACAAAGCTAAATATAAGAGTTGCCCCTTCATTTGCTTTGATTGAGTATTTCCCGTCGAAATCTGTTGAAGTACCTGTAGAGGTTCCTTTTACTAAGACGGTTGCTCCAGGTAAAGGTAATCCAGAACTATCTGAAACTGTACCTGAAATTGTTTTTTGTTGAGCAAAGGATATTTGCACAACAAACGCTAACAATAGCGTTAGCATTCCACCAAACTTTGTTTTCATTTTGTAAATTTTTGAGTTAGTCAATGTCAAAAATCTTAATAAAAAGTTAATAAAACAACAAATAATCATTAAAAATTGCTTTTTGATTGTTATTTTAAACTGAATTTTTGAATTTTTTAAAAATTTGTAGTTAAACTTATATGAATCTTAGAATTCGATAGCTTAAATTTCTGATTCTGCAATTTGCCATTTGCGTAGTTGAATTTAAAAATACCAGCTTTAGTCAAAATTCCGAATCCGAACCCGTATCCAAACAATTTTTCTTTAGTTTTTAAAATTTTATTTTCAAAATAAGCGGCATCCGTTATAGAGTGAATGTAAATGGAATTGCTAATTTGATATCTGTATTCTGTGTTGAATAGACCGTATAGAGATGCATAAAGGCTGTTTTCTTCAAAACCTCTTATAGAGTTTATGCCGCCAAACCTAGAGAGTTCATTTTCTAGATAATCGTCTGAAGATAGAAAAGAACCGTTTATACGAGTGTAAATGCTATTATTCGGATTTAAATTGAAGATTTTTGAGGCATCAAAATATAGTTGAGTTTGTTTTCTTGATGAATTAGTTTGCTCTCGGTTCCCAAAATTTGTTTCGAAATATAAATTACTATTTATAGGGAAGAGTAAATTATACGATTGTGGTTTTAAATACTCGTAAGCTATAGTGTAATAAGATGTTTTGTAATCTGTGATGCTCGATGTGTTGTCTGTAGATAGTAAATTGTTAGATTCTAAATTTGTTATGCCTGTATAAATTTTATGTTTAGAGTTTATTTGATAATGTAGTTTTATAGATTGATCTACGGTTGTAAAAGAAGAGTCGCGCTTAAAAATTTGTAATTCAAAATTTAAACCAATAGGTGTTTTAAATAGATAAGGCAGTGTGGCGGTGATGTTGAATGTTTTTTGATCATTTTCATCACTTTTATAAAGTAACCGAAACGATTCTCCAAAGTTTAAGTTATTGGTTAAATTTAAATTTAAATATCCGTCGAACTCAATATTATTCGTTTCTTCATTGGTTCCGAAACCTAGAAAACCATCAAAATTATTGCTTTGCGATTTTTCTAGATATAGATAAAGTGATGTTGAATCTTTCGAGAACAAAACTTCTGGTGATTTTATTTGGCTAGCAAAACGTAAATCATTGAGTTGTTCTGTTTTGTTTTTTATTGTTGTAATATCAAAAGCTTGGTTTTTCTTTATTTTTAAATAGTGCTTTAAATAGGAGCGAGGGAACTTTTCGTAACCTTTAATAATTATTTCGTTAACTAATCGTTTTTCTTTTGGAGAGTTAATGTTTAAATTGGCTTTCAAATAAGTTTCATTTTCGATTGAAATGTTGTCGAGACGTAATTTTGAGAAAGGAAAGCCATCTTCTGTTATTTTCGCATTGATAAATTTTAATGCATTTTCTGTTTGTTCAAAAGGTAATTCAAAGTAGTTTTCAAAAACTTTAGTTGAAATTTGATTTAAGATGTTTTTGTCAATTAATTGATTGTTGTAATAGACGTGAACTGTTTTGTATTTTGTTCCTAAATTTATCGTAGTAGAAAAAAGAGAGTCGTTTATTTTTGAAACTTCAGAAGTTTCATGTTCAATGTATCCTTTCTTAAAAAGGCTGTTTTGAATAAATTCCACTTCCGATTTAATCGAAAAAAAATCTTTATGTGTTTTTAAATAGTTTAGTGAATCTATAATTTTTGTTTCGATCTCATTACTTCCGTTTATTTCTAAAACTAAAGTTTGACAAAATACTTCCGTAGAAAAGAATAAATATATTAATATGAAGATAAAGAGTGTTTTTTGCAAAATGTAGTTTCTATTTAAAATCTTATTTTTAGTCGGATTTTGTGTTAGTTTAACTTTTTAATTCTGAGCGTTTTTAGAATTTTTCATTCGATTTTCTCTTTTGTATGTAGCGTTCTATTCTTTATGTAAATCTAACGGAAAAAGTGTAAAATTAATATCCAGAAGCGTTCTTTTTTCTAAAACTCTTAAAAATTAACGAATTACGATTTGAATAATTAATTTTAATTACTACATTTGCACCCCTCTAAGAAGAGGATTAACAAAAATTATATAGAAATATATGCCAACAATTTCACAATTAGTACGAAAAGGAAGAGCCAAAATAACCAAGAAGAGTAAATCGGCTGCTTTAAATTCGTGTCCACAAAGACGTGGTGTGTGTACTCGTGTTTACACAACGACACCTAAAAAACCTAACTCAGCAATGCGTAAGGTAGCAAGGGTTCGTTTAACAAACGGTAACGAGGTTAATGCATACATCGGTGGTGAAGGACACAATTTACAAGAGCACTCGATAGTATTGGTTAGAGGTGGAAGGGTAAAAGATTTGCCAGGAGTTAGATATCACATCGTTCGTGGTGCCTTAGACACAGCAGGTGTTGCAGGTAGAACACAACGTAGATCTAAGTATGGTGCAAAACGCCCTAAGAAGTAATTAAAACTTTAAGAAGAAGACATGAGAAAAAGAGCAGCGAAAAAAAGACCGCTTTTACCAGACCCTAAGTTTAACGACCAGTTAGTAACTCGTTTCGTTAATATGATGATGTGGGATGGAAAAAAGTCGGTAGCTTTTAAAGTATTTTACGATGCAATTGCAATTGTAGAAGAAAAGAAAACAGACGAAGAAAAAACAGCTTTAGAAATCTGGAAAGATGCCTTATCTAACGTTATGCCTCACGTAGAAGTACGTAGTCGTCGTGTTGGTGGAGCAACATTCCAAATTCCAATGCAAATTCGTCCAGACCGTAAAGTATCTACGGCTATGAAATGGCTAATTAGCTATTCAAGAAAAAGAAATGAAAAATCTATGGCTTTACGTTTGGCATCAGAGGTTTTAGCAGCAGCTAAAGAAGAAGGGTCAGCAGTTAAGAAAAGAGTAGATACTCACAAAATGGCAGAGGCAAACAAAGCATTCTCTCACTTTAGATTCTAAGACATGGCAAGAGATTTAAAATTAACAAGAAATATAGGTATTGCTGCACACATTGATGCAGGAAAAACTACAACTACAGAACGTATACTTTATTATACAGGAGTTTCTCATAAAATTGGTGAAGTACATGATGGTGCTGCAACAATGGACTGGATGGAGCAAGAGCAAGAACGTGGTATCACAATTACGTCTGCAGCAACAACTTGTGAGTGGAAATTTCCAATAGAAAATGGTGAGCCAACTGCAGATGCAATGGATTATCACTTCAATATTATTGATACTCCTGGTCACGTAGATTTTACTGTAGAGGTAAATAGATCTTTACGTGTATTAGATGGTTTAGTATTCTTATTTAGTGCAGTTGATGGTGTTGAACCACAATCTGAAACTAACTGGAGGCTTGCAGACAACTATAAAGTGCCAAGAATTGGTTTCGTTAATAAAATGGACCGTCAAGGATCTGACTTTTTAGGTGTTTGCCAACAAGTAAAAGATATGTTAAAATCTAACGCGGTGCCAATCGTTTTAAACATTGGTGACGAAGATGATTTTAAAGGTATTATAGATTTAGTAAAAAACCGTGCTATTGTATGGCATGATGAAACTCAAGGAGCAACTTTTGATGTTATTGAGATTCCTGAAGATTTAAAAGAAGAAGCTCGTAAATACCGTGCACTACTTATTGAAGAAGTTGCTGGTTATGATGAGAACTTATTAGAGAAATTCATGGAAGATGAAGATTCTATTACAGAAGATGAAGTGCATGCTGCGCTTAGAGCTGCTGTAATGGATATGGCTATCATTCCAATGATTTGTGGATCTGCTTTTAAAAATAAAGGTGTACAGTTCTTATTAGATGCAGTTTGTCGTTACTTACCTTCTCCAATGGATAAGGAAGGTATTAGAGGAATGAATCCTGATACTGAAAAAGAAGAATTACGTAAGCCAAGTGTAGACGAGCCTTTCGCTGCATTAGCATTTAAAATTGCTACCGATCCTTTCGTAGGTCGTTTAGCATTCTTTAGAGCGTATTCTGGTCGTTTAGATGCTGGTTCTTATGTGTTAAATAACCGTTCTGGTAAAAAAGAACGTATTTCACGTATCTACCAAATGCATGCTAACAAGCAAAATGCAATTGACTTTATTGAAGCTGGTGATATTGGAGCTGCTGTTGGATTTAAATCTATCAAAACAGGAGATACACTTTCAGATCAAGCGCATCCAATTGTTTTAGAATCTATGGATTTTCCTGATCCCGTAATTGGTATCGCAGTGGAGCCTAAAACTAAAGCAGATGTAGATAAATTAGGTATGGGCTTAGCTAAATTAGCTGAAGAAGATCCTACATTTACTGTACGTTCAGACGAAGCTTCAGGACAGACTATTATTTCTGGAATGGGTGAATTACACTTAGATGTAATTGTAGATCGTTTACGTCGTGAATTTAAAGTTGAAGTAAACCAAGGTCAACCACAAGTTGAATATAAAGAGGCTATTACTGCTTCTGCAGATCATAGAGAAGTTTATAAGAAACAATCTGGTGGTCGTGGTAAATTTGCTGATATCGTATTTACGGTTGAACCAGCTGATGAAGGCGTAGTAGGTCTTCAGTTTGAGTCTGTAATTAAAGGTGGTAACGTTCCTAAGGAATTTATCCCTTCAATTGAAAAAGGATTTAAAATGGCAATGGTTAATGGACCTTTAGCAGGTTACGAAATAGATGCTATGAAAGTAACATTGAAAGATGGATCTTACCACGATGTGGATTCGGATCAACTTTCTTTCGAATTAGCAGCTAAATTAGGGTTTAAAAACTGTGCTAAAGCGGCTAAAGCTGTAATCATGGAGCCAATCATGAAACTTGAGGTTATTACTCCTGAAGAAAACATGGGTGACATTGTTGGAGATTTAAACAGAAGACGTGGTCAAATGAGTGATATGGGTGATAGAGCTGGTGCAAAAACTGTAAAAGCTACTGTTCCTTTATCAGAAATGTTTGGTTATGTTACTACTTTAAGAACATTATCTTCTGGTAGAGCAACGTCAACAATGGAATTTTCACACTATGCTGAAACACCTTCTAACATATCTGAAGAAGTGATTAAGGCAGCTAAAGGAGAACAATCTTAAAAAGTTAAGAAAATGAGTCAAAAAATTAGAATTAAATTAAAGTCTTACGATCATAACTTAGTAGATAAGTCTGCTGATAAGATTGTAAAAACCGTAAAAAGTACAGGTGCTGTTGTAACTGGTCCAATTCCATTACCAACACACAAGAAAATTTTCACTGTTTTACGTTCACCTCACGTTAACAAGAAGTCTAGAGAACAATTTCAATTAAGCTCTTACAAGAGATTATTAGATATTTACTCTTCATCTTCTAAAACCATTGATGCTTTAATGAAATTAGAGTTACCAAGTGGTGTTGAAGTAGAGATTAAAGTATAATTCGATTACAAGTTTAGACTTGTATAGATAAATATTAAAGGCATCAGGATAATTTTTTATCCTGATGTTTTTTTTTGAAATCTAAAATTAGCATTGATTTCATGAGGTTTTACGACGTTTTATTGGAATGATTGAAATATTCGATTTTGGACCAAAATGTATTAATTATATGGTTATTACGTTTTTATACAGAATTAATTGAAAATCATTTTTTTAAACCGAAATAAAACTCTACATTTGCATGCTCAAAATATGGAGTTTTGCTTCATATTTACATGTCCCACCAATGCGGTTGCGGGAAAAACGGTAAAAATACACTTCAAGGCTGAAACGTATTTTCAGCCTTGAATGTTTTTAATAAATAGTAAATCATTAATAAATAATTAAATATGTCTGGGTTAATTGGAAAGAAAATCGGTATGACCAGCATCTTCGATGAAAACGGGAAAAATATTCCTTGTACAGTAATCGAAGCTGGACCATGTATCGTTACCCAAGTCAGAACTGAAGAGGTTGACGGCTATGAAGCTATTCAACTTGGTTTCGATGACGCGACAGAAAAAAGCGCTACTAAAGCTGACTTAGGTCATGCTAAAAAAGCGGGTACTTCTGTAAAACGCAAAATCGTTGAATTCAAAAGTTTTGATTCGGAGTACAAATTAGGTGATGCAATCACTGTTGATCATTTCGCTGAAGGCGAATTTGTTGACGTAGCTGGTACATCAAAAGGTAAAGGATTTCAAGGTGTTGTAAAACGTCATGGTTTCGGTGGTGTAGGTCAAGCTACTCACGGTCAACATAACCGTTTAAGAGCGCCAGGATCTATTGGAGCTGCATCTTACCCTGCTCGTGTTTTTAAAGGCATGAAAATGGCAGGTAGAATGGGTGGAGACACAGTTAAAGTTCAAAATTTAAAAGTTTTAAAAGTAGTTGCTGAAAAGAATCTACTTGTGGTTAAAGGATGTGTTCCTGGCCATAAAAACTCTTATGTAATTATTAGAAAATAATGAAAGTAGCAGTTTTAGATATAAACGGAAAAGACACAGGTAGAAAGGCAGACCTTTCTGGCGATGTGTTTGCTATTGAGCCTAATAATCACGCAGTATACTTGGATGTTAAACAATATTTAGCAAACCAACGTCAAGGAACTCATAAGGCTAAAGAAAGAGCTGAGATTTCTGGATCTACTCGTAAGATTAAAAAGCAAAAAGGTACTGGTACAGCTCGTGCAGGTTCTATTAAGTCTGGTGTATTCAAAGGTGGTGGTCGTATGTTCGGTCCAAGACCAAGAAACTACAGCTTTAAACTTAATAAAAACCTTAAAAGACTAGCTCGTAAATCAGCACTAAGTATTAAAGCAGGAGAGAAATCAATTGTAGTTTTAGAAGACTTTAATTTTGAGTCACCAAAAACTAAAAATTTCACAGCTGTTTTAAAAGCTCTTGATTTAGAGAACAAAAAGTCACTGTTTGTATTGGGTGAGGCTAATAAAAACGTATATTTGTCTTCTCGTAATTTAAAAGGCTCTGAAGTAATAACTTCTTCAGAAATAAGTACTTATAAAATACTAAATGCAAATCAAGTGATTCTTTTAGAAGGCGCTTTAGAAGGAATTCAAACAAACTTAAGTAAATAGAAACAATGAGTATCTTAATTAAACCTATAATCACAGAAAAGGCGACAGCTAATAGCGAGTTGAGAAACTGCTATACGTTCTCAGTGAAGACTAAGGCGAACAAGGTAGAAATCAAAAAAGCGGTTGAAGCTGCTTATGGTGTTTCTGTTGAAAAAGTTCGTACTATAAATGTCCGTCCAGATCGTAGTACCAAGTTTACTAAAACTGGTATTCAACATGGTAAAACAAATGCAGTTAAAAAAGCAATTGTACAACTGGCGGAAGGTGAAATGATTGATTTATACAGTAACATGTAATTAAAGACAAATGTCAGTAAGAAAATTAAAACCAATCACCCCAGGACAGCGATTTAGAGTAGTAAATGGATATGATGCCATTACTACTGATAAGCCGGAAAAGAGTTTACTCGTTCCGAACAAAAGATCTGGTGGTAGAAACAGTGAAGGAAAAATGACTATGCGCTACATTGGTGGTGGTCATAAAAGAAAGTATCGTATTATCGATTTTAAAAGAGACAAAGCTGGGATTCCTGGTGAAGTTGCTTCAATTCAATACGATCCAAACAGAACAGCTTTTATTGCATTATTGAACTATCAAGATGGCGAGAAGAGATATATTATTGCACAAAATGGACTTCAGGTTGGGCAAAATGTAGTATCTGGTAAAGAAGGTATCGCTCCAGAAATTGGAAATGCAATGCCATTAAGTGAAATTCCATTAGGAACTATAATTTCTTGTTTAGAGTTACGTCCTGGTCAAGGTGCTGTTATGGCGCGTAGTGCAGGAGCTTTTGCTCAATTAATGGCAAGAGATGGTAAATTTGCTACGGTGAAATTACCTTCTGGTGAAACAAGGTTAATTCTTGTAAACTGTATGGCAACTATCGGTGTTGTATCTAATTCTGATCACCAATTATTAGTAGGTGGTAAAGCAGGTAGAACTAGATGGTTAGGTAGAAGACCACGTACTAGACCAGTAGTAATGAATCCAGTCGATCACCCAATGGGTGGTGGTGAAGGTAAATCTTCAGGTGGACATCCTCGTTCTAGAAATGGTATACCAGCTAAAGGTTACAGAACTCGTTCTAAGACTAAAGCAAGTAATAAATATATTGTAGAACGTAGAAAGAAATAAGACATGGCAAGATCACTAAAAAAAGGACCTTACGTTCATTATAAGTTAGAAAAGAAAGTAGCTGTTAATGTTGAGTCTAACAAGAAAACTGTTATCAAAACTTGGTCTAGAGCAAGTATGATAACTCCAGATTTCGTTGGACAAACTATCGCAGTACACAATGGCCGTCAATTTGTTCCAGTATACGTTACTGAAAACATGGTAGGTCATAAATTAGGAGAATTTTCACCAACGCGTTCATTCCGTGGACATGCAGGTGCTAAAAATAAAGGTAAAAAGTAGTAAGCTATGGGAAGTCGTAAAAAACAAATGGCAGACGCTATTAAGGAAGCAAAAAAACACGTTGCTTTTGCTAAACTTAATAACTGTCCTACATCACCGAGAAAAATGCGCTTAGTAGCCGATTTAGTAAGAGGCGAAAAGGTAGAACATGCACTTAATATTTTAAGATTCAACCAAAAGGAAGCTTCTGGACGTTTAGAGAAATTGTTACTGTCTGCAATTGCAAACTGGCAAGCTAAAAACGAAGAAGCTAATTTAGAAGAGGCTGAATTGATTGTAAAGGAAATAACTGTTGACAGCGGATCTATGTTAAAAAGATTACGTCCAGCACCTCAAGGTCGTGCACACAGAATTAGAAAACGTTCAAACCACGTAACAATCGTTGTTGGAGCAAAAAATAACACACAAAGCTAAGATAGAAGTATGGGACAAAAAACAAATCCAATCGGAAATCGCTTAGGTATTATCAGAGGATGGGAATCTAACTGGTACGGAGGTAATGATTATGGAGATAAGCTTGCCGAAGACGATAAAATTAGAAAATACGTTCACGCGCGTTTATCTAAAGCTAGTGTTAGTAGAGTAATTATCGAAAGAACTCTTAAGCTTGTAACCGTTACTATCACAACGGCTCGCCCAGGTATCATCATTGGTAAAGGCGGTCAAGAGGTAGACAAGTTAAAAGAAGAACTTAAGAAAATTACTGAAAAAGAAGTTCAGATCAATATTTTTGAGATCAAAAGACCTGAACTTGATGCATTTTTAGTAGGATCAAGTATCGCTCGTCAAATTGAAAATAGAATTTCATACAGACGTGCAATTAAGATGGCTATTGCTGCTACTATGCGTATGAATGCTGAAGGGATTAAAATCCAGATTAGTGGTCGTTTAAACGGGGCAGAGATGGCACGTTCAGAACACTACAAAGAAGGACGTATTCCTTTATCAACCTTTAGAGCCGATATTGATTATGCTTTAGTTGAGGCACACACTACTTATGGTAGATTGGGTGTAAAAGTATGGATCATGAAAGGTGAAGTATATGGTAAAAGAGAACTTTCTCCGCTTGTTGGATTATCTAAGAAGCAAGGAAAAGGTGGAGCCGGAGGACGTGGCGGAAACAGAGACAACAAACCTCGTCGTAGAAAGTAATTTTTTATAAATAAAGAAAAATGTTACAGCCTAAAAGAACAAAATTTCGTAAGCAACAAAAGGGACGTATGAAAGGTAATGCCGGAAGAGGGCACCAACTTTCAAGTGGAACTTTTGGAATAAAATCGTTAGACTCGAATTTTTTAACATCACGTCAAATTGAAGCAGCACGTATCGCAGCTACACGTTACATGAAAAGAGAAGGGCAACTTTGGATAAAGATATTTCCAGACAAGCCTATTACAAAGAAACCTCTTGAAGTACGTATGGGTAAAGGTAAAGGTGCCGTTGAATATTGGGTAGCTGTTGTTAAGCCAGGAAGAGTATTATTTGAAATAGGTGGAGTGCCTTTAGACGTTGCAAAAGAAGCATTACGTTTAGCAGCACAGAAACTACCTGTAAAAACTAAGTTTTTAATCGCTAGAGATTACGAAGCATAATTTATTTGATATTATGAAACAATCAGAAATTAAAGAATTATCTGTAGCTGAGTTACAAGAGAAACTTGGTGAAACAAAAAAGAGTTATTCAGACCTAAAATTGGCTCATGCAATATCTCCTTTAGAAAATCCAATTCAATTACGTTCTATAAGAAGAGCTGTAGCTAGAATTGCGACCGAATTAACTAAAAGAGAATTACAATAATTCTGCTGAAAGATGGAAACAAGAAATTTAAGAAAAGAACGTATAGGAGTTGTTACTAGTAACAAAATGCAAAAATCAATAGTTGTTGCAGAAGTTAAAAAAGTAAAACATCCTATGTATGGAAAATTCGTATTAAAAACGAAAAAGTACGTAGCACACGACGAAACAAACGACTGTAATATTGGTGATAAAGTAAAGATCATGGAAACAAGACCTTTATCTAAATCTAAATGTTGGAGATTAGTAGAAATCCTAGAAAGAGCTAAATAATTATGTTACAACAAGAATCAAGATTAAAAGTAGCAGATAACACCGGAGCAAAAGAAGTTTTAGTTATCCGTGTTTTAGGAGGAACTAAAAGGAGATATGCTTCTGTAGGAGATAAAATAGTTGTTTCTGTTAAAGATGCAACTCCTAATGGAAACATTAAGAAAAAAGCAGTTTCTACGGCAGTTGTTGTGCGTACAAAGAAGGAAGTAAGAAGACCAGACGGATCTTATATAAGATTTGATGATAACGCTTGTGTTTTATTAAACCCAACGGGTGAGATGAGAGGAACACGTGTTTTTGGTCCTGTTGCTAGAGAGCTTCGTGATAAATCATTCATGAAGATTGTATCATTAGCACCAGAGGTGCTTTAATACAGAAAATATTAAGATGGGAAAGCTTAAAATAAAAACTGGAGATACTGTAAGAGTAAATGCTGGAGATCACAAAGGATCTGAAGGTGTTATTCAAAAAGTATTAATAGAAAAGAACAAAGCGATTGTTGAGGGTGTAAACATGGTTAAGAAACATACTAAACCAAGTGCACAAAATCCTCAAGGAGGAATCGTAGAAAAAGAAGCAGCTATTCATATTTCTAACTTATCTTTGCTAACTTCGAAAGGAGAAGCAACGAGAGTTGGTTACAGAGTAGAAGGCGATAAAAAAGTAAGATTTTCATTAAAATCTAATGAAGTAATATAGTTATGGCATATTCACCAAGACTTAAAGAAGAGTATAAAAGCAAAGTAATTGCAGCTCTTACAGACGAATTTGGATATAAAAATGTAATGCAAGTTCCTAAACTGACTAAGATAGTAATATCTAAAGGTGTAGGTGCTGCTGTTGCAGATAAGAAACTAATCGACTACGCAGTAGAAGAGTTAGGTACTATATCCGGACAAAAAGCTATTTCGACATTATCTAAAAAAGATGTTGCAACGTTCAAATTACGTAAAGGTATGCCAATTGGGGCAAAAGTTACTTTACGTGGAGAGCGTATGTACGAGTTTTTAGATCGTTTAGTTACTTCTGCACTTCCACGTGTTAGAGATTTCAACGGAATTAAAGCTACAGGATTTGATGGACGTGGTAATTACAATTTAGGAATTACTGAACAAATTATTTTTCCAGAGATAAATATTGATAAAGTTAATAAAATCTCGGGAATGGATATTACATTTGTAACGACTGCCGAAACTGATAAAGAAGCAAAATCATTATTAACCGAATTAGGATTACCTTTTCAAAAGAACTAAGATATGGCTAAAGAATCAATGAAAGCCCGTGAGGTAAAAAGATCAAAGACAGTAGCAAAGTATGCTGAGAAACGTAAGGCTTTAAAAGAAGCTGGAGATTACCAAGCATTACAAAAGTTACCTAAAAATGCATCTCCTATTCGTCAACATAATAGATGTAAATTAACAGGTAGACCAAAAGGATACATGAGAACTTTTGGTTTATCACGTGTAACATTTAGAGAGATGGCCAATCAAGGTCTTATCCCAGGTGTAAGAAAAGCTAGTTGGTAATATTATTTAAATAATCGGATTTAAGGTTCAACACCAACGTTGAAAACCAAAATCACAAAATCAATTCATTATGTACTCAGATCCAATTGCGGATTATTTGACAAGAATTAGAAACGCGGTACGTGCTAACCACAGAGTGGTAGAGATTCCAGCATCTAATTTAAAAAAAGACATCACTAAAATATTATTCGAACAAGGATATATTTTAAGTTACAAGTTTGATGACTCTTCAGTACAAGGTTCTATTAAAATAGCACTTAAGTACAACAAAGAGACAAAAGAGCCAGTAATCAAAAAACTTCAACGTATTAGTACTCCTGGTTTACGTAAGTATGCTAGTTCTAATGATATGCCTAGAATCTTAAATGGACTTGGTGTTGCTATTGTTTCTACTTCTCACGGAGTAATGACAGGTAAACAAGCCAAAAGAGATAATGTAGGTGGCGAAGTATTATGTTACGTTCACTAATTTTTAAACCAGAAAGAAATGTCAAGAATAGGAAATAATCCAGTAGCCATTCCAGAAGGTGTAACAGTTGACGTTAAAGATAACGTAGTAACTGTAAAAGGGAAATTAGGTGAATTAACACAAAATTACGATTCTGTCGAAATTAAGGTAGAAGATGGTAATGTGATGGTAGCACGTTCTTCAGATTCTAAAGATCAAAAAGCCAAACATGGTTTATATAGATCTTTAATGAATAACATGGTAGAAGGTGTATCTAAAGGTTGGACTAAAGAATTAGAATTAGTTGGTGTAGGTTACAGAGCATCAAACCAAGGACAAAAATTAGACTTAGCTTTAGGATTTTCTCATAATATTGTTTTAAACATTGCTGAAGAAGTAAAAGTTGAAACAGTTTCAGAAAAAGGGAAAAACCCAATTATAAAATTAACATCATTCGATAAACAATTAGTTGGTCAAGTAGCTGCTAAGATACGCGGATTCAGACCACCAGAGCCTTATAAAGGAAAAGGTGTGAAGTTTGTTGGTGAAGTATTAAGAAGAAAAGCTGGTAAATCAGCATAATAATTTAGTTATGGCATTGACAAAGAACGAAAGACGACTAAGAATAAAAAACAGAATTCGCAAGGTAGTTTCTGGAACAGAAGCTAGACCTAGATTAGCTGTTTATAGAAGTAATAAAGAAATTTATGCTCAGGTAGTTGATGATGTAAACGGTAAAACGTTAGCATCTTCTTCATCTAGAGATAAAGACATAAGTGCTGCAAAAGGTAATAAATCTGAAATCGCTGAACTAGTTGGTAAGGCATTAGGAGAAAAAGCTTTAAAAGCGGGTGTTGAAACTATTGCTTTTGATAGAGGTGGATATTTATACCACGGAAGAATTAAATCATTAGCTGATGGCGCTAGAGCCGCAGGACTTAAATTTTAAGAAATTATGTTCAAAAAATATAAAAGCGCAGAATTAGTAAAACCAGGTGGATTAGATCTTAAGGATCGTTTAGTTGGTGTGCAAAGGGTTACTAAAGTAACTAAAGGTGGTAGAGCATTTGGTTTCTCAGCAATCGTTGTGGTTGGTGATGAAGCTGGTGTTGTAGGACAAGGTTTAGGTAAATCTAAAGATGTTGCTAGTGCAATTGCAAAAGCTGTCGAAGATGCTAAGAAAAACCTAGTTAGAATTCCTATCATTAAAGGAACTTTACCCCACGAACAAAAAGGTAAATTTGGTGGAGCAAGAGTAAATATTATTCCTGCTGCTCCTGGTACAGGTGTAATTGCTGGTGGTGCTGTACGTACAGTATTAGAGGCCGTTGGTATTCACGATGTATTATCTAAATCTCAAGGATCTTCAAACCCTCATAACGTAGTAAAAGCAACTTTTGATGCTTTATTACAATTAAGAGATGCGAATGCCATTGCAAGAGATAGAGGTATTTCACTTCAACAAGTTTTTAACGCTTAATAACGACAGAGATGGCAAAAATTAAAGTAACAAAGGTTAAAAGCGCAATCAATCGTACGCTAAGACAAAAAAGAACTTTAGAAGCTCTTGGTCTTAAAAAGATTGGTCAGGTAAAAGAGCATGAGGCTACACCAAATATTCTTGGTATGGTTGCTAAAGTTTCACATTTAGTTTCTGTTGAAGAAACAAAATAATATAACTGAAAATGGATTTAAGTAATTTAAAACCTGCAGAAGGTTCAGTAAAAAATCAAGGAAAAAGAATAGGTCGTGGACAAGGTTCTGGTAAAGGTGGGACTGCTACACGTGGTCACAAAGGTGCTAAGTCTCGTTCTGGATATTCTAAGAAATTAGGTTTTGAAGGTGGTCAAATGCCTCTTCAAAGACGTGTTCCTAAGTTTGGTTTTACAAATATTAACCGTATTGAACACCAAGGCATCAATTTAGATACTTTGCAACAATTGGTTGATGACAAGAAAATTGAAGGTACAGTTGATTTTGAAACATTATTCACAAACCGTTTAGTAGATAAGAACGATTTAGTTAAGATCTTAGGACGTGGAGAATTAAAAGCAAAATTAAAAGTAACTGCTCATAAGTTTACTGCTTCAGCAAAAGCTGCTATTGAAGCTGCTGGAGGAGAAGCTGTAACTTTATAAGACTTATTTTAAGTATGAAATTTATAGAATCGTTAAAGAATGTTTGGAAAATAGAGGAACTAAGAAACAGAATTCTTATTACATTAAGTCTGTTATTAGTTTATCGTTTTGGAGCTCAAATAGTTTTACCTGGAATCGATGCTACGCTATTAGGTAGTTTAGCTGATAAGACAGATAGTGGAATATTAGGGATTCTTAATGCCTTTACTGGTGGTGCTTTTGCTAATGCTTCGGTATTTGCTTTAGGTATCATGCCTTACATTTCGGCTTCTATTGTTGTTCAGTTGATGGGGATTGCAATTCCTTATTTGCAAAAGCTTCAAAAAGAAGGCGCAAGTGGTCAAAAGAAAATCACTCAAATTACGCGTTGGTTAACAATAGCGATTTGTTTGTTACAAGCACCTGGATATTTAGCTAGTTTACCAGCTTTAGGTATTCCTGAAAGCGCATTCTTATTAGGGCAAGGTCCATTATTTTATTTTTCATCTGTATCAATTCTAGTTACTGGTTGTATATTCGCTATGTGGTTAGGAGAGAAAATTACAGATAAAGGTATTGGTAATGGTATATCTCTTTTAATAATGGTTGGTATTATCGCAAGATTACCACAAGTTTTTTTACAAAATGCAGCTACTAGATTAGAAGGGAATAACGTAATGCTTATTCTTTTTGAATTAGTAATCTGGTTTGTAATAATCCTTGGTTCTATTATGTTGGTTATGGGAGTTAGAAAAATTGCCGTACAATATGCTAGAAGAACAGCAACAGGAGGTTATGAAAAAGCTGCTATGGCTGGATCAAGACAATACATTCCGTTAAAGCTTAATGCATCTGGTGTAATGCCAATTATATTTGCACAGGCGATAATGTTTGTTCCTAGTTTAATAGGTGGTTCTTCATTCTTAAAAGAAACTGCAACCGGAATATGGATGCAAACTAATTATTCTGATATATTCGGTTTTTGGTACAATGTTACATTTGCTTTATTAATAATTGTTTTTACATATTTTTATACTGCAATTACGGTTCCAACAAACAAGATGGCAGACGATTTAAAACGTAGCGGTGGATTTATTCCAGGTATACGTCCAGGGTCTGAAACATCTGAATACTTAGATAAAATAATGTCTCAAATTACCTTACCGGGTTCTATATTTTTAGCACTTTTAGCTGTATTTCCAGCCTTTATTGTTAAGCTTATGGGAGTTCAACAAGGTTGGGCTTTATTTTTCGGAGGAACATCATTATTAATTATGGTGGGTGTTGCGATTGATACTATGCAACAAATAAATTCTTATTTGTTAAATAGACATTATGATGGTTTGATGAAGACAGGTAAAAATAGAAAAGCAGTAGCTTAATATATACTATGGCAAAACAAGCAGCAATAGAGCAAGACGGAACAATTATTGAAGCATTATCTAATGCGATGTTCCGAGTGGAATTAGAAAACGGTCACATTGTGACAGCACACATCTCTGGTAAAATGCGTATGCATTACATTAAGTTATTACCAGGTGATAAAGTGAAATTAGAAATGAGTCCTTATGATTTAACTAAGGCTCGAATAACTTATAGATACTAATACGAATACGATGAAAGTAAGAGCATCAGTTAAAAAGAGAAGTGCAGATTGCAAAATCGTGCGCAGAAAAGGCAGACTTTACGTGATAAACAAAAAGAATCCTAGATTTAAACAAAGACAAGGGTAATTATGGCAAGAATTGCAGGTGTAGACATACCGAAAAACAAAAGAGGAGTAATTTCCTTAACTTATATCTACGGAGTAGGTAGAAGTAGATCAAAAGAGATTTTAGCTGAAGCTAAAGTTGATGAAAGTATTAAAGTTCAAGATTGGAATGATGACCAAATAGCAGCCATTCGTGATGCTGTTGGTACATTTACAATTGAAGGTGAATTACGTTCTGAAACTCAATTAAACATTAAGCGATTAATGGATATTGGATGTTACAGAGGTATTCGTCATAGATCTGGTCTTCCATTAAGAGGGCAACGTACTAAGAACAACTCTAGAACCAGAAAAGGTAGAAGAAAAACTGTTGCTAACAAGAAGAAGGCAACTAAATAATAATTAGTCTTTAGTATTTAGACGTTGGAAGGAATCTGTTTGAAATTATAATAGTTTAGGATTCTAGCGACTATCACTAAAACTAAAAGCTAAAAGAATATGGCAAAAACAAGCACAAAAAAACGTAAAGTTATTGTTGATGCAGTTGGAGAAGCACACGTTACAGCTTCTTTCAATAACATCATTATTTCACTTACCAACAAAAAAGGAGACGTAATTTCATGGTCTTCTGCTGGTAAAATGGGATTTAGAGGGTCTAAAAAAAACACACCATATGCAGCTCAATTAGCTGCTGAAGATGCTGCAGGAGTAGCAACTGAAGCTGGCTTAAAGAAAGTAAAGGTTTATGTTAAAGGACCAGGGAATGGTAGAGAATCTGCTATTCGTTCTATTCATAATGCAGGTATTGAAGTAACAGAAATTATTGATGTTACACCATTACCACATAATGGATGTCGTCCTCCAAAAAGAAGAAGAGTTTAATCACGTTTTAAATAGCGTGCTTTAAATGAAGCAAGTATAGAAAAATTAATATCACCTCGTATGTAGGTGGTATTAATTTTTTGTGTAAATTTGCAAACTGAAATTATTAACAAGTATCAATACGGGAGATCAACGATTATCGAAGGATAAGATTAAGACCTTAATTCATAATCACTCTTAAAATCAATTTATTATGGCAAGATATACTGGTCCTAAAACTAAAATAGCTCGTAAATTTGGCGAGGCAATTTTTGGAGAAGATAAATCTTTTGAAAAAAGAAATTATCCTCCAGGACAACACGGAAACGCTAGACGTCGTGGAAAAAAATCTGAATACGCAATCCAGTTAATGGAAAAACAAAAAGCTAAATATACTTACGGTATTTTAGAGCGTCAATTTAGAGGTTTATTTAAGAAAGCAAGAGCTGCTCAAGGTATTACGGGTGAAGTTTTATTACAACTTTGCGAGTCTAGATTAGACAACGTGGTATTTAGAATGGGGATTGCTCCAACAAGAAGTGGTGCTAGACAATTAGTATCTCACAGACACATTACAGTTAATGGTGAATTGGTAAACATACCTTCTTACTCATTAAAAGCTGGAGATGTTGTTGCTGTTAGAGAAAAATCTAAATCACTTGAAGCGATCGATAGATCTCTTTCAAACTCAAGTCAAGTATTCGAATGGATTACTTGGAATACTGCTACTATGCAAGGTACTTACGTTTCTGTTCCTGCTAGAATTCAGATTCCAGAAAACATCAATGAGCAATTCATCGTCGAATTATACTCTAAATAATAATTAATTATATTGGTATTTGGCCAAAGGATTTATTAGTCTTCTTCATACTTTTAAATCGCGCAACTAAGTAACAATTAAAACGAAGAACAATATGGCAGTATTTAATTTTCAGAAACCTGACAAAGTAATCATGATTGATTCTACTGATTTCGAAGGTAAATTCGAATTCAGACCATTAGAACCAGGTTACGGTCTAACAGTAGGCAATGCACTAAGAAGAGTTTTATTATCTTCTTTAGAAGGTTTTGCTATCACATCTGTTAGAATAGAAGGTGTAGATCATGAGTTTTCAGCAATTGCTGGAGTAGTGGAAGATGTAACAGAAATCATCTTAAACTTAAAACAAGCTCGTTTTAAAAGACAAATTGAAGATATTGATAACGAGTCTATCTCTATTTCAATTTCTGGTCAAGATAAAATTACAGCTGGTGATTTTCAGAAGTTTATTTCTGGTTTTCAAGTATTAAATACAGAGTTAGTTATCTGTAACTTAGATCCAAAAGTTAATTTCAATATGGAAATTACAATTGAAAAAGGTAGAGGATATGTTCCTGCTGAAGAAAATAAGAAAGCTTCTGCACCAATTGGAACTATTTTTACTGATTCAATTTACACACCAATAAAGAATGTTAAGTATAGTATTGAAAACTATCGTGTTGAACAAAAAACTGATTATGAAAAATTAGTTTTCGAAATCATCACCGATGGATCAATTACTCCACAAGACGCTTTAACGGAAGGCGCTAAAACGTTAATTCACCACTTCATGTTATTCTCTGATGAGCGTATCACATTAGAAGCTGATGAAATTGCACAAACTGAAACTTATGATGAAGAATCTCTTCACATGCGTCAGTTACTTAAAACTAAGTTAATCGATATGGATTTATCGGTACGTGCTCTTAATTGTTTAAAAGCTGCTGAAGTAGATACTTTAGGTGATTTAGTATCTTTCAATAAAAATGATTTAATGAAATTCAGAAACTTCGGTAAGAAGTCTTTAACTGAGCTAGAAGAGCTTGTAAATGTTAAAGGTTTAAACTTCGGAATGGACTTAAGTAAATATAAATTAGATAAAGATTAATTAATCATATTTTGCTCCTCGATGTCGAGTTTAGTAGCAAGATGATAACACAAATGTCATGAGACACGGAAAAAAAATAAACCACTTAGGTAGAAAAACTGCCCACAGAAAATCAATGTTAGCTAATATGGCTTGTTCTTTAATAGAACACAAACGTATTAACACAACGGTTGCAAAAGCAAAAGCTTTAAAGCAATTTGTTGAACCAATGATTACTAAGTCTAAAGAAGATACAACACATAACAGACGTATTGTGATGTCTCGTTTAAGACAAAAGGATGCTGTAGCAGAATTATTTAGAGATGTTGCTGCGAAAATCGGTGACAGACCAGGTGGATATACAAGAATTATCAAACTTGGAAATCGTTTAGGTGATAATGCTGATATGGCAATGATAGAACTTGTTGATTACAACGAGATTTACAATGCTGATAAAGCTAAGAAGAAAACAACAAGAAGAAGTAGAAGAGGTGGTTCTAAGCCAGAAGCTGCTCCTGTTGAGACTAAAGCATCAAACGAAGAAGAATAAATGTTAATAAGCATTTAATATATTAAGGATAAACTATTTTAGTTTATCCTTTTTTTTGCGCAAATTTGTAAAACTTTTGTTCCTTATGTAAGGAATTTTATCTCAACTATATGAAATATCAAAAAAGACAAAAAGCCATCATCTTATTAGCCGATGGTACCATTTTTTACGGTAAAGCAGTAGCAAACAAGCAAGGCACTGCATTTGGAGAAGTATGTTTTAATACTGGAATGACCGGTTATCAAGAAATTTTTACCGATCCATCGTATTACGGTCAATTAATGGTTGCCACCAATGCACATATTGGTAATTATGGTACTAATGACAATGAAGTGGAGTCCGATTCTATTAAAATAGCAGGACTTATTGTTAAAAACTTTAGTTATGAGTATTCAAGAGAAGACTCTGATGGTTCGTTAGAAGAGTTTTTAGAGAAGAATAATCTATTAGCTATTTCTGATGTTGACACACGTGCTTTAGTAAGTTATATTCGTGACAACGGAGCTATGAATGCTGTTATTTCTACCGAAGTGGATAATGTTGAAGGTTTAAAGAAGCAATTGGCAGAGCAGCCTAATATGGAGGGTTTAGAGTTAGCTTCTAAAGTATCAACAAAAGAACCTTATTTCTTCGGAGATGAAAATGCAACTTATAAAGTAGCTGCCTTGGATATTGGTATCAAAAAGAATATCCTTAGAAATATAGCTAAGAGAGATGCTTACATAAAAGTTTTTCCTTACAATGCTAAGTTTGAGGAATTGGAAGCCTTTAACCCTGATGGTTACTTCTTGTCTAATGGACCTGGTGATCCAGAACCATTAGTAGAAGCTCAAGAAGTAGCTAAAGAAATTATAAAAAGAGACTTACCTTTATTTGGTATTTGTCTTGGACACCAAGTCATTGCTTTGGCAAATGGTGTCTCTACTTATAAAATGCATAACGGACACAGAGGTATTAATCATCCTGTAAAGAATTTAAAAACTGGTAAAGGTGAAGTTACATCTCAAAATCATGGTTTCGCCGTGAATAGGGAAGAAGCTGAAGCAAATGCTGATTTAGAAATTACACACTTACATTTAAATGATGATACAGTTGCTGGTTTAGCAATGAAAAATAAAAACTGTTTTTCTGTACAATACCATCCTGAGGCAAGTCCTGGACCACACGATTCAGATTATCTTTTCGATCAATTTATCGAAAACATTAAGAATAAATAACAACAAGAAACCTCAAATAGTCAACCGATTATTTGGGGTTTTCTTTTACTAAAACGTTGTAGATATGTTTTTACAAATTTCTTCTAAAACATATAAAAAATAACAAGATTTAACCGTAAATTTGAAATAATTAAAAGATTAAAATAAACAAAATTATGAGCATAATAATTAATATTCACGCTAGACAAATTTTAGATTCTAGAGGAAATCCTACTGTTGAAGTAGATGTTGTAACAGAAAATGATGTTTTAGGGAGAGCTGCTGTACCATCAGGAGCGTCAACAGGAGAACATGAAGCTGTTGAGTTAAGAGATGGTGGTGATGCTTACATGGGCAAAGGTGTTTTAAAAGCCGTTGACAATGTAAATTCTATTATTGCTCAAGAATTATTAGGTGTTTCTGTATTTGAACAAAATCTAATCGATAAGATTATGATTGAGTTAGACGGAACTCCAAACAAATCTAAATTAGGAGCCAATGCCATTTTAGGTGTGTCTTTAGCAGTAGCTAAAGCTGCAGCTGGAGAGTTAGGTTTACCATTATACCGTTACGTAGGTGGTGTTTCTGCTAATACGTTACCATTACCAATGATGAACATTATTAATGGTGGTTCTCATAGTGATGCTCCAATTGCATTTCAAGAATTTATGATTATGCCTGTAAAAGCTAAAAACTTTACACACGCTATGCAAATGGGAACGGAAATTTTCCATAACCTTAAAAAAGTGTTGCATGACAGAGGTTTAAGTACTGCTGTTGGTGATGAAGGTGGTTTTGCTCCAAACTTAGCGGGTGGGACAGAAGATGCTCTAGAAACTATTGCAAAAGCTGTTGAAAACGCTGGTTACAAATATGGCGAAGAAGTAAAAATCGCGTTAGACTGTGCTTCTGCAGAATTTTTTGAAAATGGTGTTTACGATTATAAAAAGTTCGAAGGTGATTCAGGAGTTGTAAGAACTTCTAAAGAACAAGCAGAATATTTAGCTGAATTAGTATCTAAATATCCAATTATCTCTATTGAAGATGGTATGGATGAAAACGATTGGGAAGGTTGGAAATACTTAACTGAATTAGTTGGTGATAAAGTTCAATTAGTTGGTGATGATTTATTTGTAACTAATGTAGAGCGTTTATCTCGTGGTATTAAAGAAGGTATTGCAAATTCAATTTTAATTAAAGTAAACCAAATTGGAACTTTAACTGAAACTATTGCAGCTGTAAATATGGCACACAATGCTGGTTACACTTCTGTAATGTCTCACCGTTCTGGTGAAACTGAAGATAACACTATTGCAGATTTAGCAGTAGCATTAAATACAGGGCAAATTAAAACAGGATCTGCGTCTCGTAGTGATCGTATGGCTAAATACAACCAATTACTTCGTATTGAAGAAGAGTTAGGTGAAGTAGCTTATTTTCCTCAAGAAAATGCATTCAAAATAAAGTAAACTTCATTTTAAGTTTATGAGTAAAAAGCGATTATTTTTTAATAATCGCTTTTTTATTTCCTATACATGTTAATAATTCTTAAATCGACGAAATCGTTTGCGATATTCTCAAATAAATAAATAGATATTTCGTAAATTAGCGCAACTTAAATTAAAACTTTTTAAAAAAATTATGTCAGATAAAGCTATACTAGAAATAAACGGCAAAAAACACGAGTTCCCGTTAGTAACAGGAACAGAAAATGAAGTAGCCATGGATATTAAAACGCTTAGAAGCGTTACTGGTGGTGTAACAACAATAGACCCAGGTTATAAAAATACAGGATCGTGTGAAAGTGCTATTACATTTTTAGATGGTGAAAAAGGTATTTTAAGATATAGAGGGTATTCTATCGAAGAGTTAGCTGAAAAAGCAGACTTCTTAGAAGTTGCATTTCTTTTAATCTTTGGAGAGCTTCCAAACAAAGCTCAACTTGATAAGTTTCATGATGATATCAAGAAAAACTCTATAGTTGACGAGGATGTTCATAAAATTTTAGATGCATTCCCTAAATCAGCACACCCAATGGGCGTGTTATCATCTTTAACAAGTGCGTTAACAGCTTTTAATCCAAGTTGTGTTAATGTAGATTCTGAAGAAGACATGTACCAATCTGTTGTACGTCTTTTAGGTAAATTCCCTGTGTTAGTAGCATGGACAATGCGTAAAAAGAGTGGATTACCACTTGATTATGGAGATAAAAATTTAGGTTATGTTGAAAACATCTTAAAAATGATGTTTAAAGAACCAAACGAGGAGTATACTCAAAGTAAAATTTTAGTAAACGCCTTAGATAAATTATTAATTTTACATGCAGATCACGAGCAAAACTGTTCTACATCTACAGTAAGAATTGTAGGTTCATCTCATGCCGGATTATTTGCTTCGATTTCTGCTGGTATTTCTGCACTTTGGGGTCCACTTCACGGTGGTGCTAACCAAGCTGTTTTAGAAATGCTTGAAGGTATTAAAGCTGATGGTGGAGATACTAAAAAGTATATGGCAAAAGCTAAAGACAAGGAAGATCCTTTCCGTTTAATGGGCTTTGGTCACCGTGTTTATAAAAACTTCGATCCACGTGCAAAAATAATTAAAGTTGCTGCCGATGAAGTATTAGGAGATTTAGGTGTAGAAGATCCTATTTTAGATATTGCAAAAGGTCTTGAAAAAGAAGCTTTAGAAGATCCGTATTTTGTTGATAGAAAATTATACCCGAACGTAGATTTCTATTCAGGAATTATATACAGAGGTATGGGAATTCCAACAGATATGTTTACAGTAATGTTTGCATTAGGTCGTTTACCAGGTTGGATCGCTCAATGGCGTGAAATGCGTTTAAAGAAAGAACCAATTGGTCGTCCAAGACAATTATATGTAGGTGAAACTTTAAGAGGTTTTAAACCTTTAGAGGAAAGATAAAATAGTCTTTTAAAAAAATAAAGAAAGGTCTATAACTTAATTGTTATAGACCTTTTTTATATTTACAACATGATAAAACTCAATGTTAAAAACGAAACATCTAGACTTCGCGCTGTTATTTTAGGAATAGCTAAAAGTAATGGTCCTGTGCCGGCTGCAGAAGATTGTTATGATCCCAAAAGTGTGGAGCATGTATTATCTGGTACTTACCCAAAAGAAGCTGATATGATTGCTGAAATGGATGCCGTTTTAGAGGTTTTTAAAAAGTATGATGTAAAAGTTTATCGACCAGAAGTTATTGAAAATTGTAATCAAATATTCTCTAGAGATATTGCTTTTGTAATTGAAGATAAAATAATAAGAGCTAATATTTTACCAGATAGAGAAGAAGAGGTAGAAGCTATTCAATATATCTGCGATCAAATAGATGTAAATAATAGAATTATTCTGCCAGAAGATTGCCATGTTGAAGGTGGTGATGTGATGCCGTGGAACGATTATATTTTTATTGGTACATATTCTGGTGAAGATTATCCAGACTTAATTACGGCGCGCACTAATATGGACGCTGTTATTGCCATACAAGAATTGTTTCCAGAAAAAACAGTAAAATCTTTTGAGCTTAGAAAATCAAATACTAATGCCAAAGAAAATGCGTTGCATTTAGATTGCTGTTTTCAACCAATAGGAAAAGGAAAAGCTATCATTCATAAAAATGGTTTTTTAGTTGAAAAAGAATACCAATGGCTAGTCGATTTCTTCGGAAAAGATAACGTTTTTCAAATCACTAAAGATGAAATGTACCAGATGAATAGCAATGTTTTTTCAATTTCGGAAGATGTTATTATTTCAGAAAAAAACTTCACACGTTTAAATACTTGGTTAAGGTCTGAAGGCTTCACTGTTGAAGAAGTACCTTATGCTGAAATAAGTAAACAAGAAGGTTTGTTGCGCTGTACAACCATGCCTTTAATTCGAGATTAAATTTTCAACTATATATTTAATAATACTTTTGTAATACAATCGTAATACATTATGCAACAAACAACAAATACTATTTTAATGATTCGTCCGGTTAATTTTAGGATGAATGAGCAAACGGCCGTAAATAATTATTACCAAAAGGATTTAGAAAATACTTTACCTAAAACGGTTAATGCAAAAGCTCAGCAGGAATTCGATATTTACGTTGATAAATTAAGAAACATTGGGGTAAACGTAATTGTGGTTAATGATACCGAGGATACCGATACGCCAGACTCTATTTTTCCTAATAATTGGGTGTCATTTCACGAAAACGGGAATGTTGGATTATATCCTATGTTTGCCGAAAACCGTCGTGTAGAGCGTCGTGAAGATATTTTGGAAACTCTCGAAGAAAATGGATTTGTAATAAATAACGTTATAGATTATACAACAGCGGAAGATGAAGATGTTTTTTTAGAAGGAACTGGAAGTGTAATTCTAGATCGTGTAAATCGTAAAGCTTATTGTGCGTTATCTCCAAGAGCCGACGAAGATTTATTTATAGAATTCTGCGAAGACTTTGAATTTTTTCCTGTTATTTTTAATGCGAATCAAACTGTTGAAGGAAATAGGAAAGCTATTTATCACACAAACGTAATGATGTGTGTTGGAGAAACTTTTGCGGTAATTTGTTTAAGCAGTATTGATGATAAAAAGGAACGCAAAAATGTGTTAAAGCATTTAAAAGAAGACGGAAAAACTATTATCGATATTACGGAAGATCAGGTTAATAATTTTGCGGGCAATATGCTTCAGGTAAAAGGAAGTGATGATACTTCGTATTTAATAATGAGTCAGTCGGCTTATGATAGCTTAACAAAACAACAAATAAATACTATAGAACAACATACTAAAATACTATCGAGTTCTTTAAGTACTATAGAATTTTGTGGTGGTGGTAGCGCTCGCTGTATGATGGCCGAAGTATTTCTACCAAAAGCTTAAAGTTTATTCTTCAGGTTTCGATTTGGGTAATTGAATGTAAAATGTAGTACCAACGTTTGCCATACTTTCTACCCAAATTTTACCGTTGTTAAGTTCAACCAGTTCTTTACAAATAGGTAAGCCTAAGCCTGTGCCTTTTTCATTATTTGTACCAGAGGTTGTAAACGGAGTGCTTTTAAAGAGTTTGTTAATGTTTTCCTCAGGAATTCCAATACCGGTATCGGCAATACTTACAATACAACTTCCATTATTTATATGGTTGGTAATACTAATAACATCACCTTTTTTACAGAATTTAAGCGCATTGGCTAATAGATTTTGTATTACTATTTCAAACATGCTTCTATCCGCGAAAGCGAAATCACGAAGCGAATTGTTCATTAAAGTAATGCCCTTTTTCTCCATTCTTTGTTCAATAAGTTGCACTTTGTCTTTAAAGACTTCCTGAACATCAAATAGGGTTGGCTTAGGCTCTAAAGATTGCATTTGAGACTTAGACCAGTTTAATAGATTAAAAAGGAGCAGTGATGCGTTGTTTGCATTTTCACTTAACTCAGGGATTAAGGCGTCGAACTCTTCTTTTGTTAAAGAACCATCTTTTAGTAAATTAATAAAACCAGTTATAGATGATAGCGAATCTTTTAAATCGTGAGAGATAATTGAGAACAATTTATCTTTTACATTTATTACATTTTCTAGGTTTTGTGTTTCTTCTAATAATGCAGCGTTTTCTAATTCAATTAAAGTGTTTTTTTCTTCTAGTTCAGCTATTCTTTTAGTATTCTTACTTCCTCTATTATATAGGAATATTAAAATCAAAACGGCAATACAAAGTGCGAATACTAAGAAATACACATAGAAATTATAGTGATTAAATTTTAATCGACTACCTGAAGCGCTTTCATCAACATCTTTACTGTCTTGTACTAAGTTTGAAGACGTTAATGTATCATTAACCTGAGTAGCAAAGTCTATTGTAGTCGGACTCGCTACAGGAGCTTGCACGACTTCAATAGGAACGTTTAAGTCTGCTTTTAATTCATAATATTTACCTTGCCAAATAAAAGCATTATAGAAATTCCGTTGTGTAGAATCTACGGCCTTCATTAACTTGTATTGCTTAAGTAACTCCTGTTTATTGTTTAAGTTTTTTGCAATTTCTCCAGCTTCAAGAAGTTGATTTTTAGCAGTCTTTAATCGGTTTTTCTGCAAGTTTAAATCACCAAGATTGTTTAATACGGTAAGTAAATTGCGCTTGTTATTACTCGCACGATTTAAGTTGTAGCCTTTAATTAGGTAATTTGTTGCCTTATCATAGTTTTTAATAGCTAAATATTCACCACCTAATTTAGGGTATATGGACGCTCTTAATGTATCTGAATACTCATTTAGACTCAGTAACTTTTCAAAATAAAATATAGATTTTTTATGCTCCTCCTTTTTATAATAAAGATCAGAAAGTCTTTGATACGTGCTGTTTACTCCGCTAGAGTCTTTTAATTGTTCCTGTAGCGCTAATGCTTTTATGTTGTAAGTTATAGCGAGATTTTGTGCATTTGTGTGGTAATAGCTTTCGGCTAAAGTATTGTATGCTACGCTAAGCTCTTCTTGTAAATCACTATGTTCAAGTGTTTTTGTTGCCGCTAAAGCATGTTCTATACCTTTAGTGAAGTTACCACGGTTACTTTCTAATGTGCCAATACTGTTGTGCACTTTAGCTACAGCAATAGTATCTCGCTGTTCTACAAATAAATTTTTCGCTTTCGCAAAGCCACTTATGGCATTGATGTAGTCGTTCTTTTCTGCATAATACAATGCTTTGTAAAATGTAGTTTCGGCGATACCTTTTTGGTAGTTGAAAGAATAGGATAGTTTTTCACTAGCCTGAACATATTTCATACCTCTATCATACTCTTTTAGAGCATAAAGCGATTTAATTAAATGTAAATAGGGAACAACCTTAGTCGAGTCTTGTTTTTGGAAAGCGAGTTCTATAAATAGACTATCTATTTCTTTGGTTTGCGAGAAACCAAGAAACATAGTAAAAAACAGAAAAGCCGTGATTATTTTCCTCATAAAAACGTCACAATCACTTTTAAGCTAAACTATAAAACAACCGTGTAGTATTGAGAGCGGTTATAGTTGTTTTGGCTACTAGAGAACTGTTGGTTAGGTATTATAAAAATTAATTTATTTTTTGTTGTAATAGCATTACGTTGCTAATTTTATAAAAACCATGTTTATAATCTAATTTTTAGGGCTTATTGCCAATATATTAGATGAAATACGACTTAAGTTTTTTCGAATATTCGACGAATAGTTAAAAAGCCATAAATACTGATGAAATACAATTTATATAGCTAATTATTTTAGAACTCTTTTCTTAGTAATCCCTTTAAAAACATAGGTTTATGCTTACAAATAATGTTTCTTTTTTTGTGTCAAACAACTTGTTTTTACTTTTATATATTAAGACAAGTTTTTACAAATAGGCATAAATAAAAATTTTATCTTTGCGCACTTAAAGTTACAAGACATGAATCTTCAAGAAACCTTATCAAATCAAGTAAAACAAGCTGTTTTATCTTCATATAAAGTAGAATTAGAAACTGTAGAATTTCAGGCAACAAGAAAAGAATTTGCTGGGGATATTACAGTAGTAGTTTTTCCTATGTTACGCGTTGTAAAAGGAAACCCAGTTCAAATTGGTGAAACTATAGGGAACTATTTGGTCGATAATGTTAGCATTGTAAAGGCTTTTAATGTTGTTAAGGGCTTTTTAAATATTGAAATTAGCGATTCGTATTTTATAGATTTCTTTAATGGAGTAAAAGAAGAATCGGGATATGGTTTGGTTGCTCCAACGGCAGGAGAGAAGGCGGTTATGGTTGAGTATTCTTCACCTAACACGAATAAACCATTACACCTTGGCCATGTTAGAAATAACCTTTTGGGTTACAGTGTAGCCGAAATTTTAAAAGCTTCGGGAAAAAAAGTATATAAAACTCAAATTATAAACGATCGTGGTATACATATTTGTAAAAGTATGTTGGCTTGGCAGAAGTTTGGAGAAGGTGAAACACCGGAATCTACAGGATTAAAAGGGGATAAATTGGTTGGTAACTATTATGTGAAGTTTGACCAAGAATATAAAAAAGAAATTCAAGACTTAATTAGCAAAGGAAGCTCTGAAGAAGAAGCTAAGAAGAACGCACCTATTTTATTGGAAGCTCAAAGTATGCTTTTAAAGTGGGAAGCTGGAGAAGAGGAAGTTGTTAAGCTTTGGAAGGAAATGAATAGCTGGGTTTACGATGGTTTTAATGTTACTTACAAGAATTTGGGAGTAGATTTTGATACCTTATATTATGAAAGTAATACTTATTTATTAGGAAAGGAATTTGTTGAGCAAGGATTAAAATCTGGCGTATTTGTTAAAGAAGAAGATGGATCGGTTTGGTGTGATTTAACAGAAGACGGACTAGATAAGAAAATTGTACAACGATCGGACGGTACTGCTGTTTACATGACCCAAGATATTGGTACAGCTATACAACGTATTAAAGATTTTCCTGATGTTGGAGGTATGGTTTATACGGTTGGTAATGAGCAAGATTATCACTTTAAAGTATTGTTTTTAATTCTGAAAAAATTAGGATTCGACTGGGCAAAAAATCTATACCATTTAAGTTATGGTATGGTAGATTTACCTAGCGGAAAAATGAAAAGTCGTGAAGGAACTGTTGTTGATGCCGATGATTTGGTTGAAGAAATGGCTAAAACGGCTGGAGAAATCTCTGAAGAATTAGGAAAACTTGACGGTTACTCTGATGAGGAGAAGCAAGAACTTTATAAAACAATTGGTTTAGGCGCATTAAAATATCATATTTTAAAAGTTGATCCTAAAAAACGTATTCTTTTTGACCCCAAGGAATCTATCGATTTCCAAGGAAACACAGGGCCTTTTATTCAATATACTTATGCTAGAATTCAATCTATTTTAAGAAAGGCAGAATTAGAAAATTCGAATTTAAAAAACACGGATTTACATCCAAAAGAAAAAGAACTAATAAAGCAACTTCAATTATTTCCTGAAGTTATACAAAGTGCGGCCGAACAACACAGTCCTGCTTTAATTGCTAATTATACTTACGATTTGGTTAAGGAGTTTAATTCATTCTATCAAAATGTATCTATTTTAGGTGCAGATAATGATGTTGAAAAACAATTGAGAGTGCAACTATCAAACACGGTTGCAAACACTATAAAAAATGCTTTTTCATTATTAGGGATTCAAGTTCCAGAACGCATGTAGAATCAAGATTTGAGAAGATATATTATAGATTTAAAATTAAAAAAAATCGGCTTTCCTCTAAAGAAAAGCCGATTTTTTTATTCTCACTTACTGTTAAGTTTCTTCATTAAAAAATACTTTGTAGTAGTGCATTTTCTTTTCCTCATCATAACCACGTTCTAAATATTCTTCCGAGGCATCGGGCGCATCAATATCGAGTTTAATTTGGATGTTGGTGTCTAACTTTATATCAGTTTTAATCTTTCTTTTTTCTTTGGTAACAACAGCTTCTGCAACATCAAATTGATTTCTAATAATGTAGCTTTGTTCGCCTTCAAACTCCTTTTTGTAAGAGTCGAATTCTTTTTTGTGCTTATCCTCTTCGAACAATTCGTCTTTAAAACGCTCGATGTTTACAATTTCATTTTCTTTAAAAAAATCTATCGATTTAGCTAAAAAAGTGTTTTGTTCTTTAGCACCATAATTAGGTTTTAAAACATCGGTAGAGAAGTCTTTTAATAGTTCTATATATTGTTGCGTATGGTTGTTAGCATCATCGGCATATTTAATATTTAAAAAGTGATTTAACCAATAAGCAGCATCATAGCTATTATTGTCTACACTTAAAATAATATTGCCTTCACCATCAGATTGATTTAAAATTAAACAACCCTTATCTACCTTTTTAGAACTTATTCCGTTTTGTACCAAAACATCATAACTATTGTTTTCTAAATACGTTTGAAAGAAATTTACTTTGCTTTCAATTTTAAAAATACCAATAGCATTTGTGGTAATATCTCTAAACTCTATACCTTCAAACATTACAATTAAAACATCACCTGTTTTTATTTGCGCAGAACTCGATTGCTCGTAAAGGTGCGTAACAATGTGTTTAGAAACTTCAACAAAAGCTTCTTCATCATTAAACATTTGAGCCGAGTAGCTGTTTATTTCGTTTAGTGTAATATTGGCATGGTGGTTAAAACGGTAACTTTGTACAACACTGCCAAAAGGACGAAGTAGAAAAGGGAGCATCAGCTCGTAACTAGCTTCATCAAATTCAACGAGGTTGTCGGAAAATGCATTTTTAGTGTCGTTAAATTTATTACCAACTTTATGAATTATGAATTTTGATATTTCGGCATTTTTTCTTGTAATCATTTGCGTTTTTTTAAGTAGAGTAGTTTGAGTTAAAACTAATGGAATAGATTAATTAATTTGATAAAGTAAAACCGAATTAGCGTCTCCTTTAGCAATAAACTCTAGATTTTGATCTTTATCGCTGTTTGCTAAGTCTATGTTAGAATTTGCATACACTGGGAAATTTGGCAATAACTTAGCTTGGCTATCAAACAAATACGTTTTTTGAGACTGTAAGTCGGTAATAGAAACGTAAATTTTATTGTTTAGAATAAAAATTTCGGCATCGTCGTAATTTCCGTAATCTAAGTTTATGGTTTTATTTCTAATGGTTAATTTGTTTTCCGATTGATATACTAATGTTTTACTTGTAGTAGCGATGTTGTTTTTAGTAGATAAATTAAGGTTTTGCGTAGTAACATTACCTTTTGTATCAATACTTATTAAATCGCCTTTATTGGTTGTAGTTGTAAATTTACTGAGGTATATGTAAATAGGTTTGCTAGAAAATGAAAGCGTAGTTTTTGGTGTTACCCTTGTTTTTCCAACGCGATCTAATATTAAAAGTTTGTTTTCGGTTGTTATGGTAATATAATCTTTATTTCCAATTCTAAAGTGTTGTGGTTGCGCAATAATTGAGTTGTTGGCTGCTTTAAATGTAAAACCTTTTACAATTTTTCCATTAGCATCGTACATTAAAACGTTTTTATCCTGAGTTACTAAAAGACGATATTTTTTGTTGTTATCATAATCGAAAACAGAAAGTGGCTGTGTAATAGCATCGCTAAATTTTAAAGGAAAGGAAGAGACATTTTTACCTTTTCGATTTAAAATATAAACGCGGTTTGGTGTAGCAAAAGCGAACTGCAATCTACCATTTTTATAGATGTCAATTTGTTCAATTTTACCCAATACAGGACCTTGTAATTGTTTTTTCCACTGTATTTTTCCACTGTTAGAAATTAAGTATAAGTTATTCTTAATATCTTGAACTACAATATCTTTTTGCTTTGTAATATGGTTGGTTACAAATTGTGGAGTATTTAGTAAATCGGCATCTAGCTTGATGTTCCATTCTTCGGAAATAGATTGTTCTGCAGCCTTGGCTTTGTTCGTTTTTATTATAGCATTTACATGCGCAAAATTAGTATCGTATATAAATTGAAGCGCAGATGTTTTATAGGATTCTAAGTTTAAGCTAGGTGTTTTTGTTAAGTTCTTCTTGATAATTGTTTCTAAGCTATTTGAATTTGTTACCATCAAAATTGAAGCAGCATCGCTTAATTCTTCCTGAACATTTTTAAAATAATTTCGAGAGCCTAACGTTGTTTTGTTTTGATAGTTAGAGATAATGTTCTGAAGCATTTCTAAATCTGCTGCAAAAACAAAAAACTGATCTAAAACACAGTATAATTTAGCTTGGTTTGAAGAAATTAAAGGTGAAAATGTTTCAGAAAACAGAGTTGAGTTACTAAAGTTGTAAATAGAAATATCTCTGTAGGTTTCTGTTATATTTTGTTCTGCAAGCAAGGCATCTTTAGTTGCAATAATATCGGTTGAATTTAGAACGATAGCTCGTTTTTCATCTTCATAAATAACACCAATTTCGATAACGTCATCTAAAAGATTAGTAGTGCTAGCTATGGTGTCTTTTTCTCTAAAAAGAGCTAGATTATGTTTTAAAACTTTAAAATCATTAAAAGTAAAACTCATAAACGCATCGCTATTTGAAGGTGTAATATGTTGAATGGTATTAACCTGCGGAATGGTGTTTTTAAAAACGTTTATTAAGCTTTTAGTAGAATCTGTTGCCTTAGTGATACCATTAAAATATAATGCGTTTTGACTAGCATCTATATCTAATGCTAAGTGATTTGTAAATGTTTTTAAAGAGATAGAATCTTCAATAAAAATCGATTTTATAAAATTGGCTTTACTGTCGATTATTACAGATAGATTTTTCTTATCTGTGCTTTTGTAAATTTTTTGTTGTTCTAGATCAATAGCTAGCGGATTAAACGCTAGTTCTATAGTTTTTTGGGATGATGAGGCAATGAAAACACTATCAATAATAGTACTGAAAAATACATTTTTGTTGAGTGTACTTTTTATAATGGTGCTGTTTTTAAAAGGGAAAGATTCTTCTTTATAATTTTTTAAAGAATCTGTAACAAATAGGCTATCGTGGTACTTTGTAATTAAGGTGTAATTTAAACTATTTTCTTTGGTTTTTGAAAAGCAGATTAATATCTGACTATTTGATTTTAAAACTTCTAAATTTTCGAATTTACTTTCTAAGTTCTCATAAATATTAGATTTTGAAAACTGCTGTATGAGTTCACTATTGTTTATGCTACTTTGTAGACTTTCAATGTTTCTAGCTTTTAAAATAACGGTACTATGTTCTGGTATAAAATCTATTAAGCTAGTCCGTTTTTTTTTAGTATTGGTACAGCTTAAAGTGATAAATAGTAAAAGTATTATTGAAAGAGAACGCATGAATAAATTAATTTTTACAAACCTACGATTTTTCGGTTTTATAATATTAAAAAAGTATTAATTAGTGGTGGTAGCCAACAAGGTTTAAACTACTTCTGGTAATAGCCTAAATGTTTTTCTATGGTATTTAGTAATTCCAAATTCTGCAATGGCACGTCGATGCTCTTTAGTAGGGTAGCCTTTATTTTGTTTCCAGTTATACATCGGGAATTCTTCATGGATTTTATCCATATATAAATCTCGATATGTTTTAGCTAAAATAGAGGCCGCAGCAATACTCAAGTATTTGCCGTCACCTTTAATAATGGTTTCAAAAGGGATGTCTTTGAAAGGTTTGAATCTGTTACCATCCACAATAATAAATTCTGGCTGTGGTTCTAGTTGTTCAATAGATTTATGCATCGCTAAAATTGATGCGTTTAATATATTTATATCGTCAATTTCTTCTTGAAAAACATGAGCAACTCCAAAGGTTAATGCATGTGCCTCGATAATCGGTTTTAAAATATCACGTTTTTTCTCACTAAGCTGTTTAGAATCGTTTAAGATGATGTTTTTAAAATCCTTAGGTAAAATTACTGCGGCAGCGGTAACTGGTCCTGCCAAGCAGCCTCGTCCAGCTTCGTCTGTGCCACATTCTAAAATGATGTTTGAGTGATTTGCTAAAAGCATATTCTTTTTGTTCCAAAAGTATGAACTTTTGTTTATTGATATGGAGAAATAAAACACTAAAAAATTAGATTTTGTGGCATTGATAATATTTTGTTATTATTTGAGCAGTGGTTTCAATATTTTACAAATTATGGATATGTAATTTACAAATAACACTAAATACTGCGTTTTTGTTAAAATTTTAACAGATTTCTTTGTTTTTTTAAGATTATATTAAGATGTTTGCGATTGACTAACTCAAATATTTATTTTATGAAATTAAAATTGACATGTTTGTTAATGCTATTTATAGTGTTTTCAAATCAGTTCTCTTATGCTCAACAAAAAACGATTTCAGGTGTTATTGCCGATACAAATGGAGTTCCTATTGCTGGAGTTACGGTTATTGTAGAAGGTACTAGCCGCGGAGTTGTTTCGGATTTTGACGGGAACTATGCCATTCATGCAGAAACGGGCGAAGTGTTAAAAACGACCTTCGTAGGTTTAACTACGCAAAAAATTACAGTGGGTGCTTCCGATACTATCAATATCGTGATGACGGAAGATGTTGAAAGTTTGGATGCCGTAGTAATTACAGGTTATCAAAAAATTGACAGAAAGCTTTTTACGGGTTCTGCGGCAACAGTAAAACTCGAAGATGTAAAACTTGATGGTATTGCTGATGTAAGTAGAGCTCTACAAGGACAGGTTGCAGGGGTTGAAATTCAGAATGTATCAGGAACATTTGGTACAGCTCCAGTTATTAGGATTAGGGGTAATGCTTCTATTAATGGTACAAACAAACCTTTATGGGTTATTGATGGGGTAATTCTTGAAGATGCTATTGAAATTTCTAATGAAGATATATCTTCTGGTAACTTAGATACTATTTTAAGTTCCTCTACAGCAGGTATTAATCCGGAAGATGTCGAGTCTTTCCAGGTTTTAAAAGATGCTTCTGCTACGGCATTGTACGGGGCAAGAGCTTTAAATGGTGTAATTGTAATTACTACTAAAAGAGGTAAAACAGGAAAACCTTCAATAAACTTTACATCAAGTTTAACAAGCCGTGCTAAACCTAACTACGATCAGTTTAACTTTTTAAGTTCTGGTGATGAAATGTCTGTTTATCAAGAATTATACGAAAAAGGTTGGATCGATATTGCTGGTGCTAATAGTGCAGCAAACCACGGTGTGTTTTCAGATATGTTTAAGAAAATTGTGGATGGAGAAATTACTTGGGGACCAGGTGGTTCGCCTAACTACGAATACCTTCAGCGTTATGCAGATGCAAATACCGATTGGTTTGATGTATTGTTTAAAGATTCATTTATTAGAACTAATAGTTTTAGTATTTCTTCGGGAACAGATACCTCAAGATATAGAGCTTCTGTAAGTTCAATGGTAGACGAAGGGCAAACTGTTGCAGATGATGTGAAAAACTACACAGCTAATTTAAATGCAGATTTCGATTTATCGGATAAATTCACTTTAGGATTTAAAGTTACAGGAAATGTTAGAGATCAAAGAATTGCAGCTTCTGAAGACAGAGAGTACAATGCATTAACAGGTGTTTTCGAAAGAAATTTTGATATTAACCCATTTAATTATGCATTATATACAAGTAGAAGTATTACACCTTATGATGAAAATGGAGATCGCCAATTTTTTAGAAGAAGTTATGCGCCATTTAATATTTTACACGAAGTAGAAAATAATTATGTAGACTTAAATCTTGTTGATCTATCATTCAATACGAATTTAAAATTTAAAATTACTGAAGATTTAAATTTTACAACTGTATTAAACGGTCGTTGGTATAAAAGTGATGCGGTACAAACAGTACATGAAAACTCGAATAATGCTGAGGCTTATAGAGCAGATAACCCACTAATAAGAAATAGTAATATCTTTTTGTTTGATGATCCAGATGCACCAGAATTAGAACCTTATTCAGTTTTGCCTAATGGTGGTTTTAGAAAAACAACAAGTTTTGGTTTAACAAGTTATTATATGAGAAATCAGTTTGATTACTCTAAAACGTTTGGAGGTTTACATACAGTAAGTGCTTTACTTGCGCAAGAAATGAGATCTAGCGAAAGAATAACTGAGAAAAATGATGGTTGGGGATATATGTTTGATAAAGGTGGATTAATTTTAAGTGATCCAAACTTTATTAGATTCTTAGATAGCCGTGGTGAAGAATATTTTGATGTTGTAGAAACTAGACAAAGAGGTTGGGGTATGTTCTCTAATGTAGCTTATTCTTACGATTCTAGATATGTAATAAACGGTACTTACACTTATACAGGGGATAATAGAACAGGGAATTCGCGAGCGGCACGTTACTTACCAACATGGAATGTTAGTGGTGCTTGGAATATACATAACGAAAGTTTTATGGATAATGTGGATTGGGTTAATTTATTAAAACTTAAATCAACTTATGGTCTTTCTGGAAGTAATCCTTTTAATGCTAGTGCTGGTTTAATTGTTTACGGAGAAGAGCCTTTGCGTCCGCAAGCATCAGAAAGAGAAGTTGCATTACTAATAGATCAATTAGAAAATGGAGAATTAACTTTCGAAAAATTATATGAATGGAATATCGGTTTAGAATCTTCGTTTTTCAATAATCGCGTTGGTATTGAATTGGAATACTACAAAAGAAAATCTGAAGATTTAATTGGTTTTATTGAAACTAATGGTGTTGGTGGTCAGTCTCTTAAGTTGGGTAATATTGGTGATATGGACCGTGATGGATATGAAATTACATTAAGAACTACAAATATAGTTACACCTAACTTTAGATGGACATCTAATTTTAACTTTAGTCATTCTACAAGTGAAATTACTAATTGGCAAGCTCAAGATCGTATTGGAGATGCAATAAGTCGTAACGGAGCTAATATTGAGGGATATCCGGTAAACGCATTATTTTCTGTTCCTTTTGCAGGGTTAGATTCAAACGGGATACCTACATTTTATGATGAAGACGGAGGGATTATTCAAGATCTTAACCTACAAGAAAGAGAAGATATTACAAAGTATTTAAAATACGAAGGTCCAACGGAACCTACATTTTTTGGAGGATTTAACAATACTTTTAATTACAAAAACTTGTCTTTAACAGCTGGATTCTCTTATAGAGGTGGTAATAAAATTAGACTGGATGATGCTTATCAAGCGACATACGATGATTATAGTTCACTTCCTGGAGATTTAATAAATAGATGGTCTTTACCGGGAGATGAAAATATAACAAACATACCTGCTATTTTATCTGAGATTGCAAGTCAAAACCTAGATAATCAGGGGTTAAATCCATACGATCTTTATAACAAAAGTGATCTTAGGGTGGCCGATGGAGATTTTGTTAGATTAAAAAATGTTAAGTTAACTTACAGATTGCCTCAAAGTTTTATTCAAAGAACATGGTTAAAGTCTGCAACGGCTAGTTTCTCTGCATATAACTTATGGTTAATTTATTCTGATGATAAATTAAACGGTATCGATCCAGAATTTTTCCAATCAGGTGGTGTGTCTTTGCCATTAACAAAAAGTTACACATTCACTCTTAATTTTAATTTTTAGACTATGAAAAAGAATTTAATTATAATAATAGCTATTGTTTCATTCTTTGGTTGTGACGAATATCTTGACACAGTGCCAGATAATAGACAAACTGTTACAACATTAGATGATGTGTCCGAATTATTGGTTTCTGCCTATTCAGAAGGGACATATAATTTTGTTGAATGGAAAACGGATAATGTAACAGCAATTCCAGATAACGATCAATTAGACTGGATGACAGAAAATTATCAATATGTTCCTGCAGTCTCAAGTGAAGAGCAAGATACTCCAACCTATTTTTGGGAAAAAAATTATCAAGCAATAGCCCATGCAAATCAAGCTTTGGAAGCTTTAGATGCAATTATAGAAGGAGACGCTAGTTATGCCAATGCACTTAGAGGAGAAGCATTAATGTCTAGAGCGTATCACCACTTTATGTTAGCAAACGTTTTTTGCCAGCACTATAATGATACAAATAAAGGTGAGTTAGGCATACCATATATTACTGCGCCAGAAACGGAATTACAAGTAAGTTATGAAAGAGGCACTTTAGAGGAAACTTATAATATGATTGAAAGTGATATGCTAGAAGCCTTACCTTTAATTGCCGATACGTATTATTCAGGTACAGGGAAATATCATTTTACAAAAGCAGCAGCTAATGCTTTTGCATCTCGTTTTTATTTGTTTACTGGTGAATATCAAAAATGTATCGATTATTCTAATGAAGTTTTAGGTAGCGGTGTTATTAATACAACTTATGTAAAAGATATGGACGATGTGTTTACAGGAACATCATCTACAGAAATAGCCGATCAATTTAATGAAATAAATGATCCATCTAATATTTTTGTTGTTCGTAAAGAAAGTTTTTCAAACAGATATTACAGAGGTTATAGAATGAATACTGCAATATTTGATGCTGTTGTACGAAGCAGTATCCAAGGTGGTGGAGATAAACGAGATTTACTTTACAACTACGGTACACAAGCGAGACAGCAACCAAAGTATAATGAGCTTTTTGAATATACCACATCTACAACTGGTTTTGGTTATATAATTATGACGCAAATTAGAGGGGAAGAAGTTATTTTAAACAGAATGGAATCTTATGTTCGATTAAATAGACTGGATGATGCTTTAAACGATTATAATGTTTTTGCTTTAAGAAGGTATGATAATGGTGGGCAACTAACAGTCGCAGAAATCACTGCTGGTTTCGGAGGCACAGAGCAAGAAGCGATGTTAGATTTTGTTCTTCTAGAACGAAGAAAGGAATTTTTAGCCGAAGGTTTAAGATGGTTTGATGTTAAGCGACTAAGTCTAGAAGTTACACATACCGATGTAAACGGTGATGAATTTGTTTTAGGTGAAGAGGATTTGAGAAAAGCAATTCAAATACCTTCTAAATCTGTTGCTAATGGCATTGAAGCTAACCCAAGATAATATAACGACAAAAAGAAATTTTATATGAAAAATATATTAAAATCAATAGTACTCATGTTATCGATAGCATTGTTTTATCAATGTGTGTCCGATGACGCTAATACGAACTATGTAGCTCCTAGCGATCCAGATGTTTCGAGTGAGAACGATCAGTTTTTATACGATAATAATGGAGAAAGTATGTTTGAACTTTATGGAACAGCTGTTCGATGGAGATGGAATGATAATTTTATAGATCCATCGGAAAGAGCAACACCAATTGATGCAGATTTAGTAATACCTGCCACTAAAATGATTGATTATTTATGGGCAGATTCTTATGCGTCTACAGGAGATGATGCTACAGCCTTTATTGAAGAATTATTTCCAGCAGAAATAGTATACATGGGATCATATATTTATAATGACGATGGTACCATAAAATTAGGTTTTGCAGAGGGTGGAGCTAGAGTAACTATTTTAAATATGAATGCTCTAGATTTTCAAAATAGAAGCTGGATGGCAGATCCAAGTGGAGGTGTTTTAGCAACTTTACATCACGAGTTTTCTCATATTGTTCATCAAACTTATGGAATACCTGTTGGTTTCAATACTATTTCAGAATCTTACTTAGGTAATGGGTGGAGTAATGGAGTTACTAGAGATGATGCTATTAAATTAGGTATGGTTAGAAATTATGGAACTTTAAATGAGTTTGAAGATTTTTGTGAAATTATTTCTCATTTCTTAGTTGTAGATGAAGATACGTTTAATGAAGATTTTATTACTCAAGAAGACTGTTCTACGTATACAACATCAGATGCTATTGTAAACTGTAGAGAGTTGAATGAAGGTCGTCAACTTATTGCTCAAAAAGTTGATTTAGTAGTCGATTTTTATGAGAGTAACTTTAATGTAGATCTATTAGCTGTTAAGGAAACTGTACAAACAAGGTTAGATAAAGTAATAGAAATTAATGGAATTCCTGAAGATTAAAATATATTACTTTAATCATTTAAGGATAATAAAAAATATAAAAAATGAAGAAATTAAATAAATTACTAGCGTCTTTAGGTGTTTTTATCTTGTTACTAGTTGTAACTTCTTGTTCAGAGAACGAGGTAGAACCTCTTTTTGACCAATCAATTAACGAACGGACGGATGCACTAACTTCAGAGTACGTAGATGTGCTTACTGCTCCAGAAAATGGATGGATTGGTTATTATTCGCCAAATGCAAATTTTGGAGCTTACACTATGCTTATTGATTTTGAAACTAATGGTGATGTTACTGTAGATTCAGATTATGAAGCTGGAGCGTATAATAATACACTAACCTATCGCTTAGGTAAAACTTTAAAAATAGAATTAGTATTCGAATCAACTTCTGCATTTAGTGAAATATTCTCATTGTATAATAACAATAACGGTGGTGAATTTGTATTTAATATTTTATCAGCAACAGAAGATGAAGTTGTTTTAGAAAGTAAATTAGATTACGGTGATGATGTAACAATTTTAACTCTAAACAGAGCTAGTGTAGAAGATTTGGATTTAACAAATATCTATGCATCTGTTACCAATATAGCTACCAATTTTACTGAAAGTTCTTTTAGAAATGTTTTATTGAATGATGAGACTATAGCTTCTTTCGATTTTGATTCAGAATCTAGAATAGCAACTATTTCTTATTTTGATGAAAATGGAGATTTTCAATCTATAACGTCTCCAATTGTAATTACGGCAGAAGGCTTTTATTTTTTAAACGAAGTAGAAGTTAATGGAACGTTGCTTACTAGTTTTGTTTTTGATGAAGATGATTTAATTTATGTTAACGATGCCGATGGATTAAAAATTGTTTATCAAGATATTCCAGGCCCATTAAAACCATACGATTTTGGACTTGATGGAAATGGAAGATATAATTATTTAGAACTAGAAAAATCGAGTACTAAGTTTAATAATTTCTGGTTAGACGAGCAGTGGGAATTTTACGTGGGTACAGGCTATGTATATTACACTTCTACATACTACTTACGTGATTTAGATAGTAGCTTGTCATATATACAATTCTATATTGCAGATGGAGCTACAGGGGATTTAGCTTATACTGTTTGGTATGATTTTACTTATGAAATAAAAGAGGATGGTAAAGTCTATTTTACATTAACAGGAGATACCAATGCATCAGCAGAGGATGATGCTCTATTAGTTGATCTAATCGAAGTTATATTAGGTAGTGAGTCTGGTTATTATATTGCAGATACTGGAGGTTTGCTAGCCTATTCTAATGGGACGTTCTCATTAATTAATGCAGACGAGCCTACATATAATACTAATTATTACGATTTTTAAAATTATATATTAATTCTATAAAAGAAACGCTCTAAGTTAATTTTAATTTAGAGCGTTTTTTATTACGAAATGTTTTAAATTATTATTGCTCCTTTAGACCGGCATAGTTAATTTGAAAAGCCGATTAATTTAATTTTAATCGGCTTTTTTATTAATAAAAAGAAGTAATAAATAATTATCAGCATTTTTAAGCGTTATCATATTTTGTATTTACATTTGCAGCGGTAATATTTGCGAAAGTAAAACCAAAGCAAGATTTTTGTATTTATGAATAAATTAGTTCTATCATTTCTTTTTTTGTTGGTGTTTAATGTATTAAACGCCCAAATTTCTAGACAAGAATTTCAAGAAGGAAGAGGAGGTTCAAAAAAAAGCACAGATAGCACAAGTACCAGGAAAAGTAATTCTGAAGGCGGGAAAAAAGATAAAGAAGAGAAACCGAAAATTCAGGACTACCTTATCATCTCTCACGAAAACGATACAACATTCGTAGATACAACGCTATCTATAAAAAAAGATTATAGATTCAATTATTTAAGAAAAGATAATTTCGGTTTAATAGCCTTTTCAAACTTAGGTCAAACTTACAATAGCTTAACTTATAATTTTCAAAACACCGATTTAGTGCCAAATTTGGGTGCACGCGCTAGGCATTTCAATTACATGGAAATTGAAGATATTAATTACTACCGCGTACCAACACCGTTAACAGAATTAATGTATAAAACAGCCTTTGAACAAGGGCAGTTACTCGATGCATTTTTTACTGTAAATACAAGTCCGCGTTTTAATTTTTCCATAGCCTATAAAGGCATGCGTTCCATTGGTAAATACCAACACATTATTACAAGTACAGGTAACTTTAGGTTTACATCAAATTATCGGTCTGAGAATGATAGATACCAAGCACGCGGCCATATTGTAACCCAAGATTTATACAACGAGGAAAACGGAGGGCTTCAAGATGAGAGTGTTGAGTATTTTGAGTCTGGTGATGAGGAATTTATAGATCGATCTATTCTAGAAGTGAACTTCGAAGATGCCGAAAGTATGCTAAAAGCAAAGCGTTTTCATTTAGAACACAAATATGCTTTTATAAATCAAAAAGACTCATTGTCTCGTAATAATTTAAGTTTAGGTCAAGTTGTTTCGTTTGAAGATAAGTATTTTGAATACAGCCAATCTAGTGCCGAAACCGATATTTTTGGTGAAGCTTTTAAAAGTTCAAGTTTACAAGATCGTGCAACTTTAGAACATTTTCACAATCAATTTCAATTAAATTATAGCAACAATATTCTTGGTGATGTACAGTTCAATTTAGGTTATGATAATTATAATTACGGTTATGATAAAATCGTTGTTCTAAACGGGACTACAATAACCAACCGTATTAAAGGTGATATTCTATCGGCTGGTGGAAAATACCATAAACAATACAAAGGTTTCGATCTTTTAGGTGAAGTAGGATTAAACGTGTCTGGAGATTTTGATGGAAACTTTTTGAAGGCTCAGGCTAGTTTCAAATTAAACGATGATATCAAAGCTATTGCATCGCTTAATCATAGCTCTAAAGCACCAAATTTCAACTTCTTGCTGTTTCAAAGTGATTATTTAAACTACAACTGGATAAATAATTTTAATAATACAGAAACGCAACAATTGGCTTTCGAATTAAAATCGGATAAACTAGTTAACTTGAGTGTCGATTATTCTACCATTAGTGACTATGCTTATTTCCATTTAGATGAAACAACTCAGTTGGTAGCGCCAACACAATACAGTGGCACTATAAATTATTTAAGAGCTAAGCTGGATAAAGAAATTAAAGTCGGAAAGTTTGCTTTAAATAATACCTTTATGTACCAAAATGTTACAAATGGTGAAGGTGTTTTAAATGTACCTGAATTAAACTTACGTAGCACACTCTATTATTCTAGCCATTTGTTTAAAAAGGCGTTGTTTCTTCAAACAGGTGTAACCTTAAATTATTTCTCAAAGTACAACATGAATGCTTACGATCCTGTTTTAGCGGAGTTTTATGTGCAAAACGAACAAGAGATAGGGGAGTTTCCTAGGTTAGATTTCTTCTTAAATGCTAAAATACGTCAAACTCGAATCTATTTAAAAGCAGAACATTTTAATGCAGCCTTTACAGGGTACGATTATTATTCGGCACCTAATTATCCGTATCGAGATTTCTCAATACGTTTTGGTGTGGTTTGGAATTTCTTTTTATAAGAAAGGTTTATTGTTATAAAATTTCAGCTAAAGCTTCAAATTAAACTTTAGAAACTAACGATTTTATAAACACAAATCCGAAGCCTAAAAATAGCATCAGGTGAAAAGGGAAGAGCCCAAAATCGCCTCCTTGGTTACCAACAATAAAAGCACTGTACATACCAAAACCGAAGTAAGCCATAAGTAGGCCTTCAAAAATAACGTTGATAGATACTGTTTTCTTTATGTATTGGTTAGTTTTTAAGTTGTCTTTAAACTTACTAATGTTGAATTTTGGCGTACGTACAAATTCACTTTTCTTACCAATATGGCCCTCTATTACAGCAATAGTATTGTGTAGTGAAAAGCCCATAGCTATTGAGAAAAAAACAAAGAACATGGCTATATAATTTACAAAGTTCTTTACGCCACCACCATAGATGTTTTTATACATTACCCAATAGCAAATAAAAAATATTAGCGTACTTATTACAAAGAAACTCATTACAATAAAATACGTTTTTAAGTGTGCGTATTCATTCTTTATGTAAAGCATTGGTATACTTAAAATAGCAACTAATAAAATATTTAAAAACATGGTGCTGTTTAGTAAATGCAACAAGCCGTGTATTTTTGTTTTAGTCGAAATGTTTTTGCTTTTAAGAACACGCCATTTCATTTTCTTAAAATTTTCTGCTCCACCTTTATTCCATCTAAACTGTTGCGAACGTGCGGCACTAATAACAACTGGAAGTTCTGCAGGAGTTTCTACATCTTCTAAATACTTAAATTTCCAGTTTTTAAGTTGTGCACGGTAACTTAAATCTAAATCTTCAGTTAAGGTATCACCTTCCCAGTTTCCTGCGTCGAGAATACAAGCTTTACGCCATAAACCAGCAGTACCATTAAAGTTAATAAAGTGCCCTTTACTGTTTCGTCCCACTTGTTCTAGAGTAAAATGCGCATCTAGAGCAAAGGCTTGTATTTTAGTAAGTATAGAGTAATTTCTATTGATGTGTCCCCAACGGGTTTGTACAACACCAATTTCAGAATCTTTAAAATAAGGAACCGTTTGTTTTAACCAGTCTTTTTTAGGAAGAAAATCAGAATCGAAAATGGCAATAAACTCACCTTTAGCAATTTCTAAGCCTTCTTTTAAGGCACCTGCTTTAAACCCGACTCTATTTGTACGGGTAATGTGTTTAATATCTAAACCTGTTGCTTTAAGTGCTTCTACTTGAGCTCTTGTAGTTTCGACGGTTTCATCTGTAGAATCGTCTAAAACCTGAATTTCTAATTTGTCATTTGGATAATCAATTTCTGCTATATTATCCAGTAACCGCTGCATAACATACATTTCATTGTAAACAGGAAGTTGTATGGTAACATAAGGAATTTCATCAGGATTGGATAAATCGAATTTTACAGATTTATCGGTTTTTCTTTTTGCCGATAAGTAATTGAAAAGTAAGTTAAGTTGTGCCAATGCATACATTAAAATAAGTAGTAATGCAATGGTGTAAATTGTAATTATTATGCTCTCTAAAATCATTTCTTTATGCTGTATTTAAAAATCCATCCCAAGATTTTTGCGCCTGCAAATATAGCTCCTTTTACCGTACCAGACACTTTTGAGACGCCTATTCTGTTTCTATAATTAACAGGGATTTCTGTGTAAGATAATTTTTGCTTTAAAGCCTTTAGTTGCATCTCTACAGTCCAACCGTAAGTTTTATCCTCCATGTTAAGAGCTAGTAACTTATTGTATTTTATGGCTCTAAATGGTCCGAGATCTGTAAATTTAGCGTTAAAAAACAAGCTCATTAAGGTTGTTGCTAGCCAATTTCCAAAAATTTGTGGCATAGTCATCGACCCAACTTCTCTTAATTCTTTTATACGGGCTCCAATAACAAAATCTAAATTATCATTAATTATAGGTGCAACTATTTTAGTAAGCTCCTCTGGGTAATCGCTATAATCACCATCTAGAAACACAATAATATCTGGTTTTTTAGTTTGGTTAGCAATATACTCCATGCCTTTTAAACAAGCATATCCATAACCTTTATTTGTTTCTTTTAAAACGGTAGCACCTGCATTTCTCGCATTAATTTCTGTATCATCCGTAGAGTTGTTGCTTACCACAATAACTTCGTTAACAATTTCAGGAATGGCTTTAATAACGTGTGTAATGGAATCTGCTTCGTTGTAAGCAGGAATTATGACTTTTATTTGGGTCATCTTAAATTAAGTAGGTTGTTTTCTTTTTTAAAATCTTTTAGGTTGTACCATTCTTTAATTTTTTTACCAGCATTGTATTTGCTAGCAGAAATAATATCGCCGTTTTTATACTTTAAGCAATACCCATTTTTCTGATTAAATTTAAGTTGACACTTGTGGTTAACCTGTCCTGAATGGTCATAAAACACCCACCAATTTGTTTTTTTTCCGTTAACAAAGTGGCCTTCGCTTTCTTTTAATCCATTTGGGGCGTAAAAATACCAATATTCTATAGGATTATTGTTTGAAAAATGACCTTCTTTTTTAATTTGACCATTATCGTAGTAAAATTTCCAATAATCTTCTTTTTTATCCTGCTTAACCCAGCCTTCAGATTCTAAACTTCCGTTTTCGTAAAATGTTTTTACATAAGTCTCATTGTCAAAACTATTGAAAGACATAGAAACTAAAAGCAGGTAGCAGATATATTTCATTATTTTTTATTTACTAAATCCATTAAATCAACATCGTTACCAAGTAAAACATCTGTTGGATTTATACGGCCTTCTTCTGGTCCGTTTTCTAATTTTAAAACACCTCTTGGGCAAACAGCAGAACAAACTCCACAACCTACACAACTAGAGCGCACAATGTTTTCTCCTTTTTGTGCATAAGCTCTAACATCAATACCTTGCTCGCAGTAAGTAGAACAGTTTCCACAAGAAATACATTGTCCTCCGTTTGTAGTAATTCTAAATCTAGATTTAAAACGTTGTACAAAACCTAAATATGCAGCTAAAGGGCATCCAAAACGACACCAAACACGGTTACCGAAAATAGGGTAGAAGCCTGTACCAATTACACCAGCGAATATAGAACCGATTAAAAAGCCATAAATATCTTGTATGGTTTGTGTTTTAATACCTAATACTTGGCCTTCTCCAGAAAAGAAGGTGTAAAGGGCAAAACCGGTCATGACTAAAACAAAAATTAAAACAGAATGAATTATAATACGTTCTACTCTCCATGATAATAATGTTTTACTAGAAAGTTGTCTGTATGGATCTCCTAATGTTTCGGCTAAACCTCCACAACCACAAACCCAAGAGCAATACCATCTTTTTCCGAAGAAATAAACCATTACCGGTACTACTACAATAGTTAAAACAATACCCCAAACTAAAATGAATAAACCAAAAGCACCACTAGCAAGAAGTTCTTCTAAATTCCATCTGAAGAAAAAATCGTAATCTAAAGGGAAGGCATTTTTGAAATCGTACCAAGGTTTCTCAAAACGCACTAAAATTTCTGGAATTAAGAAAGCAAATACAATTTGAAAGAATAAAACAGATGTTGTTCTTAATATTTGATATTTGTTATGGCGGTATTTAATATACATTCTAACGGCCATTACCGACATTACTGTACAGTATAAAAAGCCATATAAAAACCATTGACTTGCAAGATTACCACTTATAGAATTACTAATAGGGTCTACTAAATATACCCAGTTTACAATATAGTCAGGAAAGAAATAAAGTAGAATGTAAAATGTAACTAAAAAGATAAAGGCAAACCAACCAATCCAACCACGGTTTGTGGCAGCATTCAGAAAAACACCATTGTTTTTAATACCAGGTTTTCCTAGCAAAATAACATCAGGAACTATATACATAAGTGCACCAATAATAGCTAAGCCAAACGTTAGAAACCACATAAGGCCAGTGCTATCTGGAGCAGGACCTTTTCCTGCTGATTTAGCTAATGAAAAACTTAAACTATGGGGTTTTCCTGAGATTTTATATTGAAATTGTTTTCCTTTTTCGTCCCAATTTTTTTCAGCATCATACTTTGCTATAAGATCGTCATAATGATTGTTAGATGTAGCATATGCATTTCTAACCGCACTAGAAAACTGAAAAATGTTTAAATCGTTAGAGGTAACAACAGCTTTTTGTAGAGCTTCACCTATAACTTCACTTTTATAATTTTGCTCTTTTAAAAACGTATCTAACTCAGCTTGTTTTAAACTGAAAGAACCTGTGAAAATGGTTCCTATAAATACGGCAAGTCCTAATAGAAAAAGGACTAAACCGGTTTGTTTTATTGCTTTCATACCTTATGCTTTGCTAAAAATACGTTTCCAGCTTTTCTTTTTTAATTGAATGTTAGTGTTGTTTTCTTGGTTGAATTTTGCAACGATTTCCTTTTCGTGAAGTTTGTAAAATTCAGGATCGAAATTAGCATCGGCTAAATGTTCTAAAACATAATCTACCGTGCGTTTTTCATTTAAAATCTTGTCGAAAAATTCGTGACGCATTCGGATTCCGAAGTTGTTAATACCAATAAATTCTCGAGTGGTTTTATCATAATTAATATGAATACATTTTTTACCATCCTCATGTTCCCAGTAAAAACGAGATTCATGCTCTTTGGCTTGTGCCCAAACCCAACCATAAGTTTGGTATTCTATATCAATAAACTTGGCAGAGTTAAACCAATGTCCAGGTTTATATTGTGTTTTATTATCGCAAATAGTTTGTGCTAAGGTTTCTCCCATCATACGGCCAGTATACCAAACCGCTTCAATAGGGCGACGTTGGTCAATACCTTCATGTTGCTCAGCACAATCACCTATGGCGTAAATACCTTCAACGTTAGTTTCTAGGTAACGATTCACTTTTACACCTCGCCCAATTTCAATTCCAGAATCTCTTATAAAATCTATGTTTGGAGAAACACCAGCTGTTAAGCCAACCACGTTACAAGGTAGTTCTTCTCCTGTTTCGTCTATAATAACCGATTTAACATTACCGTTCTCATCGGCAACTATTTCTTTTAAGTTGGTAGAAAGCCGTAAATCGATACCGCTACTTAAAATTTCTCGGTTTATCATATTGCTTTCACCTTCAGGTAAAACACCATTCCAAAAACTATTCTCTCGTACTAAGAAAGTTACAGGAATATGTCGTGAGTGTAGCATTTCAGCCATTTCAATACCAATTAATCCACCTCCAACAATTACGGCACGTTTGCACACCTTGTTATTGGGTGCATATTTTTCTAGATTTTCTAAATCTTGCTTATGGTACATGCCCATAACGCCATCTAAATCTTGACCAGGCCAACCAAATTTATTAGGTTTACTTCCGGTAGCTATAATAAGCTTATCGTAGGTTAAAGATGCGCCGTCTTGAAAATGAAGCGTTTTGTTTTCAGTTTCAACTGTTTTAACAAAACCCTTTTTTAATTCTATTCTATTCTTTTTCCAAAACCAATTTTCATAGGGTTGTGTATGTTCAAACGTCATATGCCCCATGTATACGTACATAAGTGCTGTTCGAGAGAAAAAATATTCGGTTTCTGCCGATATAATAGTAATTTTTTTGTCAGAAAGTTTTCTAATGTGTCGCGCTGCGGTAACACCCGAAATTCCATTCCCGATTATAACAATATGTTCCATAATTTTTAGAATTGTGATTCTTTAGGTCGTTTTAAAGATAAGAACTTAACTCAGGGTATTAATTTAGAATGCATTTAAATAATGAAGCCATCTGTAAGGCAAAGCTTAATTATCAGACTTTTCATAAAACTTTTTTAAAGTGTAAGTTGGCTAACAAATTAAAAGAAAGAAGAACCTTTACTTTGTATTATTAAAATTTATAAAATGAAAAAACATATTATTATAGTATTCACCGTGAGCTTATTATCTGTTGCCAGTTTTGCTCAAAACACAAACGAATTCTTTTCTAAAGCCGACGCTTTTTTTAAAACCTATGTAGTTAATGGTAAGGTAGATTATTCTAAAATACACAACGAACCTCAAGCTTTAGATGAGGTTTTAAAATTGGCCGAAGGTATTTCGGTATCAAAAACAGATGCAAATGTTTACCAAGCATTTTGGATAAACGCTTATAATTTATCAGTAATAAAAGGGATTGTAGATAACTATCCGTTAAAGTCGCCTCTAGATAAAAAAGGCTTTTTTGATAAAACAACATATGTTTTAGGTGGTAAAAACACAACGTTAAATAATATAGAACATAAACTTTTACGTGAGGTTTTCAACGATGCTAGATTTCACTTTGTATTAGTTTGTGGCGCTATAGGTTGTCCTCCATTAATAAGTAAAGCGTATTTGCCTAAAACGGTAGATAGCCAAATGACTAAGCAAACTAAAATTGCCCTTAACGGAAGTTTTTTAAAGGTAAATGCTAAAAAGAAACGTGTAGAGGCATCTCAAATTATGGAATGGTATAAAGGCGATTTTACCATGAATGGGAAAAATGAAATTGACTTTATTAACCTTTACAGAACTGAAAAAATAGCTACCGATTTTAAACTGAGTTACTTTCCATATAACTGGAAAACTAACGCGCTTTAATACTAATTTTAAAACACATAATGATGAAAAAAATACTAACAACTATATTATTAACTATATCTTTAGTAGGATTTGCTCAAGAAGATACTACTGAAAATGAAAAAAGTAATATTCAAACCTATACACCATCAAAACTATTAAGTAGTGGCCAATGGGATATTAAATGGTTTAATAATTTATATACAGAAACTAAAGATTTATTTGGACCAAATGGTTCAAAACAAGATATACCGAGAAATACATTTTTTACGTCTACACTAGATGTTTTTACAGGTATTTCAGCTAACAGTAAATTAAATGTTGGTTTGTTATTAGAGTTTCGTTCCAATGTTGTTGGAGGTAGAGACGCTTTAGATGTTTTTAAATTTGATGGAGAAACAAACTCTGCACGTTCCGGTTTAACGTCTTTCGCACCAGCAATAAAATTTAATCCTATTAAGGGTGTTGGTAATTTTACCATTCAAACGGCTTTTCATATTCCTTTAATAGATAATGAAACTGAAAATGGTGTTTTTTTAGATCAAAAAGGATTTATTTTTCAAAACCGGTTCTTCTACGATTATAGTTTTTCTGGTGATAAATGGCAATTATTCTCAGAGCTTAACACAGAGTATAACTTCGGAAAAAAAGAAGATAGTTTTGCAAACAATAGCTTGCGTTTAACACCTGGCGTATTTTTAAGTTATTTCCCAAGTTCTAAATTTACTGTATTAGGGTTGATACAACACTCACAATTAATTGATGCTGGAAATGATTTCTCTCAAGATTTTACAGCACTAGGTGGTGGTTTAAAATATCAATTAACAGATGTTCTCAATGTAGAAACCCTTTATACAGGCTTTGTGAGAGGTAATGATACTGGGCTAGGGCAATCTTTTAACATAGGTTTAAGAGCTTTGTTTTAATGTTTAGTAGTAAATTAGGAGCTAAAAAACTTTTTTAATGAGAAGAAATATGTTCCTGGTTTTACTTACTCTGTTTGTTTTACAGAGTTGTAATGCTCAACCAAAAAAAATAAATGGTGTTAGTTTTGTAGCCTCTCGAGAAGCTATTTCTCAAAAAAATGTAATGCCAGTGGTTAATGTAAATGCCAATTTTGCGGCAGTTATGCCTTTTGGTTTTATTAGAGATATTACGCATCCCGAAATTGCTTTTAATACACAAAGGCAGTGGTTAGGCGAAACTAAAAATGGTGCACAGCAATATGCCGTAGAGCTTCAAAAGCATGATATAAAAATAATGATAAAACCACAAATTTGGGTGAGTCATGGTGTTTATACGGGGCATATTGAAATGGCTACGGAAGCAAACTGGAAAGTTTTCGAACAATCGTACTCTAAATTTATTTTAGAATATGCCAAGTTAGCCGAAGAGGTGAATGCCGATATATTTTGTATTGGTACAGAACTAGAAAAGTTTGTTGCAAACAGACCAGAATACTGGAACAATTTAATTGTAGAAATTAAAAAGATTTATAACGGTAAACTCACTTACGCTGCCAATTGGGATGAGTTTAAACGCACACCTTTTTGGGCACAAATGGATTATATAGGTATAGATGCGTATTTTCCGGTTAGCGGCACCAAAACACCAACAGTTGCGGAGTGTATGGCTAATTGGGGCACGCATAAAGCGGTTATTAAAAGTACATCGGAAACTTATAAAAAACAGATACTATTTACCGAATTTGGTTACCGAAGTGTCGATTTTACGGGTAAAGAACCTTGGCGAAGCGATAGAACTATGGATTCCGTAAACCTAGAAGCGCAGACTAATACGTCTGAAGCTTTGTTTAAAACCTTTTGGATGGAAGATTGGTTTGCTGGAGGGTTTATTTGGAAATGGTTTCATAACCATGAAAAATCAGGTGGAGAAAATAACTCGAGGTTTACGCCACAAAATAAACCTGTAGAACAGTTAATAAAATCTCATTATGAGGCTTATAAGTAATTTAAAACTTTTAATAATATGCTTGTTTATTAGCGCTTGTGATAGCGATGATGGTGTTGAGTTGCCTTTAAATAATAACCTTGTTTTATCTGAAGTTTTAAACCTTAATATCTACGAAAAAGATGCCGTTATAGCTTGTGCGGCCAGCACAGATTATGATGCTAATTTGGTTAATGTTTATTTTTATCCAGAAGCAGGAGCGGAATCTTTTAAATTATATGAAACCGATGTCTTTACAGTAAATGGTGAAGATTTTTCAGAATACAATTTTATTGATTTAGAAACCAAACCACTTTTTAATGGCGCTTTGCGCTTTTTTGAAACCACATCTAATGCTGCTTGGTTTACGGTGGTTTATCAGGTGGGTGATGTTATAAAAGTTGCAACACCTGTTCGGAATAAAAAAAGCAGTCAACCATCGCAGTGGACCGATGAGGTGCTTATTAATCAACAGCAATCAGGAATGCCAATTTTTTCATGGGATGTGCTTTCCGAAGAAAACAATGCTATTTTCTTTGAAGTTTTAACTACAGAGAGTTCCGATTTAGTCTCAGGAACCTATACCTATAACAATCAATTTCAATATTATAAACTCGATAATGTGGTGCTAAATATTACTCCAGATACACCGCCAAATTTAATATCGGGAAATAATTATATATTTACAGTAATGGACGTGAGCTTGGATAATTGGGTAAACCAAGTGATTATGACGCCATTTACTGTCGAATAATGAAAAAAACTTTACTTTTTATTTTATTAATAACCTTTGCTCATGGTGTGGCTCAAAACCATATGGTGGCCGATTTAAAAATTCAGGGGAATAATAAATTAAAAACATCTTTCATTAAAAGTTTAGCGTCTATAAAAGGTGGTAGCATTTTAGATTCAACCATTATAGAGCAAGATATTAAACGATTAAAGCGTTTGCCGTCGGTTGCTCATGCGTATTATCAAGTTTTTTTGTCAGATGATGGTGCTTACAATGTGTTTTATGGCATTGAAGAAAACTTTACCCTTATTCCTTCACTTAATATTTACACTACCGATAACGATGAGTTTGCCTACCGCGTAGGTTTGGCAGAATTTAATGCTTTGGGCAGAAATATTGCCGTTGGTGGTTTTTATCAAAAAGATGTTTTTAATAGTTATGCTTTAAACTTTAGAGCGCCTTATTTGTTTTCTAAACGGTTTGGCTTGGCTTTTAACCTGCAAAGTTTAACGACTTTAGAACCTGTGTTTTTCAATAATACATCGGCTAATTATAGGTATAATAATAAGTCTGTAGAAATCTCTGGTTTGTATGAGTTTAACTTTAGTAATAAGCTCGAAATTGGATTAAATCGTTTTGAGGAAGATTACCAATACCAAAATGGTGAAACTAGCGAAAATGTGCCGCTAGAACTCAATATACCTAAGTGGCTTATAAAGGGGATTTACGATTATAATACGTTAGATTATTTTTATCAATACATTTCCGGATTCCGAAGTCAGTTTAATTTTCAGTTTGTAACCTCTAATCAAGATGGAGTTGATGATTTCTATATAGGCTGGAACGATTTTTTTATTTTCAAACGCGTTGGCGAAAAAGGGAATTGGGCAAATAGAGTTCGGTTGGGTTTAGCATCTAACAACGATACGCCTTTTGCACCGTTTTCTGTAGATAACAATGTTAATATACGTGGCGTAGGGAATACCATAGATAGAGGCACCGGAGTTATTGTTGTGAATACCGAATATCGCCACACACTTTTCGAGAAAGATTGGTTTGTTCTACAGGGTAATGCCTTTATAGATGCTGGTTCTTGGCGAAATCCCGGAGGCGAACTATCCGATTTTAGTAGAAGTGAAAACATGAAACTTTACCCAGGTATTGGGTTGCGGTTTTTTCATAAGAAGATCTATAATGCTGTTTTTAGAATAGATTACGGCTATGGTGTTTCTAAAAACGCCACACAAGGTTTAGTATTTGGTATTGGTCAGTACTTTTAATTTATTGATACTTTACCGTTATTTTTTTAATTGCTGAAGTTGTTTTACGTAAAAAAAAACTTATTTTTATTCGGAAGAAAATTCTTTCGGTATAGAGAGGTGGGATATTTCTATGAATCATATACCTTAGTTGTAGCACATTTGAGCAATGAAAAGAATAATTCTGATTCTGATTTTAATAATTTTCACTTCCTGTGACCCAGGAGTTGTGAATAAATATGTTGTCGAAAACAAAACTGAATCTGAATTAAAAATTGAGTCGATATTGGAATACGGAAATAGGAATTTTACCGAACAAGATTCTGTGAAAATTATCAAACTAAAACCTAAAACGGAATCAATAATTACGGAATATGGCGAAATTGGAAATGCTCACGATAAAGGGATCAATTTTCTTAATGGAATCGATACTATAATTATAAAAATGGATAATCGGACTTTAATCAAGAACATAAATGACCGAAAAAGTTGGGATTTTAAAGTGCTGAATAGCGGACTTTTTTCAATGGATAAAGTGGAATATAAGCTAATATTAACCGAAACTGATTTTGAATAAAAAACGTGCTACAACAATGTATAACCGCAATTACGGCGGATTCGACTACGTCCGAATCCACTCGGAATTGCTAACGCCAGTTATTAACCGAAAATTAACACATATAAACCCGTAACTGACGGTTATACGTAACCGTTACCTGCAAGCTGAAAAACAGAACTTATGAAAAAAATCGGAACATTAATTTTACTGTTAATTTCCTCAAATATATTTGGACAAAACCTCTCTGAATGTGGAATTGACAATAATCCGAAACTCACTCAAGTGGAGTCTGAATATCTGAACGCATATCTGAATGAAAAACTAAACGGATTTGACTTTAAGGACAAAAAAGTGATTTTCATAACTGGGAATAGCGGTAACCGAATTGGAACTAAAATGGAATATTTTGAGCACATAAAAAAGTGGGATGAGAAAAACTCTAAAGTAGCGACTGGTATTGATATTCTGACTAATGAGCAAAAATCGGAATCTGGCGGATACGATGTTATTGTAACTTATTGGGTCAAGGTTTTGACAGAAAAACGGAAAAATAAAATATTAATAGGAATAAAAGCCAACAGGTAACATTGTATAAAAACAATGCTTAGTTTAGTGCTTAATCAAAGGTTAGTGCGCTTTTTCTAGCTTTTGATTTTCTGCGGAAAATCCTTGCATACAAGCTCATAACTATTCTTATAGATAACCGTTGTGTTTCATCTGAAAAACCGATAATAAATAATGTCCTTCAGTAACAGAAAATTCGATTTTTATATTCTCTTTGGAGACAATCCTAAAAGCGGATTCTTATGGACAAAGGAATTTTGGACTTCAAAAACGGAGCCTTTACTCAATCAGATACTAGATTTATCTGCTAATAAAATTGAAACTGGACTAAAAGTACTTGAATATGATTTCAAAAACACAACTGATAAATATCGAGGAGAACTTAAATTCGGACAATTAAAATGGGATAAAAAATCACATAACAAATGGATTTTAGAAAAAAATGACACCAAATTGTTTACGCATTTTGAATCTTGGACACCAAAATGGACAATTTGCGAAAAAAATGATAAATCTCCAGATGTTTTTATTGCTATCTGGAATGAAAGACATTTAGGAGAAGATAGAAATTATCAATTTGATTATTTAATAACCATAGCAATTGCTAAAGATTTGAATAAAGAAACTAAAAGCGTAATAAAGAAGGTTTCTAAATGCCTAAACGCAAAAAAAACTATTTTTTGCGAGAGAACTTGGGGGCGTGGGAAAATTGACAAAAATGAATGCTGGGAATTTAGAAAATGGATACAAGACATTTCTAGTAATGGTATTTATAAAAAAGACGGGAAATTGAATATGCACGAAACTAAATTTGAAAATATTGAATTTGAGCCCTATTGGGAAATTATCGACTAAAAAAAGCCGAACATGCAACACTTTATAAAAATAATTGTGGTTTTGTGCTTAATCAAAGGTCGTTGTTATTTTGTTACGTAAACGTTATTATACTTTAAACTTTTTAATACTCTCGAAAAATGATAAAAAGAAATTTAGCTTCAATATTTGTAATAGCCTCTTGCGTTTTGGGTATATTAAATATTGATTTTTCAAACATTTCGGACCCCAACGAATATTGGCTTTTGATTTTTTCATCGCTAATTATTCTAACATCTATAATATTCACTTTAAATACGGAATCAAAATTTAACAAAAACAAATAAATATGAATTATATAAAAACAGGATTAATCATTTCGACAATTATTATTTTTCTTTCTATAGTGTTTTTAGAGTATGATGTGCTAGGTGTTAATACCATTAAAGATGTTTTGGTAATTCCTGCATTCATTATTAATATAGCTTTGATCTTTAAGGTTTTTAAGAAGAATAAACAAAATAGTGATGTTGTGTAGGCTAATTAAATAAACATACAAACGCAACCTTTTTATCAAAACTTCATCTACAAAGCAAAATCTACTTCCGATGAAAAACTTCCATTTACTTTTAGTATGCGTTACATTAATTTTCCAAAGCTGTAAAAGCGATGATTGTGGAGATTGCTTTACTCCTCCTCATAGTTTTATTTTCGAAATTGTAGACAAAGCGAGTGGCGAAAACGTATTTACCAATGGAACCTATGAGTCTGTTGATATCGAAATAACAGACCGTTTGAATGATAATGAAGGTATTGAGTAGTTTATGTTTATTTCAGAAGATAATATAAATCGAATTCAAATTGGTTCAATAGGTTGGGATACAGGAATTTTATAAAAATAGTATCTTGGGTAAATTTATGGAACGATATATAATTATAATAAGCCTGATTAGTTGCAATTTTGTGAGTGCTCAATTCTTCGATAATAAAGCCTTTTATTCCTCTGGTGAATTAAATTTTGGAAATTACATTGGTGTTGATTTAAATTTAAATTATGTTTATAAAGAAAAGTATTCATTTATAATTGGATATACGGGTAACATTCGCAAGCCTAAATCACAGCCCAGTGATTATACTTCGGGATTAGCCGGAGTGTTTTCTTTTGGTTTGGCTAATCCTCATGACCAGATGGAGAACTATAAAATAGGTGTTGGGAAAATCTATAAGCTCAATGAAAGCGGTACCATTAGGGTTAATATGTCTGTTGGAGTAGGTTACACTACAATAAGAGAACCTGAGAATTGGCAAACAAAATCTGATACTTTTTTTGTAGAGAATTATACATGGAGCTATAAAGCTCAAAATACATTGAGTTTAATTCTTAATCCTAAATTAGAATTTCCGTTTACGAAGTTTTATGGGTTAACAATTTCTCCTATGGTGCAAATAAATAAAGACCGTACATATTTTGGAATAGGAGTAGGACAAATGATTGGGTTGTTAAGACCTTGAAAAAATAATGGAGTAAAAGTTGAGATGTTCTAGTTTTCTCCACGCCAATAAAAACACTCTTCCTCAATACACAACACATTAATTTTACCCCAAAATGATGCAAAATTAACAGATAAATAAGCATACAAATACATCAATTTCAGTGTTTTAAAAAACGGATGATGACTATACCTTTGTAGTGTAAAATATTCCAAAAAACAAGTCCAAATCTTAAAATTATGTTTATATCTCAAGCTTACCACTGTTATCAAGTACTACACGAAGAAAAGAGTTCAATTTCAAAAACGAGTAAACAAGCAAATACCGATGTTAGTTTTTCTCAAAAATTAAAACAAGTGTTTAGTGTTAATAAGCGTGTATTTCAATCGTAATAAATAGTATAATATATATAATGCCCAAATTAGACTGTATGTGTAAAATACAGTTTAATTTGGGCATTTTTTTATTAAATAATGTTGTGTTTATTCTAGAACAACAACAAGATCTTCTGAGTTTACCATAAAACCAGTTCTTAAAACAATTTTCTTAACGGTAGCATCGGTATTTGCTGTAATTGTTGTTTCCATTTTCATGGCTTCAATAATAAATAACGGCTGATTTTTACTTACTTTTTCGCCTTTTTTAACCAAAATAGTAGAAAGCATACCTTGTAATGGCGCTCCAATTTCGTTATCATCGCTTTTGTCGGCTTTCAAGTTTTCAACTTTATCAACTTTGATAGCGGTGTCTTTTATTTCAACACTTCGGCCTTGACCATTCACTTTAAAATAAACGGTTACAATACCATCTTCATTAGCTTTTCCTATGGAGTCTAAAGTAATAAGTAGCGTTTTTCCTTTATCGAGCTCAACAATGGTTTCTTCACCAATTTCCATTCCGTAGAAAAAATTCTTGGTAGGCAAATTCATGAGATTATCGTATTTTAAATGCTTATTGAAAGCATCTGTGAAAACCTTAGGGTAGAGTTGATAAGATAGAAAATCGGTATAATCTATAGTTCTGCTTAAGTCGTGTTCAAATATTTTTTTGAAATCCTTGTATTCCTGATCTAGATCTAATGGCGGAATATGCGCATTTGGTCTGTCGGTATAAGGTTTTTGGTCTTTTAAAATTAATTTTTGCAACGCTTCCGGGAAACCGCCAACAGGTTGGCCAAGTTCACCTTTAAATAAATCTACAACCGATTGTGGAAACGAAATACTATCGCCGCGTTCAATAACATCTTGTATTGTTAAATTGTTGCTCACTAAGTATTGTGCCATATCTCCAACTACTTTGGAACTTGGTGTTACTTTTACAATATCGCCGAAAAGGGTGTTTACTTCGCCGTACATTTTAGTAATTTCATGAAAACGACTTTCTAAACCTAATGCTTGTGCTTGTGGTTTTAAGTTTGAATATTGCCCGCCAGGAATTTCATGTTTAAAGACTTCGCCAGATCCGGCTTTTAAACCCGATTCAAACGGGTAGTAATAGTCTCTTACGGTTTCCCAATAGTTAGAATATTCATTTAAAGAATCAATATTTATACTGCTGGCTCTATCTTGAAACTTCATCATCTCTACTACAGAGTTAAAGTTTGGCTGAGATGTTAATCCGGATAAACCACCAAGTGCCACATCTACAACATCTACACCAGCTTCAATAGCTTTTAAATAAGTAGCAGACTGTATTGATGAGGTGTCATGTGTATGTAAATGGATCGGGATTTTAAGTTCAGATTTTAATGCTGAAATTAATTCGTAGGCTGCATAAGGTTTTAGTAAACCAGCCATATCTTTCACACCTAAAATATGAGCGCCTGCATTTTCAATTTCTTTGGCAAGATTAACGTAATATTTTAAGTTGTATTTTGTGTTTTCTGGATTTAAAATATCATTGGTGTAGCAAATAGAACCTTCGGCTAAACCGTTTGTTCTAGTACGTACGTGCTCGATACATGGGCCAAGAGATTTCATCCAGTTAAGTGAATCGAAAATTCTAAAAACATCCACACCATTTTCCCACGCTTGTTCTACAAATTCACCAATTAAATTATCGGAATATGCTTTGTAGCCCACACCATTAGATCCGCGAATAAGCATTTGTAGTAAAAGGTTTGGCATCGCTTTGCGTAGCATGCGTAAACGTTCCCATGGGTTTTCTTGTAAAAAACGTAAGCAAACATCAAAGGTGGCACCACCCCAAACTTCCATACTGAAAATATCTGGATGATTTTTGGCATAACCTTCGGCAACCTTTAGCATGTCGTAAGTTCGCATACGTGTAGCTAATAAACTTTGGTGTGCATCGCGCATTGTAGTATCGGTAAAATGAACTTTTTTTTCATTCATTAACCATTGAGAAAATTTTTCGGGACCGAGTTTTGAAAGTAAATCTTTTGTGCCTTCAGGAAAACGAGCATCGGGATCAAATTTTGGAACTTTTGGTTTTATAAACGTTTTAGAATGATCTACTTTTTTAACATCAGGATTTCCGTTTACAATAACATCACCTAAATAAGTAATGAGTTTTGTAGCTCTATTTCTAGGTGCTTTAAATATGAATAAATCCGGATTGGCTTTAATAAAGTTAACGGTAACTTTACCTTGTCTAAAAGTATCATGTTTTAAAATATTGTCTAGAAAAGGCATATTGGTTTTTACACCACGAATTCTAAACTCTGCCAAGGCTCTACGTATTTTTCTACTCGCACCATCTAACGTTCTACTATTCGCTGTTACTTTAACTAGCATAGAATCAAAAAATGGCGAAATAGTAGCACCTTGATAAATACTACCGGCATCTAAGCGAATACCAAAACCTGAAGCACTCCTGTAGGCTGATACCGTGCCGTAATCGGGTTTAAAATCATTTTGCGGGTCTTCGGTTGTAATTCGGCATTGCAACGCGTAACCGTTTATTTGAATAGATTCTTGATTTGGTATTTTTATTTGCTCGTCGGCCAGTTTATAACCGCCAGCAATAAATATTTGTGTTTTTATTAAATCGATGTTTGTAATAACCTCCGTAACGGTATGCTCAACTTGTACACGCGGGTTTACTTCAATAAAGTAAATAGAATCATCATCGTCTACTAAAAACTCAACAGTACCAATGTTATTATAGTTTACGGCTTTACAAATTTTAATGGCATAGTTGTAAAGTGCTTGCTTGGTTTCATCTTTTAAACCGTAAGATGGAGCAAACTCGATTACCTTTTGGTAGCGTCTTTGTACTGAGCAATCGCGCTCAAATAAATGCACGGTATTGCCAAAGCTATCGGCAACAATTTGAATTTCGATATGCTTAGGGTTTTCTACAAATTTTTCAAGAAAAACGGTATCGTCTCCAAAAGCATTTAAGGCTTCGCGTTTACTTTCATTAAAAGCACCTTTAAGTTCGTCTTCTTTTCTAATAACGCGCATACCACGACCACCGCCGCCAGAAGCCGCTTTTAGCATAACAGGATAACCAATTATTTTAGCTTCGGAAATTGCTACGTTAATATCTGTCAAAGGTTTTTCATTACTTTGAATAATAGGAATATTATTTTCAACAGCCACTGTTTTAGCCGTAATTTTATCACCTAAAGCTTTTAAAACAGAAACTTTCGGGCCAATAAAAATAATGCCGTTATCTTCACAAGCTTGTGCGAAATCTGCGTTTTCAGATAAAAAACCATACCCCGGATGTATGGCATCGGCTCCATTTTTTGATGCTATTTTTATAATAGCATCAATATTTAAATATGGTTTTAAAGGTTCGTTGTCTTCTCCAATTTGGTAAGATTCGTCTGCCTTGTATCGGTGTAAAGAGTAGCGGTCTTCAAAAGTATAAATTCCTACTGTTTTTATGCTTATTTCCGTACAAGCTCTAAAAATTCTAATGGCAATTTCACCTCTATTGGCTACTAGTATTTTTTTTATTTTCAAGGTTGTTTCGTGTTTAGTTTGTTTGGTATTAAATATAGCTAAATTATTTGTAATATATTTCTTTGATAAGTTTTATAATTAATACAAAAAAAGAGTTTTAGCTATTAAACCGTTAGATGATTTTTAATCTAAATTTAATCTTACAATTTTTTAAATAATTTATATTCCGTTAGCTTTGCTTAAAAAGGAAAATACATGCGTACAATAGCAATTGGAGATATTCACGGTGGGTTAAAAGGTTTGGTTCAGCTTTTAAATAAGTTAGAAGTTAAGGATGAAGATGAACTTATTTTTATGGGCGACTACGTAGATGGTTGGAGTGAGTCGGCTCAGGTTGTACAGTTTTTAATTGAATTGTCACAAAAAATAACATGTGTTTTCATTAAAGGTAATCATGATGTTTGGTGTGAAGAATGGTTGGAGACTGGAGAGGTAAACATGACGTGGTATATACATGGAGGCATGGAAACGATGGCGAGTTATGATGATTTTTCAGATGAAGAAAAAACAGCGCACCTAGCCTTCTTTAGAAAACTTAAATTATATCATTTAGATGATCAAAATCGATTGTTTTTACACGCCGGATTTACATCTATGCATGGCGTAGAGAAAGAAGTGCATAAACCTGCGCTGTATTTCGATAGAACACTTTGGGAACTTGCTTTGGCCATGGATAATAACTTAGATACTAAATCGTATTTCTACCCAAATAGATTAAAGCACTATCACGAAATTTATATAGGGCACACACCAACAACTAATTTTAAATGCGATATTCCAATGAATGCTATAAACATCTGGAATGTAGATACCGGAGCAGCTTTTAAAGGTAGAATTACAGGTATGGATATTGAAACCAAAACGTTTTTACAAAGTGATCCTGTTTACACCTTATACCCAAATGAAAAGGGTCGTAATAAGGATTAGTTATTACATCCTTTTTTGAAAAATAGTTATGTCATGTCGACTTAAGAAGACATCGCATAATATTGACTTTCATTATAAATGTAGAAGAAACCAACAGCGAAGAACATCGCAGTATATAGTTTTGTTATTTATTATAAAAGTCATGTAGACAAAGGAGACACCACATAACGGTGGTTTTAATTCCTCATGAGATGTTTCCTTTGTCGACATGACAAAAAGTGTTTTATTTTTTTACTCTAAACTTTTAAAATCTTTAATAGCTTGGTTAGGCTCAATAACATTATAACCTTTCCAAAATTCCGGATCGTATTTTGGTAAATACACGGGTGTTACTTCTGGTTTTTCTTTAAAGTCGTTAAAAACAACTTCTGTTATTTGTTCGTTTTCAAAAACAATTAATTCACTTTTTTCCTTAATTGCCATTATAAAATGAATATCAGTGTCCAATTCGTTTTGTTTACGTCTGCCTTTAACGTGTTTGTTTTTTTCAATAATGGTTAATGGGCGTTTAATTCCAAATTGGCTGCCTTCTTCAACTTCGGCATATTTTAAAGTATATTTTTCTGCTTCGTTTTTAGAATAAATAAGGGTTCCTTTTTTTAGGTTTCTTGTGTGCGATAAGCCAAATAATTTAAAACTATTAAGGGTTTTTACGTTTTCGTAATCTATTCTAACAATCGCAAAATCATCAGTGTTTACATAAATTGTACCTTTAAAATCTTCTTTTCGTTTTGGTGTAAAAGTTATTTTATAAACAAACTCATCATTTAAAAAACTATAATCTTCCACTTTAAATTCAAAACGATTTTGCTTTTCCAAAAAATTTAAATCGCTGTCTTCAAAAATAAAACTACCATGCTCAAGTTTCGCAATAGCCGATTTACGGTAATTAGCAAAATCTTTTTTACGTTCAGCTTCTTTCTTCTTTTCTTCTGCGAGCATGGCTTCGGTTTTTTCAACCTCTTCCTTATGCTCACCGTAATCAAAAGCGGTAGAGTCTATATCGGTTTTTACACCAAATAAGCCCGATTTAATTTTGAAATAAGAATCACGTTTTACATTTTCTTTCAAAATAGTATTTAGTTTTTCTTCGTAGGTCTCAAAACTCATTTCTGCGCTTTTATCATATAGATGAGACGCCTTAATAATATCTATTTTTTGCTTATCCTTTTTACCTGGTATACCGTATGAGTTTGCTAGAAGCTCAGTGTAATCGTCTGCGTTTTTCGGTATGGCAGCAATTAAACTATCTATAAATTGTTGATTAAATTCAGGAATAGTCGATTCGTTGACCTCAACATCACTTTTTATTAAATTTTGAAACGATGAAGCGCGGTAAAATAATTTTCTTTTAATAAAATTATGATCATAATTGTTTTCCAAGTTTTCTTGTACTTTTTCAATAATTTCCTCTGGAGTGTAATTTTTGTTAGAAACTAAAACCTCATCTAATTCCATAGCTTTTGTGCTTAGAAAAACAATGCTGTCTTTAAAGTTTTTAGCGAGAAATTGTTTGGTTTCGTAACCTAAACATCTAATTTTTAAAGAATCTTGCTTGGCCGATTTTTTATTCAAATAAATAAGAAAATCTCCATTGGCATTACTAATAACACCCGAGTTATCATTAATAGAAATAGTAGCATACGGAATAGGTTCTTGCGTAAGAGAATCTAAAATTTTGGCACTAAGTGATTCTTGTGAGTGGCCGTAAATAGATAGTAAACCGATGGCAATAAAAATGTAGAAATGTTTCATGTATCTTGTTGTTTCTTATAAAAGTAGACGAATTACCGAACCATTTGTAACATTTAATTTTTCTTTAAGTGAATTTTATAAGTTTTTAACACGGTATTAAAACTCTGTTAAACAAGATGGTGTAACAGGATTTAGCCTTATTTTATTTTGAAATAAAAAATGAAATTAGAATCAATTAGAGATGAATTTGTCTAACTATTCTGTGCCGCAATATGCTTTAAATAGTAGCGGTTTAGTTTTTCTGGAGAAGCACCAAGACGCTTTTTTAAATGAATAGCCCAGAAATGAAATTGAAGCTTACAAATACCATGACTGTTGTATTTTCTAGCTGAGGTTGTTAGCCAGTCTTGCAGCACAACAAATTGCTTACGTTGGTATAATTTGGCAATAAAATCATTGTCTTCGTATATGGTGAAATTTTCATCAAAGCCACCAATATCTTTGAAAAGAGAGTGAGTAACAAATAAGCTTTGATCGCCGCCACGGCACACTTGCCAGTTAAACTGCGTAAACCAACTCGCGAGTTTTAACCACCAATGGTTGGAATCGAATTTCATTTTAAAACAACCTGCAGCGTTGCCGTTTTCTATTGCCGATAATATAAGTTGATCATATCTATTTGGCGGGAAAGAATCGGCATGTAGAAAGTATAGAATATTACCGTTAGCCTCACTTGCTCCAAGATTCATTTGTTTGGCACGACCTTTATCAGCACTTAAAACTTTAATATTTAATCCTAAGTTTTTAATTATTGGTATCGTGCCATCGGTACTACCACCATCGACCACAATAATTTCTGAAATATTGTTTAAAGCAGAACAATCGATAAGATGAAACAACAAGTTTTCAATCGTCTCAGCTTCATTTAAAACAGGAATTATAATGGAGATTTTATTCATTTAAATTCCAATTATAATCTTTAAAACTTTTTTTCGCTTTCGCGGAAATGTCTACGTTACTGTATTGGTTTAGAAAGTCAATGATGTCTCCATCTTGCTTAAAATCTTTAGCAAACCACTGAAATATTTTTGAAATTTTAATGCTGTTTTCTGAAAGTTCGTTACGTTCTGGATCACTTAAAAACTCTTTAGTAGCGTTGGTAAGTTGAGTTTCTAAATTTGAAGCAGTAAACGCAGTGTTTTGTAGTTTAGGACAAGACACGGAGGCACAAACTATAGCAAAATGAATACGTGGTTCGTCCATTTTACGCAGTATTTCATGCTCAATATCACTTAAATTAAACCATTTGTCTCCTAGTTTCCAAAAACGTTGATCCCATGGTTTATCAATATCTTTTATATTTTTTATAGGGTAGTTTTTTAGAATTAAATCTACCGTTAATGCATTGTATGCATTTATCCAAAAGGCAAGTGTTTCTTCTCTAGAAAGTGATGTGAAGCTAGCGTCAGTATAGATAAGGTTTAAACCTTGTATGTAGCTCAGTAGTTTCGCTTTATCCGTTTTAAAGGCTTTGTAGTTTACCTGTCCAGCATCCGAAACATGTTTTTGTAATAAGTCATTCCATAATGTGTGAGTAACTACTATTTCTTTTTTAGTAGTTTCTTCAGTAATATCGGTTTGGCTTACTGCTTCTTTGGTAGCATTAATCGCAGGAATTTCTGCTTCGCTACTCTCTTTTACAAGTTCTATTTCTTCTATCTTTTCCGGTTCAGTGGTTACTACTGGTAGGGTAGAAGGTGTGGTTTGTTCTGGTGCTTCGGTAACAGCTTTATTAGCGCTGCAAGCGAGCAAAAAAAAACTAAAACTGAAGTAAATTAAATATTTCATTTTTTTAACGGATAAAGTTCTTGACTTAAAAAATCTTTCGGGAACTTCTCATCATCCTCAAAACCTAATTCAATATCTCTACCATCGTGAGGGATATAATCGGTTTTAAAAATGTAGTCCCAAATACTTAACGTTAGTCCGTAATTAACACCAAACCTAACATCTTCTGGTAAGCTTTTTACATGATGCCAAATGTGCATTTTTGGGTTGTTAAATACGTATTTTAAAATGCCATAATCCCAACCTAAATTGGCGTGATTTAAATGACCAATAGCAATGCTGAAAAAATAAACAATAGCAACATCTTGCGCCCTGTAATTGGCAATTAATGCCAAAGGAATGTAAAGTAAAGATTTGTAAACCACCGGCTCCACCCAATGATAACGAAGATGTGCGGCAAAGCCCATTTCTTTTACTGAATGATGGACTTTGTGGAAATTCCAAAAGAATTCAAAACGGTGCAGTAATCTATGCGTGTTCCATTGAACAAAATCGGAAACTAGAAAGAAAATAATCAGTCCAAGCCATTTTGGTAAATCTTCAGCATCAAAAATCTGCAAATCTTTTAGAGATAAGCCTATCATTTTTAGAGTATCATTTAAAAACTCTGCGGCCGTATTAGAAAGTGCAATTAGAATAATGAGGTTTAAAAGAAAGAAATTGAAGAACATGTAAAACGTATCTAACCAAAAGTCTTTTCTAAAAATAGATTGATTTTTCCGCCAAGGAAAAACAATTTCTAATACCCAAACAATAAGTGATATGGCTATTAAGCCATAAAAATAGTTATCCCAGTTATTTTGAAATAGAATCTCGTTTTTAAGATAATTCCAATAACCAAAATAGGCGTTTTTTATTATGTCTAGGTATTTATTCATATTAAACTAAATAATCTAATCTTGATTATTAAAGTAAATCAAACTCATTTAAAAAAGAGCATTAAGGGCAATTATATACCAAATTGCTTTTTGTCTTTGTATATTTTAAATAAATTATAAGCAAATGATACACCGGCTATAATCCATATACCTCGATAAAGCCAAATGTTTATTTTCATATCGAAAAGCACACCGTATTTTTCGTCTAATAGAAAACTAGTTAGTACTTTGTATATGGATAGCGCGAGTATAATAACGGGTATTAATATTTTCAATTTTAGAGTGTTTTTATCAATTCTTTAAAAAGTGTAATCATTTCGGGTTCAGCTTTGGCGGCCATAGCTATAATTTCACTAATATCTACAGGTTGTAAGTTATTTGGGTCGCACTCATCGGTTAGTACTGAAATAGCTGCAGCTTTTAAACCTAAATGATTAGCAACAATAATTTCTGGAACGGTGCTCATACCAACAGCATCGGCACCAAGAATTTTTAACATACGGTATTCTGCACGTGTTTCTAGTTGCGGTCCAACTACACTGGCGTAAACGCCTTCGTGAAGTTTTATGTTGTTAGCTTTGGCAATGGCTTTAAATTTGTTGTTAATAGCTACATCGTAGGGTAGACTCATATCAGCAAAACGTTCACCTAGCAATTCAACACCTTTAAATGCTAAAGGAGAGCTACCTTGTAAGTTTAAATGGTCGTCGATAAGCATAAGCTCGCCCTTTTTGTAATCTAAGTTTATAGCTCCCGATGCGTTAGAAACCAATAAGGTTTTTACACCTAATTTTTCCATTATACGCACAGGATATGTTACATCTTGTAACGAGTAACCTTCGTATATATGAAAACGGCCTTGCATTATAATAACCTTTTTACCTTCTAATTCACCATAAATTAGTTTGCCTTTATGAAACTCTACTGTAGCAGTCGGGAAATTTGGAATGTGATTATAGCTTACTTCTTTTATGATGGTTATTTCATTTACAAGCTGGCCTAATCCCGTACCAAGAATGATACCTATTTCTGGGCTTTCAAATCCTTTTCCTTTTAAGTAATCTACCGTTTCTTCTATAAATTTAATCATGTAATTGTTTTAGTTTTTCTTGTAATTCCGTGTTAGACTGATAAAATTTTGAAGCTATTAAATCTTCAAAAGTATCAATGTCATTTAAGGTCTCTAAAGTACTAAAACTTACTCGGTTTTCTTTTAATTCGCTAAGCGTTTCTTCTAATAAATTATCCTGACTCCATGGTTTGTTTTGAAATACAAAATCGTGGAATTTAGAAAAACCAACAAGATAGTAACCTCCATCTTCAGCTGGGCCAAAAACGACTTCGTTACTCTTTAACGCTTGTAATCCGGCGTTAATTTGAGACTCGGTAATATCGGGTAAATCGGAACCAATTAGTACAATTCTATCATAACCATCTTCAAAACCTTGTTTAAAAGCATGACTCATGCGGTCTCCTAAACTATCGCCTTGTTGTACGACTTTAACGTTGTTTTTCCATGTGTTTTCTACTACCGCTTCAGAAAAATAAATACGCTTATCTCCGTTAATATTTTTAATAGCTTTTTCTGTAACGTCTACCAATTGGGTATACACATCAAAAGCACCTTGATTGCCAATTGTAGCTGCAAGTCTGGTTTTTACTTTGCCTAGTTTTATGTTTTTTACAAAAACAATAACGAGTTCTTTATTCATATACTTTTATTCCTTTTTGTAACCACTTGCTCCATGTTTTATTGAAGGTATGGATACTATCTGTTTCTTTTTCTTGTTTATTATAAACGGGGAAATCATTGCTTTTCCATTGAAAAATACCGCCGTATAAATTTTCTACATGTTCGTATCCTGCTTTTTTAAGGCTATCTGCAATAGATTCCGATCGAATACCAACGGAGCAATACACCACTATTTTGGTATCTTTATTCGGTAATTTTTTATAAACACTATCTATTTTAAAATGATCGTAACCAACATGAATAGCATTTTTTAAGTGGCTGGTTTCGTATTCTTTTAGTTCTCTAGAATCGAGAATTATAGCATTGTTTGTTGGCATCGCTAATTCTTGCGCGCTTATATAGGGCACGCTATTATCGTTGTATTGTTTTAATAGTTTGTCAATTGATTTTTGAGCAAACACAGAAAAACCATGCAGGATTAATAGTAAGAATAAGCTTTGTTTCATGTTGATTTAGTCTCTCAAATTTAATAAAATTACATTTGGTAGTGATTTTGAGCTAAATAATATTAACGCCAAAACCTTGTAAGCCACTTTCAATGGCTGGTAAGATTTCTGTATTATCCCAAATTCCAGTAACAATAGTTCTTGCATATTCTTTAGGAAGCAAGCCGTTTAACATGAGTTTGTTTGTTAATCTGTAATTGTAATTTAAACTATAATGTTTAAAACTGAATGTGTTTTGCGAATCGTCTAAAATAGCATACCATACGTTTGGGCTACCATCGTTTGCAGGCATACCAATAACACCAGGGTTTAGCCATAGTTTATCGTCGTGCTTATCTTGAAAAGGTAATCCACAATGTCCGCCAATAACGACATCAAATTCATTACCATTAAAACTTGGTGCTTTGGCATTCCAAGGCGTCGATTTAAAAATAAATTCTGATGTATTTTCATAAGAACCATGAACGACTAAAACCTCCCTGTTAGCATAATTAAACGTAATATGATCGGGTATCTTGTTAATGAAATTTAGCGAATCTTTAGAAAGTTTACTTTGCGCATAAGGGTACCATTGTTGCGAAAAACCATCACATCGAGATCCTTTTCTAAAATCGCAACCACAATCTGTCGCGCCTTCGCTAAGTTGTACTTCCACATTACCTGCAATACTTTTGGCATTCCATATTTTAAAAAGCTGCACGGTTTCCTCGGGCTGTGCACAATAACCAACAATATCTCCGGTACAGATGCAATGCTCTGGCGGAATATTTTCTTTCTCGGCAATTTGTTTTAGCGCTTCTAGGGCTTGAAGGTTGCTGTAAACACCTCCAAAAAGTAAAACTTTACCAGAAATTTGACCTAATTCTTTTATTTTTTTATCCATTTTGGAATAATATATAATGTGATACAACTTAAAACGCCCCAGAAATTAATCCAAAGTAAATTGGCATATTTTCCTTGTGTAAAAATGAGTGATTCTGGGAATATGTTTAATACTAAAATGATGCCGAAAACTAATCCACAACTTACGCTGAGGTAATAACTTATTTTAGGAACATCCATATTCCAAAATAGAAATACAGGCGTTAAACCAATAACCATAGTTCCTGATATGGTTGTGGCCGATAATATTTCAGCATTTAAAAAAACGGGTATGGTACCCAAAACTGCAATAAGTATCATAGAAATACGCCCGAATGTTACGTTTTTTCCTAAGTTTAAATCGATAGATAGTAACTTGGAAAACGACGAAAACGTGGAATCTAGAGTTGAGGCAGCCGAGGTAATCATTATAAAATTAATAATAAGTAAAATAAATACGCCAAAGGCTTTGCCAACCTTTACAGCAGCTTGGCCTTGCATATTTTGAGTCTGCGCATATACACCAATGATGCTAAATAAAATAATGCAAAGTGCACCCAAAACACTAGCGATTAAAAAACTTCTTCTTGTAACTTTAGGAGAGCTTATAAATGCTCTGTCTGTAAGTACAGGGTCGTGAAAAGGATAGCTAAACGATTGAATAATAGCTGCGAAAAATAGGTTTAAACCGAGTTCGAAACTCCATGTTCCAGATGAAACAATATCTTGAGTTGAGAAATCTTCGATTGAAAATATATGATATAAAATAATGAAAAGTAACACCGAAAATAATCCCATTTGTATAACGTCGGTAAAAATAGAACTACTCAATCCGCCTTTTAATGCGTAAGCTAAGGTTAATAGTGTAAATAGAAGTATGGACCAATAATATGGAGAACTTCCTGTTTCGCCAAAGTAGCTGCCAATAACCATGGTGTTGCTCCATACTTCGTTAAAAAGTCTAAAAGCAATTAAAATTGAAAAAATAACCATAGCGCCTTTTCCAAATTTTGTAGTTAAAAAGTGGTGAATACTCTCAAAACCACCTTTAACTCTTAACTGATAAAGTAAAATACCTGCAACAGCAAAAGATAGGTAATAACCAGCATAGGCCACACCACCAACTAAACCAAATTGTAAACCAAGGTTTGCTGCATTGGTAATACTTTTAGCAAAAATCCAAGAAATTATGAGGCTTCCCGTTAAAACTACGGTGCCTGGTTTTTTTAACCTTTTGGTTGCTTTAAAAAACTGATCTGTTGTTTTAGCAAAGGGCGATAAAAAAAATAATATCAAACTCGATGTTATAATTAATCCCCATTGCCATGTTACTGTGTCTATATTATTCATTCCACCATACAGGTATGTTAATGCTATTGTTATCTGTGTTTATTGCGGCTTTTGCGTAATGTTCTGCATTTAAAGTTTCTTCTTCTGCAGGGTAAGGCATGCGCATAGGAATCAGGCCGTTATTTAAACTAGCCGAAATTGTTTTTAATTCAGGAAATCCGGTTCGGTTATATTCTATCCAACCTTCGTAACCATTTATAATATTTGCAATCCATTTTTGAGTTATTATTTGCTCTAAAGGCGTTTTGTCTGTATTATAATAAGCGGCTTGTTCTTTGAGGTAGTTGGCTGGTAAAGCAGTGTTCCAATATTCGAAAGCTAAAGCAACACCTTTATTGTAAAGTTGTTCTGCATCGGCTGTAATTAAATTCTTTTCAGCAGCTTCGGCTAGAACAAATTTCACTTCCCAAGCGGTTATAAAATTAGCATCTAAAGTTGAGGTGTCGTCTCTAAAAGCAGTGCCTGCTAGAGAGTAATCTGCTAGTTTTGGTGATGTCGAGGTGGCGTCAATTCCATTTAGTAATCCGTTAAATTCACTGGAATTTGAGTTTGAAAAAGGTTGGAATAAAGTGTTTATACGTGTGTCATTCAAATCCATTAGGATATCTTCCATAGTTTCAGAAAGTACAAAGTTGGTAAAATCTCCAATTCTTAATTGTGCCAATCTAAAGCTATTTGGGTCTGAATTTGTAAAGTTGAAAATGGCGTTTTCTGAATTTTCTTTGATGTAATTATCAGCATCATAAAGCGCTTGTAATTCCGCAGAAACATCTTCTTTATTCGAAATACGTATCAGGTGTTTAATTTTTAATGAATTTGCAAAGCGTATCCAACCTTGTAAATCTCCATGGAATAAAATATCTCCTTCTAATGAAATAACATCTGTATAATTTTCAATTGCAGCAATACCTTTGTTTAGATTATCTAGGATACCACCTTCGTTTAGGTAAATATCTTCTTGATTGTCATAGACTGGTGTTACGGTAATAGTCGTGCCATTGAAAGCTTCAAAATAAGGTACATCACCAAATAGATCGGTTAAACCAGCTGCCATGTAGGCTTTAAGAATAAGCGCGGGGCCTTCGTAAACTTTAAAAGCATCAACGGTTCTAGACTGATTTAAAATAATTTCATTGTCTCGTAAATTGCTGTAAAATATGGACCATGGGTTGCCTCCTAATTGGGGTGATTTAAGCGCATGTCTATCGAATAAATTGAAACCTAAGGCTGTTCTGTGTTGCGATAATAAATCACCAGCAACAAAACCTTCATAACTCATTTCTTCACCATAATTATAAATAACTTGGCGCAGCAATAAACTTGGTTGTACCGAAACGGGAGCGTTTGGGTTTGTATTAATATTTTGAAAGTCATTCGTACAGCTAGCTGTTATTAGAAGACTTAAAAAGGGCAATATATATAGTATGTTTTTCATGAATAATATTTTTAATTTCCGTTAAAACGAAAATGTACTTTTAAAAATCAATGCCCACTTTTAAACCAAAACTTCGGGTTGTGGCATAGCTTAAATCTTCAACACCACTTACAAAACCATTGCCTTGTACGGCAAGTTGTTCTGGATCGAAATGTGGGTTTTCAGTAATAGCAAATAGATTGTTTCCTGTAAAAGAAAGTGTTAATGCGGCACCGTTAGTAAGTCCTAGAACGCCTTCATTTAGTTTAAAACTGTACCCCAAAGCAAATTGACGTAGTTTTAAAAATGAGGCATCATATACATTGTTTTCTTCATGATTTCTGTTGTAAAATTGTCTGTAATAACTTTCGGCAGAAAGAGCAACGGTGTTGGGTAAACCTGTATTGATGTTTACACCTTGAGCTATAATGCCTTCTTCTGGTCTAAATGCTGTTTCGGATAATTGACCGCCAACGTTTCCTAAAGCCCGAGTTCTTGAAACAATTTCTCCGCCTTGTCTCCAATCCAATAAGAAACTCATATTCCAATTCTTGTAGTTGAAGTTGTTATGCCAACCTAAAGTGAAATCAGGATTGTAATTACCTAGTTTTTTTAAGGTGTTATCTTCAATGAAATCGCCACTATCACTAATAATAAATTCACCATTTTCATTTTTGGAATACCCCGTGCCGTAGAAATCACCTAAACGCCCACCTTCCTCAACTTGAAACCAAACGGTTTGGTTCGCGCTATCGTAAATTCGGCTAAAAGCTAGTGTTAATCTGCCATCGTTTTGTGGTAAATTTTTAACGGTAGATTTATTGGTTGCAAAATTAAAGGTCGAATTCCATGTGAAATTTTTAGTTTTAATTGGTGTTATGCCAAGTACAATTTCAACACCTTTACTATTTACAGTTCCTCCATTTACTACTTGCTCATTATAGCCTGATGAGGTTGCAATAGGTAGTGAAATAATTTGATCTTTAGTATCTGCATTGTAATAAGTGAAATCGAAACTTAATCGATCTTTAAAGAAGCGGAGGTCTGTGCCAATTTCAAAACTTGTGGTTTGTTCTGGTTTTAAATTGGCATTGGGTATAAAGTTTTGATCACTAAAAGTCGGCTCACCATTAAAAGTGGTTTGCGAAACAAACGTTCCTGAGGTTTGGTATGGACTCGTATCATTTCCTACTTGAGCAAGACTCGCGCGTATTTTTGCGAAAGATATGGCGTTAGGTAGTTTTACTACATGAGATAAAATAAAACTAGTAGAAACCGATGGGTAAAAAAACGATGTTCCATCTACAGAAAAAGGAGTTGCTAGTGCGCTAGACCAATCGTTTCTTCCAGTAACATCTAAATATAAAAAGTTTTTGTAGCCTAATTTAGCAATACTGTAAAGTGAGTTAATACGCTTTTTACTTTTAAATTGAAAAACTTCAATAGGAGAAGCAGCATTATTAAGACTGAAAATTCCTGGTTGCGCTAAATTAACCGTTTGCGATTGTTTGGTAGATGCCGTTTGATTTAAGCGATTACCACCAGCTGAAAAATCAAAAGAGAAATCTCCAAATTCATTGTTGTAATTAATTAAGAAATCGGTGTTAACCTCTCTGTATGTAACATCATGTTCCGCGTAAGCACCGTTTTGAAAACGATTACTACTGAAGTTTCTAATCAGTTGACGCGTTTCACTACTGTAATCCATACCTGTTCTAAGCGACACGCTTAAATGATTGGTTAGTTCCTGTTTTATGGCAATATTCCCGAAAATTCGATCACGCTGAAAAGCATTTTTGTTTTCATATAAAATAAAATAAGGATTATCGAAAAAGGCATAGTTAAACGCGTATTGTTGTACACCTTCTAAACCGGGTTGCCAGTAGTTTTTTAAATTATCGATGTTGAGCGAACGTGGGCCCCAAGCTACTAAAGAATAATTCACGTTTTCGCTACCGTAACCATTAGATGGTCTATTATCGCTACTAGAGTTTACATAGCTAAAAGAACTGTTAATCTCCGTTTTATCGCTAGGTTTAAAATTGAGTTTTGTAGCAACAGTTTGGCGATCTAGATTTACACCAGGAATAATAGATTCACTTCTTAAATCGGTGAATGATAATCTATAGCTACCATTACCGAAACCATTTGATATTGAAATGTTATTCGTGGTAGTAACTCCTGTTTTATAGAAGTCTTTTAGATTGTCTGGGTTAGAGTTAAACGGTGTCGCAGTTATAGGCAATCCGCTGTAAAGCGATGTATCGCCACCTCTAACAAAACTACCATCGGCAAGTTGTACGGGGCTATCAAATTGAGGTATTAAAATACCTGCATCTAATTTTGGTCCCCAAGAATAAGTTAAGTTATCACTAGTTCCGCCACCTAAACCATCTACAAATTCAAACTGTCCAGATTGTCCCTGTCCGTATGTGTTTTGAAATTCAGGGAGTTTAAAAGCAGAATCTAAAGTTACCGATGTATTTAAACTCACTCTAAAACCTTTTTGCTTGTTTCCGTCTTTGGTTTTTATTACTATAACACCGTTTGCAGCGCGTGTGCCATAAAGTGCGGCAGCATTAGCGCCTTTTAAAACGGTAACCGATTCTATATCATCAGGGTTAACTTCCATGGCGCCATTTCCAAAATCTATTTCTTGAAAACCCGCCGCAGCTTGGTTGGTGAAATTAAAAACAGTTTCGTTGTTAATAGGTGTGCCATCTACCACAAAAAGCGGATTGTTATTAGAGAAAGATGCTTCGCCTCTAATAGTGATTTTAGAGGTTGATCCAACTCCCGTTGCGCCTTGTGTAACCGTAACTCCTGCTAATTTGCCTTGTAGGTTATCAAGAAAATTAGCCGTTTTTACTTCTGTTAAGTCATTAGATTTAATAGCTTGTACTGAGTAACCTAGTGCTTTGGTGTTTCGTTTTATACCTAAGGCGGTTATAACAACTTCGTTGAGCGCGGCGGCATCTTCGGTTAAACTAACATTTATAATTGTTTTGTTTTCAATTGAAATTGTTTCCGTTTTATATCCTAAAAATGAAAATTGTAATGTATTTGTTTCTGTTGAAATTTCAATAGAGTAATTTCCATTTTCATCGGTAATAGTACCTGTTGCGTTGCTTGTTATATTTACAAAGGGTAGAGGCTCATTGTTTTCCTTGTCTGTAACACGACCAGTTATCGTCGTTTGTGCATGCGTAAAACCATATACGGCAAATAGCATGCATAGTAAAATATGCTTCATTTAATTGAATAAAAGTTAGATAAACCTTCGGGAAGATTTAATAGAAAAATAAGATTTATTGTAAATGAAGTAGAGCAGGAGAGCCCTTGTTGTGTTGCCTTTTTAATATGAAGTTATTAAAGGCTGAAATATGGTAAGCTATTATTTTAGTTGAAATTGAAATAGACTGAAGTAAAATAGATTTAATAGCAGCCGAAATGCTTTTGAAACTATTTAAAACACGTTCTATATCTGAAGCATTATCAATATCTGTTAATACTTCTAAATAATGAATTTTGGTGTTGTTGGAAGCTAATGCTTTAGAAATACTTCTATTTAAACCAGTCGTTTGCCAAGGTAACTTTAAAAAAGTGTCTTTGTTAAACAGTTGCTCTTTTAGGCCCATTAAATAAAACCCACCATCTGTAGAAGGTCCTAAAACAATATGATTATGTTTTAGTTGCTCGGCAGTTTTTAAAATATGTTTTGCAGTTAAATGCGGCGTATCATTCCCAATAGTGATAATGGCTTGATATCCTTTGTTGTAAATAGATTGAATGGCGTTTGTAAAACGTTCGCCAAAATTTGCTCCAACTTGTTGGTTTTCGCTTAGATGAAAATAAGGTAAGCCTGTTTTTTTTGCAACATTTATAGTTTGAAGGTTTAACACTTCAAACAAACCGCTTGTTGAGGATAATGGTTTTGATACCATCTCCTTTTCAGCAGAGTTCGCAAAAATTAATATGGCTACTTTATGGTTTTTCATTTGTTATGCAACAACGCCTTGACAGCTACTTCCTGCACCTGCGGTACAACCGTAACAATGTTGAGAAATTACAATGTCTCTACCTTCTAGAAGTTCTTCATTGTATTCGCTAATGTGTTTTGCTTTGCTATTTACGGGTAAATTAAGCATTTGATTAAAATCACAATCAAATAAATAACCATCCCAACTTATAGATAATGTATTGGTGCACATTACGTTTTCTACAGCAGAAGGATTGTAAGCTTCTACTAGAGAATACATATAATCTTCATAATTTTCTGAAGCAATAAGAAAATCTAAAAATCTTGCGATTGGTAAATTTGTAATTGCGAATAAATTATGAAACTGAATATCGAAATCTTCTTTTAAAGCTTTTTTGAAATCTTTTTCCATGGCAGCTTGATCACCTGGTAAAAAGGCTCCCGACGGATTGTAAACTAAATCTAAACGTAAATCGCTACCGGGCATGCCGTAACCAATAGCATTTAAATCTTGTAGTGCTCTAATCGATTTATCGAAAACTCCATCGCCACGTTGTTTGTCTGTTTTTCCACGTGTCCAGTGTGGCATAGAACTCACTACATGTACATTGTGTTTTTTAAAGAATTCTGGTAAATCGTAGTATTTTTTGTTGGCTCTAATTATGGTTAGGTTAGAGCGCACAATAAAATCTTTAATGCCTGCTTTTGCAGCTTCTTCTACAAACCAGCGAAAATCAGGATTCATTTCTGGAGCGCCACCCGTTAAATCTAAAGTGTGTGCACCGGTGTTTTTAATAACCTCTAAACACTCTCGCATGGTATCACGCGTCATGATTTCTTTACGATCTGGACCGGCATCTACATGGCAGTGATCGCAAACTTGGTTACACATGTAGCCTACGTTTATTTGTAGAATTTCTAATTTTTTCGCTTTAAGCGGAAATTGGCCGGTTTCGGAAATTTTATCTTTAAAGGTTGGTAATTCTCCATTTTTGAAAATACCATTCGATAAAATATCGAGTTGCCTATTGCTATTTGCTAAGTCGCTTTCGCGTTTTTTTAGAGACTTTGTTGCCATTAATAGTTTTTATAAATTAAGATACTGTTTGCTTTGTGAAAACAGTACTTGGCGGATGGGTGCGTTAGGGATTGAGGCATTTGTTGAAGCTCTTTTTGTGTTGTTGCGCTTATGCAACACAAAAAAGCGACTGCCGAAAGCCCGACCCTTTTCGGGTAACGCCCAAAAATTTCTATCCGTCTAATTTGTTTACTTTATTCATCATTTGTACGCCGTGCACTAGTGTTGCACCACTTTTTATGGCTGCGCCTACGTGTATAGCTTCCATCATTTCTTCTTTAGTTACGCCACGTTGCAAGCCATCTTTTGTGTAAGCGTCTATACAATATGGACATTGCTCGGTGTGAGCAACGGCAAGCGCGATAAGTGATTTTTCACGAGCTGTTAACGCGCCTTCTTCGAAAACTTTTCCGTAATACTCAAAAAATTTCTCGCCTAAATCTTTGCTCCATTCGGTGATTTTTCCAAATTTTCTTAAATCGGCTGGGTCGTAATATGTTTTTGACATGATTTTATTTTTTTACGAAATAATGAAATCTATTTGTAATTGTCGAGGACTTTCGTGATTCTTAACAAAAAAAGACTCAAATATTTTGAGCCTTTTTTTATAATTGGTGATTTTATAATGTAATAAGGTGTTGTTATTCCTTAATCAAGCTTCTAGAAATAACGATTTTTTGTATTTCTGAAGTGCCTTCGTAAATCTGTGTTATTTTGGCATCACGCATTAAGCGTTCTACGTGATAATCTTTTACAAAACCGTTGCCACCGTGTATTTGTACAGCTTCTACGGTGTGCTCCATAGCGACTTTACTAGCGTATAGTTTTGCCATGGCACTAGATTTATCGTAATTAAGGCCTTGGTCTTTATCCCAAGCAGCTTTCATAACAAGCATACGTGCCGCTTCAATATCGGTATACATATCTGCTAATTTGAATGCTATGGCTTGGTGGTTGCAAATTTCGGTACCAAATGCTTTACGTTGTTTGGAGTATTTTAATGCAAGTTCATAAGCACCAGAAGCGATACCTAAGGCTTGTGCAGCAATGCCAATTCGTCCGCCAGAAAGTGTTTTCATAGCAAAACGAAAGCCAGAACCATTAACACCAATACGGTTTTCTTTAGAGAGTTTTACATCGTTAAATTGAAGTGTATGTGTGTCGCTACCGCGAATACCAAGCTTATCTTCTTTTGGTCCAATATGGAACCCTTCAGTACCTTTTTCAACTATAAAAGCGTTTATACCATGCGAACCTTTGTCGCGATCGGTTTGTGCAATTACGATATAAACATCGGCACGACCACCGTTTGTAATCCAGTTTTTTGTACCATTAATAACGTAGTGATCACCATGATCTATAGCAGTTGTTGCTTGCGATGTAGCATCACTACCAGCCTCGGGCTCACTTAGGCAAAAAGCGCCTACAAATTCACCTGTAGCTAGTTTTGTTAAATATTTTTGTTTTTGTTCTTCACTACCATAAGCTTCTAGGCCGTAACAAACTAAAGAGTTGTTTACGGAAACTATTACAGATGCCGAGGCGTCTATTTTAGATAGCTCTTCCATAATTAACACATACGAAATGGCATCCATACCGCTTCCGCCGTATTTTGGATCTACCATAATACCTAAAAAGCCTAATTCACCCATTTTTTTAACGAGAGATTGCGGAAATTCTTGCTTGTTGTCGCGTTCAATTACGCCAGGAAGTAATTCGGTTTGAGCAAAATCGCGAGCAGCGTCGCGTATCATAATATGTTCTTCTGAGAGTTTAAAATCCATAATTCGTAATTAAAAGGTGTTAAAAATGTAAAAAATGTTTTCAAATATAGGTTTTTAGTGTGAATATTTCAATGGGTATTGTTATTTTTACATCCGATGGAAAAAAAAGAATATCATGTTGTCGGCGTAATGTCCGGAACATCTCTTGATGGCATAGATTTAGTTGAAGCCAAATTTGTTTTTAATGGTACATGGCATTTTGAAATTATTTGTGCCGAAACAATTAGTTATTCTCAGGCTTGGCACACGAAGTTGAAAGGCTTGGTGGATTGCTCTTTAGAAACTTTGAAGTTAATTGATGTCGATTATACTGTTTTATTGGCTGAGGTTATAAAAACCTTTATCTCAAAAAATAATATTAAAAATATTGATGCAGTTTGTTCTCATGGGCACACGGCTTTACATAGACCCGAAAATAAGTTAACCTATCAAATAGGAAATAAACCTGTTTTAGCAAAACTTATAAACGAAAAGGTGGTTTGCGATTTTAGAGTGGAAGATGTTGAGCTTGGTGGACAAGGTGCGCCTTTAGTGCCTATTGGCGATCAATTATTGTTTCCTGAATACGATTTTTGCTTAAACCTTGGTGGTTTTGCTAATATTTCTACCCAAATAAAAACGGAACGTATCGCTTATGATATTTGTCCGGTTAATATTGTGCTTAATATTTATGCGCAAAAATTAGGTTTTAATTATGACGATGGCGGAAAAATTGCAGCATCGGGTCATTATATGTCCGATTTAGGTAGTCAGCTTAATCATTTAGAGTTTTATAAAGAAACTCCTCCAAAATCTTTAGGCTTAGAATGGGTTAATAAAAATGTACTCCCCTTAATTGAAGCATCTCAAGCTAGTGAAAAAGATATTTTGCGTACATGTTCTGACCATATAGCAGAGCAAATATCGAATGTAATAAAGTCTGGAGCAAGAGTTTTGGTGACGGGTGGTGGTGCTTATAACGATTATATTATTTCGAAAATTAACTCTAATATTGGAGCCGAAATTATTATTCCGAATGCCGATTTAGTGGAGTTTAAAGAGGCGTTAATTTTTGGTTTTTTAGGCATCTTAAAACTTCGGAATGAAGTGAATTGCTTACAATCGGTTACCGGAGCATCAAAAAACCATAGTTCTGGAAGAATTTATTCATAAAATAACGAAAATTTAATCTCACAAGATTTCTAGTTTTTTTATATTTGTTACTTATCATTAATAATTTAAAATTTTAAATAAAATGAATCAACTTTAGCTACAGATATCGAAGAATTACTCGTAGAGCGTAAGCTAAAAAGAATATAATTTATTGAAATTTTAAAACATACAAATTAATGAAAGCATTACTAAAAAAGTACGAAGATAAAGCACCCGAAATAGTATTTAACTGGAAAGACTCTGAAACCGAAGCAGAAGGTTGGGTTGTAATAAACTCATTGCGAGGTGGAGCAGCCGGTGGGGGAACACGAATGAGAAAAGGGTTGGATATGAACGAGGTATTGTCTTTGGCAAAAACCATGGAAATTAAATTCACCGTTTCTGGTCCTGCAATTGGAGGAGCCAAATCGGGAATTAATTTCGATCCAAAAGATCCAAGAAAAAAAGGTGTTTTAACGTTGGTACGCTGTCGTTTCTCCTTTACTTAAAAGTTATTATGGAACAGGAGGCGATTTAAATGTAGATGAAATACATGAAGTTATTCCAATAACCGAGCAAAGTGGTGTTTGGCATCCACAAGAAGGTGTTTTTAACGGACACTTTAAACCTACGGAAGCTGATAAAATAAATAGAATAGGACAATTAAGACAGGGTGTAATTAAGGTTATTGAAAATCCAGATTTTTCACCAAGTGTCTCAAAAAAATATACCATAGCCGACATGATTACTGGTTTTGGCGTTGCCGAAGCTGTAAAACAATACTACACTATTTACGGTGGATCGGTAAAAGGAAAACGTGCTGTAATTCAGGGTTTTGGGAATGTAGGAGCGGCAGCTGCATTTTATTTATCTCAAATGGGTGCAAAAGTGGTTGGAATTATCGATATTGCAGGTGGTTTAATTAATGAAGAAGGTTTTACTTTTGAAGAGATAACAAAGTTGTTTTTAGCTAAAACAGGGAACACCCTAGAGGCCGAGAATTTAATACCTTTTGAGACTATAAATCAAGACATTTGGAAGTTACAAACTGAGATATTCGCACCTTGTGCAGCATCACGATTAATCACTCAAAATCAAATTGATGAGATGATAAATAGTGGGTTGGAGGTGATTTCTTGTGGGGCTAATGTTCCTTTTGCAGATAAGGAAATATTTTTCGGTTCCATTATGGAGCATACCGATAGTCGAGTAAGTTTAATACCCGATTTTATTTCTAACTGTGGAATGGCACGAGTGTTTGCTTATTTTATGGAGCGTCGTGTACAAATGACAGATGAGGCTATTTTTAATGATACCTCTGATAAAATTAGAGAAGCGATAGAAAAAGTATATTTAAAAAATAAATCTAAAACAGAAATAAGCGCAACAGCTTTCGAGCTTGCGCTAAGTCAATTAATCTAAAAGAAAATCAATTTTAATATTTAATATGGAAGCAGCAATTATTTTAGTATTTGTTTTTGGCTATTTAGCTATAACAATGGAGCATAGTATCAAAATAGATAAATTAATACCAGCGTTAGTCATGATGGCTATTTGTTGGGCTTTAATTGCTTTGGGGCTAGATGGGTTTACTCAGTGGTTCGATTCTGCTAACCATAGCTTAATGGAAAATTTTGGAGGTTTACCTTTAAATGATGTTTTAGATGAAAGTGGTCATGTGGTGACTTCTGGTAAAATGAGTTTAATGGAAAACACATTGTTGCACCACTTAGGTAAAACTTGTGAGATTTTGGTTTTCCTTTTAGGGGCAATGACAATTGTTGAAATTATTGATTATTTCGATGGTTTTTCAACTATTAAAGATTTTATCAAAACAAAAAAGAAAAGTAAAATCCTTTGGATTTTTGCTATTCTAGCATTCATTTTATCTGCAATCATTGATAACTTAACGGCTACTATTGTATTAATTTCAATTCTTCAAAAAATTGTTAAAGATAGAAGTGTACGTATTTGGTATGCAGGTTTAATTATTATTGCTGCTAATGCTGGTGGTGCTTGGTCTCCAATTGGAGATGTAACAACCACTATGTTATGGATTGGTAAAAAAGTATCAACAGGGCATTTAGTTGGTTACCTATTATTACCATCATTTTTATGTATGGCGGTTCCAACGTTTATCGCATCATTCTTACCAGCGTTTCAAGGAGATTTAGATGTAGAAGAAGTTGTAGAGAAGCCAAAATCTAAATTTAGTGGTAAAATGCTTTACTTAGGTTTAGGTGCTATTGTATTTGTACCAATCTTTAAAATGGTTACACACTTACCTCCTTATGTTGGTATGATGTTGTCTTTAGCAGTTGTTGCAATTTTTGCTGAAATATATAGTAATGCTAAGTTTAGCATGACGGATCATGATTCTGAAGAGAGCGAAGCTGCTGCACACCATAGCCCAGTTCACCATTCATTATCTAAAATTGAATTACCAAGTATTTTATTCTTCTTAGGTATTTTAATGGCTGTTGCAGCTTTAGAATCTTTAGGTATCTTATTCAATTTTGCTGGATCTTTACAAGATTCTATGCCAATGTTAGGAACAGAAATTCACCCAGGCGGACACGAAGGCGTTTCCGATTTAGTAGTATTATTATTAGGTGTAGGTTCTGCGGTAATCGATAACGTACCATTAGTAGCGGCTAGTTTAGGTATGTTTCATGAACCAATGGATAATGAACTTTGGCACTTTATAGCCTATTCTGCAGGAACAGGTGGTAGTATGTTAATTATTGGTTCTGCAGCAGGTGTAGTAGCAATGGGAATGGAGAAAATTGATTTTTTCTGGTACCTTAAAAAAATTGCTTGGTTAGCCTTAATTGGTTTCTTAGTAGGTGCTGTTGCCTTTATGTTTACAAGAACTTTATTTTAATAAATAGTTATTTCGCTTTCGCGGAAAAGTGGCACACATGTTGATTATAGTGTCGTTTCTAATATAGATTTTAAAACAAAGTGTGAAGGTTTTTGTACTTTGTTTTAAATAGTATCAAGATGACTATAATTTAATATCAAAATAGACGTTATAAAGTTGCAATAAATTAAGATTATATGCTAAACACAATATTACAAAACGCACCAGACGGTGCAGAGGTATTAACAGAGGGAGAACCAGTTGAAAAAACACTCTCGATAATAGAATTAATTAGTAGCGGTGGTTTCGCCGGACAAATTATTATTGCTATTCTATTTTTATTATTAGTAGCTGCCATTTATATTTATTTTGAACGTTTGTTTGCTATTAAAGCAGCATCACAGGTTGAAGCGAACTTTATGAACCAAATAAAAGATCATGTCAGTAATGGTAAAATAGAATCGGCACAAGCACTTTGTACACAAGTGAACTCTCCGGTTTCTCGTTTAATAGGTAAAGGAATTTCTAGAATAGGAAAACCTTTAGCAGATATTAATACGGCAATAGAAAACGCAGGGCGTTTAGAAATTTATGGCCTAGAGAAAAACGTAAGTGTATTGGCTACCATTTCTGGAGCAGCACCAATGATTGGTTTCTTAGGAACTGTTGTTGGGATGATCTTGGCGATTTTCGAACTTGCAAATGCTGGAGGAAGTATTCAAATGGATGTTTTGGCTAGCGGACTTTACACAGCCATGACAACTACGGTTGCTGGTTTAATTGTGGGTATTGTTGCTTATATTACTTATAACCATTTAGTGGTTAAAACAGATAAAGTAGTGTATCAAATGGAAGCGAATTCCTTAGAGTTTTTAGACCATTTAAACGAACCTTCTTAATATGAATTTTAGAGGAAGAAATAAAGTTACGCCGGAGTTTAATATGTCGTCTATGACGGATATTGTATTCCTGCTACTTATCTTTTTTATGATTGCTTCCACTTTGGTAACTACCAACGCAATTGATATTTTATTACCAAAAGCGAGTGGGAAAACCGAGAATAAAAAGTCGATAGCAGTTAGTATTAAAAAAGATTTAACTTACTATATAGATCAAAGTAGGGTAGGGGAAAGCGTGCTAGAAACTGAGTTAATAGCTGCTTTATCTAAAAAAGAACAACCAACCATTGTTTTACGTGCAGAAAAATCTGTACCAGTAGAGCATGTGGTAAAGGTTATGGATATAGCGAATAGAAATAAATTTAAAGTTATTTTGGCTGTTCAGCCTAATTAGTAACTTAAAGTAGGCACTACCTTTACTATGAAATATTTCAAAACCAAACATGAAAAAGATTCAGCAAAAATAACCACTTTGATAATGGTTATTATTTTGTTGCTACTCTTTGTTGTGGGACCTCCGTATATGGATCCACCGGAGGAATACGGTGTTGCTGTAAATTTTGGAACTACAGATTTTGGTAAAGGAGACGTACAGCCTAAAGCGCCTATAAAATCTGAGCCGCGTGAAGTTGAAGAGCTTCCTGAACCAGAACCGGAAGCGGTACCTGAGCAAGTAGAAGCTGCAAAGCCAGCTGAAACTAAGGAAGAAGTGTTAACGGCAGATAATGCGGAAGAGATTGCTATAAAAAAACAAGAAGCAGCTGAAAAAGCTAAAGCACAGGCCGAGGCGAAAGCCAAAGCAGATGCTAAAAAGAAAGCCGAAGCTATCGCTAAAGCGGAAGCTGAACGAGTGGCGAAGGAAAAACGTGAACAGGAAGAAAAGAAAAGGAAATTAGATGCCTTAATTGGTGGTGTTAGTAAATCTGAAGGAACAGAATCTGGAGGAGAAGGAGATGATAATAAGGCAGGAGATAAGGGACAATTAGATGGTAATCCATATGCGCCAAGTTACTTCGGGTCTGGATCAGGAAGTGGTGGTGTTGGTTACGGTCTTAATGGGCGTGGTCGAGCATCTTTCAATACGGTGAAACAAGATTGTAATGAATCGGGATTAGTGATTGTTAAAATTACTGTGAACCAAAGCGGCCAGGTTGTAGAAGCTGAGCCAGGAGTAAAAGGAACTACTAATACAGCACAATGTCTATTAGAGCCAGCAAAAAAAATAGCGCTTTCTCATAGATGGCCTGCGGACTCTAAAGCACCTGCAAAGCAAATAGGTTTTGTAAAAGTAAACTTCAAATTGGGGCAATAACACATGACGTATAGCGATACTTTAGATTGGATGTTTTCTCAACTGCCAATGTATCAAAGGCAGGGCAAATCGGCTTATAAAGTCGATTTGAGTAATACGGTTTTACTTATAAACCATTTAGATAATCCACACCAAAATTTTAAAACAATACACGTAGCAGGAACTAACGGAAAAGGTTCTTCTAGCCATATGCTAGCTTCTGTTTTACAAGAGGCAGGCTATAAAGTGGGCTTGTATACTTCGCCTCATTTAAAAGATTTTAGAGAGCGTATTAAAATAAATGGTAAAGAAGTAAGTGAAACATTTGTAACGGGCTTTATTGAACGTAATAAATTGTTTTTTGAGGCTAATCAATTATCGTTTTTTGAAATGACTGTTGGTATGGCATTCGAATATTTTTCCGAGGAAAAAGTAGATATTGCAGTTATAGAAGTTGGTTTAGGTGGCCGATTAGACTCTACAAATATTATTACACCAGAAGTTGCGGTAATTACAAATATAGGGTTAGATCATACGGAGTTTTTAGGAAATACTTTAGATGCTATAGCTTTTGAAAAAGGTGGTATTATAAAGCCTAATGTGCCTGTTGTAATAGGAGAGACTCAAGAGGAAACGAAACCTGTGTTTGTAGATTTAGCAACTAAGAATAATGCTGATATTACTTTTGCCGATCAGCAAGTATCTAATAATTATGTCTCTGATTTAAAGGGAGATTATCAAGTTAAAAATATTCAAACTGTTGTAACTGCCATCAAAATTCTTCAGCAGAAAAATTATAATATTTCTAAAAGTAATATAAAAGAGGGATTGTCACACGTTATAAAAAACACTGGTTTATTAGGGCGTTGGCAAGTTTTAAATCAGGAGCCTAAGGTGGTTTGTGATACAGGCCATAACCGAGAAGGTTTAATTTATGTGATGAAACAGCTTTCTAATGAGGTTTATAATCACCTTCATATTGTATTTGGAGTGGTAAATGATAAAGATTTAGAATCTATAATAGATTTATTACCAAAAAATGCAACTTATTATTTCTGTAAACCAGATATTTCTCGTGGTCTAGATGCAGAAGAATTAAGGGCGTTTTTTAGCAAGTATAATTTAACTGGTAAGAGCTATAAATCAGTAGATGAGGCTTATAAAGTAGCGAAAGAAAAAGCGGAGATCGATGATTTTATTTTTATCGGAGGAAGTACTTTTGTAGTAGCAGAAATAATTTAATTTTTTTTCAAAAAAAGTCTTTGTAAAGTCAAAAAGTAGTGTATCTTTGCACCTCCTAATAATTAGGGCGCGTAGCTCAGTTGGTTCAGAGCACTTGGTTTACACCCAAGGGGTCAGGGGTTCGAATCCCTTCGCGCCCACATTAAGTTTAAGATAACATCTTAGACTTTTTTTATACGTAAAAAAGGAGTTTACTCTTTATAATTGTTAGGGCGCGTAGCTCAGTTGGTTCAGAGCACTTGGTTTACACCCAAGGGGTCAGGGGTTCGAATCCCTTCGCGCCCACAGAAATTTAAACCTAAGATGAAAGTCTTAGGTTTTTTTTTTGCCAAAAATCAAAGTAAATTCTTCACGAGTGTAATATTTTTACTATTTTAGGATAATCAATCCACTCTCATGAATAGATATAATATTAAAGATACTTATAAAGAAATCTTTAAATCTCACGATAATCCTTCTCTCAAAAAGCATATAGAGAAATTTATTGAGTTGGATACTTACTTGCCTTATAGTTCTACCTTTTTCTGTGTTACTAATACACAAGATTTAACTTTTGAATATATCAGTAAAAATATGACGGCATGTTTGGGTTTAGATAAAGCCGAATTAAAAGCTCGTGGTATGCGTAATTTTTGGAGTAGAATGCATCCCGATGATTTGGAGCAGTGGCTTCAAGCATTAAATGAATTGATGAATTTTACGTTAACTGAAATTTCCTTGGATAATAGAGAGCGCATGAGTTATACTTGGAATTACCGTTTAAAGAATGCTAAAGAGGAATATGTAAATTTAATACAGACCACGACACCATTAGAGTTTGATAGTGATAATAAGCCTATAATAGGTTTAGCGCATTACACGGTTTTACCAGGCGAAATGGAGATGCAAGTTTGCGCTTCGGCTAAGTTATTAAATGATAATGATGAGTATGAAACTGTATATTTTAGTAATTTTTCGCATAGGTTATTAAAAGGTGGTATAAGTAACCGTGAGCGCGATATTATAAGACTTCTTGTTTTGAATAAAACGAGTAAAGAGATTGGAATTAGCCTCAATATTAGTTCTAATACGGTGGATACGCATCGAAGAAATATTTTAAAGAAACTAAATATATCTTCTACTGGCGAATTAATAGGTATGCTTAAAATGAATAAAAGTCTATTTTAATAAAAAAAACATCAAAATACTCAATTTGAGTATTGTGGAAAACCCGCAAAAATAAGATCTTTACAGTGCTATTAATTAGTTCTTAGGGAGAATTATTTAAACAGAAGGTGCTTGGTTTTATATCAGGCACTTTTTTTGCGCTTAATTTAAAAGCCTTTCCAAGGCCATACCTCTAGATCCCTTAATTAATATAATAGAATCTTCTACTTTTGAAATATGGAATGCGGCTTCTAAATCGGCAAAAGATCTATACTTTTTTAGTCGATCAGATTTGATGTCTGTGCTGTAAAAGTTTTCACCAACTAGAATAATGTGTTCTATGTTTAATGATACAGCTAAATCTGCAATGTTTTTATGTTCAATCACGGCTTCTGTACCAAGTTCAAACATATCACCTAAAACGGCTATTTTATTACCTTTTTGTTTTTCAAAATTTAAAAGTGCGGCATGCATACTTGTAGGGTTTGCATTGTACGCATCTAATATTATTTTGTTGCTGTCTTTTTCTATAATTTGAGAACGGTTATTGGTAGGTGTATAGACCTCTATCGCTTTTTTAATGTCAGTAATAGCAACTTTAAAGTATTGGCCTATAGCAATTGCAGCGGCTATGTTGTTGAAGTTGTAATCACCTATTAATTGACTTTTAATCTCTTCTGCTTTAAATAGAGAAATAACAAAGGGTTGAGCGTCTTTAAAGCTAATATTTGCATCAGAATTGTTATTTCCAAAGGTAAAACGCGTAGCACTTTCTGTTTTGTCTACTTGTATGCTATCATTAGAGTTAACAAAAATAGTTTTATTATTGGCTATCAGAAAATCGTACATTTCACTTTTCCCTTTAATTACGCCTTCAACACTTCCGAAGCCTTCTAAATGTGCTTTTCCAAAGTTTGTGATATATCCAAAATCAGGTTTAGCAATATTGCATAAAAACTCTATTTCCTTTTGATGGTTTGCTCCCATTTCTACGATACCAATTTCTGTATTTTGGTTCATAGATAGTAAAGTAAGAGGCACACCAATGTGGTTGTTTAAATTACCAACAGTGGCTGTTGTTTTAAAGTTTTGAGACAGTACGGAATTAATAAGTTCTTTTGTGGTTGTTTTACCATTACTTCCTGTTAAAGCTAAAATCGGTATTTTTAAGTACAATCTATGGAAGGTTGCTAGTGCCTGTAAAGTTTCTAGAACATTATCTACTAAAATTGTTTTATCTGAAGTTTTGTATTCTACTTCATCAATAATAGAATACCTGGCACCAGCTTCTAAGGCTTTTTTAGCATATGTGTTACCATTAAAGTTTTCGCCTTTTAAAGCAAAGAACATGTCGTTATTTTTAATTTTTCTAGTATCTGTTGATACGTTACGACATTCTAAGAAAAGGCTATGTAATTGTTCTATTTTCAAAACTTAAAATTTTAAAATAAATGTATAAAAAAAAGTCCTAACATATTGCTAGGACTTTTTATATTTATTAACGAATACTTGTTTTAGTTTTTCGTTTTGTTTGCTCCTTTACTTTTAGAACCAACACGAGACATTGCACATCTAAACCCAATATAGTCTGTTGCCATATCTTGTGGGAAGTAGCGACGTTGAGCAGGATCTAACCAGTATTCTCTATCTTTCCAAGAACCACCTTTGTAAACACGAACTTCATCGTTAATTAAAGATGTTCTATTGTTTGATTTATCATATTCTCTAACAATGTTTCCTAAAGAATCTCTAGAGATATTATGTTTAGGAGAGTTATACATTCCGCTAGATTTTCCAGATTCTTCATCTTCATCACCAAAGCTTTCAAACTTTCTTGATGAGCGCTTGTCTCCATCTCTAAAGTTAATCTCGTTACTTTTATCAAAATTCGTTCTTTGGAACGTTTCATTTTCATCTACAGGAACTTGCATGATTTCACCAGGTAAATTTCTAGCAATAATTTTTCCGTTAGATAAAGTATCATAAACAATTTCATCTGAAGTAATTACTTTTACAGAACCATCTTCGTTAATAGCGTTTTTAGTATAAACGTTACCACGGTAGTAGTTAAAGTCATTAAATTGATCATCAATAATAGGTCTGTAAACATCGGCAACCCATTCAGCTACATTACCAGCCATGTCATATAAACCAAAATCGTTTGGAGCATAAGATTTTACTGCATTTGTAATATCGGCACCATCATCAGACCATCCTGCAATTCCACCGTAATCACCTTTACCTTGTTTAAAGTTGGCCATTTGGTCTCCTCTAATTTTTCTTTTTCCTGAACGTGTGTACTGTCCGTCCCATGGATATTTTTTACGACCTCTGTAAAGGTTATAACTTCTAATTTCGCTTAATCCTAAAGCAGCATATTCCCACTCAGTTTCAGTTGGTAGTCTGTATTTTGGAGCAAGAACACCTGTTTCTCTACTTGCGTAAATACCAGATTCGTTTCCTTCTGCATCTACAGTAATATTTCTATTTCTTCTAGAGTCAACAGGTTCGCCTGTATCCATAGAGCTAGGGTCAATAGTGTATCTATTTGTGTTGAATGCATTATCAGGATCAATATCAGTGTGGTTTATTTCACGATATCCTGCTTGACTTAAGTTTAATTCGTTAACACGGTCTGTCCTCCAGTTAGAAAACTCTACAGCTTGAATCCAGCTAACGCCAACTACAGGGTATTCTCCATAAGCTGGGTGACGTAGGTAATTCTCCGTCATAACTTCATTGTATCCTAAACGGTTTCTCCAAACTAATGTATCTGGTAAAGCACCGTTGTAAATTGCTTTAAAGTTATCCTCAGAAGGAGGGTAATAACGTTTTAAATAATCTAAGTATTCTAAATACATAGCATTGGTAACCTCAGTTTCATCCATGTAGAAAGACATAACATGCTGTTGGTTAGGGCTGTTGTTCCAGTCATGCATAACATCGTCTTGCACTCGACCTTTAGTAAATGTGCCTCCTTCAATAAATACAAGACCAGGAGATGTTTCCTGTTCTTTAAACTCTGTATTATATTGAAAACCACCATCTCTATCGTTAATGTTCCATCCAGTTGCTCTAGAGCTATTTTTAGAACTCGAAGATTTTTTACAACTTGTAGACACTACAGCTAGTGCTACAATTAATAAAACCTTGATTGTCACTACTTTTTTCATATTCATACTTTTAAGTAAGCTAATAATATTTTGGTGCTGCAATATAAGAATTAAACCTTACACAACAAGCTATTTTTTACATTTTAACCAAAAAAAGAGGTGTTTTGTCCTGTTTTTTAAGCGTTACATCGATGTTTTGTGGTGTTATGAGCGCCTTCTTTTGTTCGATTGTGTTGTATAAACGAATGTTTTGCTAATTTATTATCGTATTTTTGTTGATGTTTTAGAAATTATTACGTTTTTAATACTAACTCAAAGCTAAAGACGTTATTTTAACGATGAAAAAGAATTTATTCCTATTTATATTCCTAACCTCTATTACTGTATTTGCTCAGCAAAAGACGTTTACTCTCAATTGGCAGGCATCTCAAACAATTTCAGGAGGTTCTTATAGTATTGAAATTCCTTTTTTTAATGAAGAAGTCTGTGATTTCGATTTTGATTCAGGGCTTCAGTTTGTTTCTCAATGGGAAGTTGCTTCTTCTGTCAACGAAGAATCTGTAGTTATATCTAAAGTGAGTTATGCAAATATCTCTTTAGCAGAATTAAAAGGTTTACCAATTAATAAAATTCCTAAAAAGTTAACCTATACTTTAAGAAACTCTATAGCAAGAGGGAAACAATATGCTATGTTGCAATTGTCTCCTATTATATATGATAATGGAATTTACAAAAAAGTTACTCAGTTTCAAGTTAATTATTCAAACGGAACATCGAGAAGAAGCGCCAATTTAAATAAAACTTCAGGAACAAAAGTGATTTCTAATTCTGTTTTAGATAAAGGAGATTGGTTTCGCTTTTATATTGATACAACGGGTGTTTTTAAATTATCAAAATCCTTTATCAAACGCTTGGGCGTTAATGTAAATAATGTAGATCCTCGAACTATTAGGATTTTTGGAAACGGCGGACGGATGATTCCTTTTTCTAATAATGAAGATTATCCTTTTGATGTTGTCGAGAATGCTGTAAAGTTTGTAGGGGAAGAAGATGGTGTTTTTAACGATTCCGATTATATTTTGTTCTATGGGCAAGGTCCGAAACAGTTTAACCAAGAAAGCAATACAAATATAAACTGCTATAGTGATAAAACATATTACTATATCAATACAGGTTCTGGTATTGGAAAGCGTATTTCACAGTTTACACAACCAGCAGGTTCGGTAGATTTAGAGATTAATACGTTTCAGGATTATCAGTATCATGAATATGATAATGAAAATATCGCTTTACTTGGCCGTCGTTGGTTTGGTGAGCGTTTTGATGTGGAAGCAGAACAGAATTTCAAATTTGAGTTTCCTGAAATTGTAACATCAACACCTGTTGCTTTAAAGGTTTATGTAGCTACAATTTCATCAGAGCCAACTTCAATGGCAATTGCTGTTAATGGTAATGAGTTGTCGACGTTAGTTTTACCGGGAGCAGACGATCCAACACTTGGTAATGATAGGTTTTATATCACTAATACTTCTGTGAGTTCTGCAGAAGTTGATATTAAATTGAGTTATAACAATCAAGGCGATCCTAGTGCGCTCGGATATTTAGATTATATTTCTATTGAAGCGACTAGGGCATTAAAATTTATAAAACCTCAGTTTCATTTTAAAAATAAAGCTGTAGAATCGGCTTCTGGTGTAGGTAGATATACCATTGAAAATGCTTCTGAAATTTCCGAAGTTTGGGATGTTACTGATATTTATAATGTCACTAATGCCGAAAATAGTACAGCCGAAGATAATTTTACGTTCACCTCTAATTTAGGAGTTTTAAAAACCTATGTAGCCGTGACACCATCGGATTATTATGAGCCTAAATTTGATGGGAAAACGACTTTAACTAATCAGAATATAAAAGGGACTATATTTTTAAACAATCAAAATGAGTTTCAAGATATAGATTATATTATTGTTGCACCAGATAATATGTTAAGTCAGGCCAATCGCTTAGCTCAAATTAACACAGATCAATATGGTTTGAATGTAAAAGTTTTAGGGTTAACCGAAATTTATAATGAATTCAGTACCGGAAACCAAGATATTGGAGCGATAAGAAATTTGGTAAAGTATGTTTACGATAATGCCAGTACTCCTGAAAATAGAATAAAATATCTATGTTTGTTTGGCGATGGATCTTTCGATTATAAAGATCGTATACCTAATAATACAAACGTGATGCCTTCCTGGTATTCTTATGAAAGTTTGAATTTGACAAATTCTTTTGTGTCTGATGATTTCTACGGAATGATGGATGAAAATGAAGGAACCATGATTTCTAGTGATAAATTAGATATTGCCGTTGGTCGAATTCTTGCCGACACACCAGAACGTGCAAATCAAATGGTCGATAAAATAGAATCTTACTATATAAAAGAAGCTTTAGGTACATGGCGGAATAATGTGGTTGTGATTTCAGATGATGTGGATTTAGATTGGGAAGGCGTATTGCAACAAACCACAGATAATATCGGGAATTTAATTACCGAAGAAAAACCATTTTTGAATGTTATAAAAATTCACTCCGATGCTTTTCAACAAGAAACAACAGCAGGAGGAGATAGATATCCTCGTGTAACTTCAGAAATTATAGATGCTATTGATAAAGGCGCTTTAGTTGTAAACTACTTTGGGCATGGTGGAGAAAATGGGTTGGCGCAAGAGCATTTGTTGTTTCAAGAAGAAATTAAGGAGTTTCGTAACTTCGGAAAACTCAATTGTTTTGTAACTGTAACTTGTGAGTATACTAAGTTTGATAACCCTTATAAAGAAACAGCCGGTGAAGTAACTTACTGGAATGAAGATTCTGGCGCCATTGGATTAATATCTACCACACGACAAATCTTTGTGTCGTTCGCTATTAATTTTAATAATAATTTAGGTCAATATTTGTTTTCGTATTCAGACGATGACACATTTCAAGACAACGAATATCCTTCTATGGCCGAAGCATTAAGGCTAACAAAAAACAACCCTGCAATATCTAATTCGAGCCAAAGGCGTTTAGTCTTTTTTATAGGTGATCCGGCCATGAAACTTGCTTTTGCAGAACCTAATATAAACTTAACTAAAATTAACGATGTGCCTTTAGCGCAAGTAACCGATACATTAAAAGCTTTAAGTTATGTAAAAATGGCTGGTGAGGTAACCGATTTATCTGGTAATTTATTAAGTAATTATAATGGTACAGTATCTACAACTATTTATGATAAAAATATAGAGCGTCAAACTTTAGCAAATGATGGTACACGACTGAATGGAGAACTTGTGAAATTAGATTTTTTAACGTTAGGCGAAATCATTTTTAGAGGACAAGCCTCTGTTACAAATGGTGAATTTGAATTCGATTTTATTGTGCCAAAAGATGTTGGTATTCCTGTTGGAGTAGGGAAGGTGAGTTTTTACTCTAAAGATGAAGCCTTAGAAAGTAATCAAGCTGGAGCAAGTATTGGTACAGTTAAAATAGGAGGTTTAAATGAAGATGCTCCGGTAGATAATACAGGACCGGTTATTTCTTTATATATGAATGATGAAAACTTTGTATCCGGAGGTATTACCAACGAGTCGCCAACGTTATTGGCTATAATGGAAGATGAAAATGGTATAAATACAGCTAGTGGTGTTGGTCATGATATTGTTGCCATACTTGATGGTGATGAAACAAATCCGGTTGTGCTTAACGATTATTACCAAACAGGTGTAGACGATTATAAAACAGGAATTTTGAGTTACCCGTTTAGGGATTTAGAACCTGGTTTGCACACGTTAACGCTAAAAGCTTGGGATGTGTATAATAATTCTGCTGTATCAGAAATTCAGTTTATTGTTTATGATAAAGATGAGGCTTTGGTTATTAATAATGTATTGAATTACCCAAATCCCTTTGTTAATTATACAGAATTTTGGTTTAATCACAATAGTTCGGCTCCTTTAGACGTTTCTATACAGATATTCACCGTTTCCGGAAAATTGGTTCGAACATTAAACGGACAAACAGCTACCGGTTTTAATGTTACAAGTTCGCTATCTAGAGATATTGTTTGGGATGGTCGTGACGATTTTGGTGATAAAATTGGTAAAGGTGTTTATATTTACAAATTAAAAGTCCATTCCAACCTGTTAAACAAAACGGTAGAAAAGATTGAAAAGCTAGTAATTCTATAAAAAAATATATATTGCAACTAAATATTAATTCATGAAAACTAAAGTACTCTTATTATTATCATTCGTTTTTGTTGTAAAAATGAATGCTCAAGAAACTACTGTAATTATACCAAACACAAATGATTCTAGAGTTATTACAACAGGCGTTCCTTTTTTATTAATTACTTCAGATGCGCGTGCAGCAGCTATGGGAGATATGGGAGTTGCAACTTCTGTAGATGCTTTTTCTCAACAATGGAATCCTGCTAAGTATGCTTTTTCAGAAACTAAATCAGGAGTAGGTGTTAGTTATACGCCATACTTAAGTAAGTTAGTTAATGATATTTTTTTAGGAAACTTAACATATTTTAATCGTATTGATGATCGTAGTGCTTTTGCAGCCAGTTTAAAATATTTCTCTTTGGGAGATATTGAATTCCGTGAAAACGAATTTGTGAATGCTTTAATACAAAGACCCAATGAGTTTACGTTAGATGCATCATATGCTTTACGTTTATCTCCAGAATTTGCCATGTCTGTTGCTATGCGTTACATGAGATCCGATTTAAAGCTAAGTGGTTTAGGTGGCGATGCTACAGCTGCAAGTACGTTTGGAGTAGATATTTCTGGTTTTTATCAAGGTGAAGAAGAAGCTTACGCTGATTTTAATGGAAGATGGAGAATGGGATTTACCATTCAAAACATCGGACCTAAATTCTCTTACGAGGAAGGTGGAGTCGAAAATTTTCAACCTACTAACTTGCGTTTAGGTGCAGGTTTCGATTTTATATTCGATGATTATAATAAAATAGCAGTAACAGCAGAAGTTGCTAAATTATTGGTGCCAACACCTCCAAGGTTAGGTGATGAATATAATTATACTGATGAAAATGGAAACGGCCAGTATGATGAGGATGTAGATACTCTAGGAGATTTAAGAGCATCAAATGTTATTTACGAAGGGCAATCTCAAGATGTTGGATTTTTAGCAGGTATGTTTCAATCTTTTGGAGATGCACCAGGTGGATTTAGTGAAGAAATTAAAGAGTTTACATATTCATTAGGAGCAGAATATGTATATCAAGATTCTTTTGCATTCAGAACAGGGTACTTTAACGAAAGTGAAGAAAAAGGAGCTAGAAAGTTTTTTGCACTAGGAGCAGGATTTAAGGCCAATGTGGTAAACATAGATTTATCTTATCTATTCTCAGCTTCTAAAGTTCAGAGTCCTTTAGAAAATACATTACGTTTTTCATTAACCTTCAATATTGGGGCTGGTGAATACCGCGAATACTAAAATATAAATAAATCAAAACAAAAAAAAGACTGCTCGAAAGGCAGTCTTTTTTTTTGTAAAAGTAGTCTATAAAATTAAACGACTATAAACCTTTATATTTTTCAATAGCTTCTCTAATTTTTTCAATTCTATTATCTGGGTCAGGGTGTGTGCTTTTAAACTCTGGAACACGATTTGGTCCCGCAGCAGCTTTCAATATTTCCATAACGCCAATCATTTCTTCAGGATTGTAACCTGCTTTTAGCATAAAGCGGACACCTAATTCATCACTTTCAAGTTCATCATCACGCCCGTTTGTAAGTAATGTGTTTTGTCCAATACCACTAACTAGGCCTCCCATGTCTGCACCTACAGAGCCGGCAGTGGTTAAGCCCTGCCAATATTCACTCTCAGCAATACGTTCTGCACTATGGCGCCCAAGAACGTGACCAACCTCATGACCTAGAACACCAGCTAACTGATCTTCATTTTCTAATTGAGAAAACAAAGCGTATGTAATAAATATTTGACCACCTGGAAGAGCAAATGCGTTAATTGTGTTTGGGTCGGCAAGTAAATGAAATTCATATTTGTAAGGTGTTTCCCTTGCAATGCTATTATTTATTAATTTGTTTCCAACGTTATCAACCAATGCTTGATATTGATTGTTTTCATGTAGGCCCCCATGCTGCTGTGCCATTTGCGGGGCACTTTGTAAACCAATAGCAATTTCTTCATTGGCATTCATCGAAATAGTTTGAGTTCTACCCGTGTATGGAT